>CAZHJV010000005.1:0-44125 GCA_964533525.1 uncultured Methanomassiliicoccales archaeon | reverse complement strand
GAGCCCACCGGGGACGATGCCTCGAAGTACTGCAACAGCGGATTCGGATACTGGACCCTGCTCCCTGAATCCGTAAGCGATGATGACGGCAACTCCAACATCCTCATCTACGTCGGCGCAGCCATCCTCGCGATTATCGCGATTGCCGTGATAGTCTTCGCCGTGAAGAAATCGGGTTGCTCCTGAAACCTTTGAGTAAAACCATTTACCGGACTCCGGAAACGGAATCCGGGCCTTTTCATTTTTATAAATTCTATTCGGAGATCAGTAGCCGTCGATGCCCGTCTGCGACTTGCTCATCGGACGTTTCTTCCGAAGATCCCTGCTGAGGGTCTCCAGCCTCTGTCTCATGAGAGCCTCTTTCTTTTTGCTGGCACTTTCGACCACTTCGTCCATGGTGCCGGCGGCTATGAGGACGTAGACCTCTCCGTCGTTCTTTCTTCCGGTGCGTCCCCTCCTCTGGATCGTCCTGATCTCGGAGGAGACGGGTTCGTAGAATATCACGGCGTTGGTGCTGGTTATGTCTAGTCCCTCCTCCCCCACGGACGTGGATATCACGATGTTGAAGTTCCCGTTGCGGAACTTATCGAGCATCTCGATCTGCTCCTTCTGTTTCAGGCCCCCGTTGGCCTGACCGATGAGCTTCGTCACCCGGGCGTTCTCCACCTGGGACAGTTTCTCCGCGAGTATGTCGCAGGTCTCCCTGTATTGGGCGAACACGAGGATCTTCGGACTCTCGCCCGAGTTCAGGACCCTGCTCACAAGGCTCATGATGCGGGATACCTTCGGGTGTTCCACATCCGACGTCTCGAGAATGTGCCAGATCTGCCTGTATTCCTCGCTTTTCACTATCTCCCTGTCGGCCTTCGGCCCCTTCGGGTCCCTTCCGCCGGCATCGATCTTGGCGAAGAACGTTCTCAGCGGGGACATGCCCTGGGTCTCTGCCAGTTCCACCGCATACAGGAGTTTGATGCACATGGACGTCAGGCTCAGTCCGCGGTACAGCGTCATGCTCTTCTCGCCGTTCCGGAGTCTCGCCTGCAGCGTCCCCTGGACGGTCAGCATATGTTTCTTCGACAGGGGCCAGTTGGGGACGGTCAGATGCATCGCCGAAAGGCTCCCGAATTCCCTGTACAGCATCTTGTGCAGGAGTTCGGATACGTCGCAGAGGTCTTTCGGGAGGTTCACGACTATGCGGTTCACGTATGTGTCGTGGACGTACGGGGACACGTCCGGGTCGTCATCCGAACGGACGTCGATCCTCGTAAGACCCAGATTGCCGCAGACCTCCTCGATCTTCGCGAGATCGCTCCCAGGGGATGCGGTCATGCCGAGGGATACGGCACCTTCGGGGACGTATTTCGCCACGTTGACGTAGTCGTAGTTGCCCGTCCCCCTGTGGGCCTCGTCGTAGACGACGAGGCCGAATCCTTCCAGATCATACACGCCGTTGTCCAGGTCGTTGGAGACCGACTGCGGGGTTGATACTATGAAATCGGATCCCTCCACGGACTCCTTCCTCTTCTTCGGAGGCATATGTCCGGTCATCATCGCGACGCGGGTGCCGGGGAGCATGGATGAGAAGTAATCGCCGTGCTGGTCTACCAGGGGTTTCGTGGGCGCCAGCATAAGCACCTTCTTTCCCTTCCGCAGGACCTCCGCGGCGGCCAGGAGCGCGACGGCCGTCTTGCCGAGGCCCGTGGGAAGGATCACAAGGGAGTTCTCCTTCAGGCAGCCCTCCGCCATGGCGGACTGGTATCTTCTCTTTTCCAGTCTGCCCTGTGCGATTCCGGGAACGTCGGCGTACTCCATCGTACATCTTCATGTCTGGGTCATTTAAAAGCGTTGTCGGGGGGTGCCCGAATCTGAAAAAAGAGGACGGGGCACGGAGGCCCCGGGGTTTGAAATCAGTAGGAGCCGCCGCATCCGCCGCCGCAGGAGGCGCACCCGTTGAAGTTGGGGTTGCGGATGGAGAGGCCGGTGCCGAAGTTGGGGTCGTCGACGAATTCGATGACGCAGTCCTGCAGGGCCTTCTCGGTCTCCTCGTCGTAGAACATCTTGAAGCTGGAAGCGGAATTGTCTTCCTTCTCCCCTTCTCCCGCCTTCTCCTGGAAGGACATTCCGAACTGGGGGCCGGAGCACGCGTATCCGGAGAGGTACACCTTGATTCCCCATCCGGTCTTCTGGTTCTTCTCGAGAAGTTCGCTGATGAACTTCTCCGCGTCAGCGGTGATTGTGACCATAGGACGGGTTAGTGTATCGTACTATAAAAGGTATAGGTGGCCCTAAAACTCCGTGCCGTTACGGAACAGACCCTCTCGGATTCTGTATCCAACGAGGTGACCTTCAGGCCGATCTGCGCAGGAACAGGGATGTGCCAGACGGAGGATTCCGTACCATTGCGGCATTGGATTGGATGTATAGTCGAATTCTACTTATATCGAGAACGGGCTTAACCAGCCCATAATGCCCTTTTTGGGCGGACGGATATTTCCGCAGCGGAGCCGCACCGATGGTCGACAATTCCTGGATACATGAGAGAAGTTCCGGCAGTTCCGGATGGCATTCCAAGATGATGCGCACGAAGGTCGTCATCACCGTAGCCGTGATACTTGCAGGGGCGGTCCTTTCCGTGGTCCTTAACGGCCTCGGTTCCAACGCCACGATGTATCAGTCCGAAGGCATCGTGATGGATTTCGGAGAATACAACACCGTCTGGACGGATGCAGACTACAACGAGACCGACGATCCCCTGGCGCTTCTGGAACTTGCCTGTACCTCCAACGGATACACATATTCGCTGAACGACGGGATTCTCGTATCGGTGAACGACGGATTGAAAGACTATACGAACGGCACGGACGGCAAGTGGGGTCTCTGGTACGTGGAGAAGGGTTCCGTCGATTATACTGAAGCGGAGAGTTACGACATAGATGTCTCCGACCATACCGTCACCGTCTGGGCGTACACTTCCGACGGCGGGAAACCCGCGGTGGCCGTGGACGCCACCGGGACGTCGGTGTACGGGTACTCGCAGCCTTCCCGCATGGTCACGCTCTCTCCGGTATGTACCGAGATCGCGGCCTCTATGAACGCGGTCTCTCTGCTCGTGGGAACCGATGTGTACAGCAACTATCCGTCATCCGTGACCGCCGGCCGCAATAACGGGACCATCGCGGTCGTGGGGACGTATACCGACCCCAGTTATGAGGCCATAATGAGCACGTCCCCCGACATGGCCATCTGTGACGGTTCCCAGTACAATCATGTGCAGGCCGCCAAGACCCTCCGCAACTCTGAGATCGCCTCCGTCGTGATCTACGATGCGGACGATATGCAGTCCATCATCGACAATGTCTTCCTGGTCGGGGTGGCGATGCATTACGAACTCCGTGCCCAGGAGGTTATCAGGGACATAGAGTCCGCGGTGGAGAAGATAAAGACGGTTGTGGCAGGCGGGGAGAAGACCACGGTGCTGATGCCGCTGAGCACTTCCGCATCTCCGACGGTGGCCGGTTCCGGTACCTATGCGGGAGATATGATGCTTGTTGTGAACGGAAGCAACGTGGCATCGGAGATGAACGGGTGGGTGCATCTCACTGCGGAATACGTGACCAAGTACAACCCGTCCTGCATCATCATCCTCGATTCCGACACCTATTCCGCGGATGAATACGACCTGATGATGTCCCAGCTCGCCAAGGAATGGAAGGATACGGGCGCCTACAGGAACGGGGAGATCTACCTGCTGTGCGAGGATATGGGGGAGATGTCCCAGAGGGCGTCGCCGAGGTCGGTGCAGTTCTTCGAGATACTCGCGAAGATCCTGAACCCCGATGCGTTCGGCGGGGATGCGCTGCCGAAGGCGATCGGGAACGATTACGAGAAATACCTGACCTACACCAAGGACATGGGGTTCGGTGAATGATATGCGTGCGAAGATCTTCACATGTCTGGCACTCGTGTTCCTGATGATTGGCGTCTCCGCCGTTCCGACATCTTCCGCGGAAGACTCCGGGAGCATCGGCCCCTACGGAGGGGACTTCCTGGTGGACCGCGGGAACGGGGACACCCAGTGGATCGCCGCAAGCGTCGCACTTTCCGTAGGCGAGACGGTCGTGAACTCGCTCACGGCGGCAGGCATACCGTGTTCCCTGTCCGGGACGTCCCTCACGGTGTACGGGAAGACATCGGATACCGTCGGGGCGTCCGATACGGGCGGTTCGCTGTCCGTTCCGGGCACCACGGGCAAAACGATCGGCAGCACCTGGCACGTTTATCTGTGGAAGTACTCCTCGGCGAAATGGATAGAGGTTGCGGACCTCTCTGCAACTTACTCCAAAGCCCCTCTCGCCGTCGGATTCTATCCCGACGGCGTATGTCCGGTCGAGACCCCGGATTACAAATCCTCGTGGACCATGGTCGAGGCGGATGCGGAGAATTCCGCCAATCAAACCGCAGTTCTCTCGGATGAACCCGGGACGGTGGAATGGAGCTGCTTCCCGTCGGACATTATCGGATCGTATTCCTCCATACTCTATGCGCAGGGACACGTGTTCGTGAAGTACGGGTACCCCACCGACGGCAGCCACACCGCATCCGTGGTGTCCCATAACGCAAAGACGGGCGAGGAGGAATGGAGATTCGATTACCGCTGCACGATGTTCGAGACCACCACCTGCCTCATCGCCGGGGAATACATCTATGTCCCGTCCTCTAACGGGCACATCTACCGTTTCGGATGGGCCGAAGGTCCCGGCGAGAACAACTGCAACGTGACCACGTTCGGCGGAGCCCCGTGGGACGATGAGACGATCCTCCCCAACGACACGGATCCGAGTGTGATGGGAAGCCCGTACGGAGAGGGTCCCGCATCCCTGGTCTACGATTCCGGGGCGATTTACGTCAAGGCGTACAGCGGGATGCTGTACTGTTTCGACATGGATCTGAATCTGATATGGTCCTATCAGATGGGCGGGAGGACGTATTACACCGCACCCACCGTCACGGACGGCTACGTCGCCGCCGGCGCCTACGACGGGCACCTCTACATCCTGGACAAGCACGACGGGTCGCTGATCGTGAAGGAGAAGGTATTCCAGACGGAGTACCAAGGCACACTCACAGGTGCCGCGAACACCCCCGTCTTCGTCAAGACGGGAGATTCGTACACCGTTTTCGTGACGTATTCCGACGGCCGCGGGATGAACACCGCGAGGAGCGGTGTCGCGGTGTACGCATTCGACGGGACATCCCTCACATCCGTGGCGGATGTACAGTCGGGCGCCATCGGATCCACCACCAATTATCTCACCCGTTACACCGGCGGGGAGTTCTCCGGCGTCATCGCCGCCGCATACAACGGGATATACAAGATAGGTACCGACGGGAGTTACGAGCTCATAAGCGCGTTCATCTCCGGGACCCGCAGCACCCATGCGACGCCGACCCTCGTGAACGGCAGCATGCTGTACATCTCGATCTACGGCAGCGCCAACGGCGCTACCGTCGGTATGACGGTCGGCGGGACGGTGACCGGTATGACGGAACCCCCGAAGAGACAGTACTCCATGACTGCCGTCACGGTGGTGGATAATATGTTCCTCGCCGGCAACGATGCCGGGGCGTATGCGATCTCCGCCGTTCCGACATCTTCCGCGGAAGACTCCGGGAGCATCGGCCCCTACGGAGGGGACTTCCTGGTGGACCGCGGGAACGGGGACACCCAGTGGATCGCCGCAAGCGTCGCACTTTCCGTAGGCGAGACGGTCGTGAACTCGCTCACGGCGGCAGGCATACCGTGTTCCCTGTCCGGGACGTCCCTCACGGTGTACGGGAAGACATCGGATACCGTCGGGGCGTCCGATACGGGCGGTTCGCTGTCCGTTCCGGGCACCACGGGCAAAACGATCGGCAGCACCTGGCACGTTTATCTGTGGAAGTACTCCTCGGCGAAATGGATAGAGGTTGCGGACCTCTCTGCAACTTACTCCAAAGCCCCTCTCGCCGTCGGATTCTATCCCGACGGCGTATGTCCGGTCGAGACCCCGGATTACAAATCCTCGTGGACCATGGTCGAGGCGGATGCGGAGAATTCCGCCAATCAAACCGCAGTTCTCTCGGATGAACCCGGGACGGTGGAATGGAGCTGCTTCCCGTCGGACATTATCGGATCGTATTCCTCCATACTCTATGCGCAGGGACACGTGTTCGTGAAGTACGGGTACCCCACCGACGGCAGCCACACCGCATCCGTGGTGTCCCATAACGCAAAGACGGGCGAGGAGGAATGGAGATTCGATTACCGCTGCACGATGTTCGAGACCACCACCTGCCTCATCGCCGGGGAATACATCTATGTCCCGTCCTCTAACGGGCACATCTACCGTTTCGGATGGGCCGAAGGTCCCGGCGAGAACAACTGCAACGTGACCACGTTCGGCGGAGCCCCGTGGGACGATGAGACGATCCTCCCCAACGACACGGATCCGAGTGTGATGGGAAGCCCGTACGGAGAGGGTCCCGCATCCCTGGTCTACGATTCCGGGGCGATTTACGTCAAGGCGTACAGCGGGATGCTGTACTGTTTCGACATGGATCTGAATCTGATATGGTCCTATCAGATGGGCGGGAGGACGTATTACACCGCACCCACCGTCACGGACGGCTACGTCGCCGCCGGCGCCTACGACGGGCACCTCTACATCCTGGACAAGCACGACGGGTCGCTGATCGTGAAGGAGAAGGTATTCCAGACGGAGTACCAAGGCACACTCACAGGTGCCGCGAACACCCCCGTCTTCGTCAAGACGGGAGATTCGTACACCGTTTTCGTGACGTATTCCGACGGCCGCGGGATGAACACCGCGAGGAGCGGTGTCGCGGTGTACGCATTCGACGGGACATCCCTCACATCCGTGGCGGATGTACAGTCGGGCGCCATCGGATCCACCACCAATTATCTCACCCGTTACACCGGCGGGGAGTTCTCCGGCGTCATCGCCGCCGCATACAACGGGATATACAAGATAGGTACCGACGGGAGTTACGAGCTCATAAGCGCGTTCATCTCCGGGACCCGCAGCACCCATGCGACGCCGACCCTCGTGAACGGCAGCATGCTGTACATCTCGATCTACGGCAGCGCCAACGGCGCTACCGTCGGTATGACGGTCGGCGGGACGGTGACCGGTATGACGGAACCCCCGAAGAGACAGTACTCCATGACTGCCGTCACGGTGGTGGATAATATGTTCCTCGCCGGCAACGATGCCGGGGCGTATGCGATCTCCGGGGATCTGACCGAGTATGACGAGGAGGACTACGTTCCCGAGACCCCTCTCTGGGAGAAGCTGGCCGTCGTAATCCTGATCCTGATATGCATCCTCGCGGCGCTTTGGGCCGTCATGAGGTACGGGTTGAAGTGGGAACACCCCTATGCCGATCTCCGCAGCCGCATCATGCGTTACTTCTTCGGGGAGGAATACACCCACAACACCAAGAGCCGCCGCAAGCTGCGCCTGGTGATCGGGACGGGACTCGTCCTCACCCTCGCCGTCGCCCTTCTGGCACTGTGCGTCGGATCCAAGACGACCATGGGTCTGGGAGAGGCGCTCTCCGCCACGATATCCGCCATACAGAAGGGCGGAAACAGCCTCACCTACGAGGAGATGCTCATCTACAACGAGAGGCTGCCCCGCGTCATAGCCGCTTTCGCGGTGGGAGTCGGTCTCTCTGTGGCGGGAGCCGTTTACCAGGCGGTCATCAAGAACCCGCTGGTGGAGCCGTACATCATGGGTGTTTCTTCCGGAGCCGGCACATTCGCGGTGGCCGTCATCGCCCTGGACTTCACGTTCTTCGGACTGCTGTCCGTCGGAAACACCTACATGACCGCCGTATCCGCCGTGGTCGGAGGTCTTCTGGCCTTCGGATGCACCATGCTCCTGGCCGAGAAGACCGGCGGGAAGTCCATAAATTACGTCCTTGCGGGAATAGTCATAGGGCTGGTGTTCTCGGCGGTGCAGTCCCTGATCATGGTGGAGGCCGGGAACAAGGTCTCCAGCGCCCTGTCGTGGCTGTACGGGTCCTTCGTGAGGGTCGGCTGGGACAACCTGTGGCTCGTCCTGATCCCGTGTCTGGCACTTTCGTTCGTACCGCTGATCTGGGCGAAGGAGCTCAACCTGGTCCTCCTGGGAGAGGATCAGGCGCAGCAGATGGGGCTGGACGCCAAGAAGTTCGACAGGATAATGCTGATACTCGCATCCATTCTGACCGCTTTCTGCGTCGCATTCTGCGGCATCATCGGGTTCGTGGGACTCGTCATCCCGCATCTCAGCAGGATGATCGTGGGCGGGGACCACCGTCTCATGCTCCCGACGGCCATGGCTTTCGGCGGATTCCTGATGATAGCCGCCGATCTGCTTGCCAGGATCCTGCTGACCGGCTACGAGCTGCCGGTCGGGGCGATCACCACGGTGATCGGAGTCCCCGTGTTCGCATATCTGCTCGTGAAGAGAGGGAGGAGTTACGATGCCTGAGAGCGGGAACATCCGGAAGAAATTCAGGCGCCTGATAGACGGGACGTCGGAGAAGCATATCGCGGTCAAGAAACACCGTGCCGGATTCATCCTGTGCACGGGAGTGGTCCTGCTGCTGGTCATGACCCTCTTATCGCTCACCGTAGGCCCTACGGGGATATGGAACCCCGTGGATGCGCTGGAGACATCCCGTTTCCCGAGGGCCGTGGCGGCCATCGCCGTGGGCATAGGGCTGGCGGTGGCGGGTGCGGCATACCAGGCGGTCATACGCAACCCCCTGGTGGATCCGTACATCATGGGAGTGTCCTCCGGAGCGGGTACGCTGGCGGTCGCCGTCATCGCATTCGATTTCACGTTCTTCGGACTCATGTCGTCCCATTCCGTCTACCTGACGGCCGTCGCCGCGGTGATCGGGGGATTGGCGGCATTCGCCGCCACCACGCTGCTGGCACAGCGTGCGGGCGCCACCACCAACGCCTACGTCCTGTCGGGAGTGGTCGTGGGGCTGGTGTTCTCCGCCATACAGACCGTGATGATAGTGTTCTCGGGGGACAAGCTCTCGAGCGCACTCCTCTGGCTATTCGGTTCCTTCGCCGAGGTCAGATGGAACCAGGCCCTCCTGGTGCTCGTCCCGGTGCTGATCCTGTCGTTCTTCATAATGAGGTACGCCAAGGAACTCAACCTGGTCCTCCTGGGGGAGAGCCAGGCGAGGCAGATGGGCCTCAACGTGAAGAGGTTCAACGTGATCATGCTGGTCCTGGCGTCCGTCATGGCCTCCGTGTGCGTGGCATTCGTCGGGATCATCGGGTTCGTGGGACTGATCATCCCCCACTTCTGCCGTATGCTGTTCGGAGGGGACCACAGGCTCGTCCTCCCGGCATCCATGGCCTTCGGGGGATGTCTGATGGTGTTCGCGGACCTGCTTTCCAGGATGATAATCCTGGGGATAGAGCTCCCGGTGGGAGCCATAACCACGCTTATAGGCGTGCCTGTGTTCGCATATCTGCTGATCAGGAGAGGGAGGATGTACAATGGGTGAAACTCCGCTGTTGGAAGTTCGTCATTTGGATAAGGTATACGAGAACGGCTACCATGCCGACAGGGACATATCGTTCTCCCTGCCGTCGGGTCTCCTGGTGGGTCTCATCGGGCCGAACGGCTGCGGGAAGACGACGATGATGCGCTGCATAAACAAGATACATCAGCCGACGGGAGGGGACATCCTCATCGACGGCGAGTCGGTCCTTCCCAAGACCCCCGCCGAGGTGGCGAGGCTCGTGTCGAACGTCCCGGCGGAGATGACGGCGTCTTTCGGTCTCACCGTGTTCGAGACGGTGATGCTCGGCAGGTATCCGTATCTGCAGAACATGTGGTGGGAGACGGAGGAGGACGAATCCCTGGTGGAGGAGACCCTCCGCAAGTTCGGGGTCCTCCATCTGCAGGATCGCGCCCTGAACATGCTGTCCTCCGGGGAGAGGCAGAGGGTGCTCATCGCCAAGGCGTACGTGCAGAATCCGCGCCTCATGCTCGTGGACGAGCCCACGTCCCACCTGGACATGAAGTACAAACTGGACGTCATGGAGTATCTGCGCGCCATGGTGAAGCAGGACATGACGATCCTCGTGGCGGAGCACGATATCTCCCTCATGGCCAGGTACTGCGATCTCTGCGTTATCATGAAGAAGGGCGAACTGGTCGCCGTCGGGGACCCCAAGAAGGTCATCACCGAGGAACTCATCCGCGATGTCTACGAGGTGGAGGCGTCCGTCGGCACCGATAAGGACGGGGAGATATACGTCCTCCCCAAGAGGTACATCGGGGATTACAATCTCTGAGCGCAGTTAGCGCTAACTGCAGGGGTCGCCTTTAAAATCCCTTCTCCGCGAAGTCCTTTCCGCGCAAAACGCGGAGAGACGACTATGGAAGACGGAACGAAAGAGAAGGAAAGGATAAACAACGACAGGCTCAACGGCATCTTCTCCGATGCCGGGAAGGATTACGGGCTGGACGACGTTACGGCGCAGTTCACCGCCTTCAGGGACCTGAAGATTAGGTGGCAGAGGACGTACAGGATGGCGGACTTCATGGTGTCCGACTATCTGGACGACGCCCCCGACGGGATCCTGAGGGAATTCGCGGACACGATCATCGCCAAGGCGTTCTCGTCCGACGACAGGGATTACCCCGGACCGGTTGTGGAATGGATATCGTCGGATGCGTTCCGTGAGCGCAAACAGCCCATTTTCCTGCGCAGGAGCAAGAATCTCACCCGCAGCCCCGTGGGAGAGGCGAAGAACCTCCTGGATTCCTACGGGCGCCTGGTGGACGACGGATTGGTGGAGGAGGACCCCGGGCTGTGCCTGACGTGGATGAAGACCGCAACTTCCAGGAAGATCGGCCACTGCAGCGTCGTCATGGACGTGGTGGCCCTCTCGGCGGCGCTGGACGACGCCGATGTGCCGGATTCGGTGCTGGATTACTGCCTGTACCACGAGCTCTGCCACACCGTGATAGGGTTCGATCCCTCAGGAAGGGAGCACGAAAGGAGATTCCTGCAGCTCGACGGGATGTATCCCGGGAGGACGGAGGCCGCGGAGTGGCTGAGACATGCGGATCTGTTCGTCTGAACGGAGAATGTCTCCCGGGCGCTAACACGCCCTATCACGGTCCGGTGATGACACCGGTCTCTGAGCACTGACGTACGCCGGGAGTATGTGTCGGACCCCGCGTTGGCCTTCGGTCATCGCTACGGCGACACGCCGCCGCTACCGCAGGAGCCCTAAATAATTAGGGACGGAGCCGCTGTACGCCGTCCCGTACACATGGCGGTCATCTGTCGCGCCCTTCCGTCGGAACGGTAGCATGGGGACGCAGACTGGGATATTTCAGTATTTCGCAGGGGCCGGGGTCCGGCCCCTGTGCATGCATATGTGCCAGCGCAGGATATGGGGTAAGGCATCTGAATCTCGTGGATTGGCTGCTGTCCGAATGATCCCTCCCCGTCCGTTCCGGCACCCTGCGGACGGAGGACCGGCATCCGTCATATGTCGATTTTT
Organism: uncultured Methanomassiliicoccales archaeon; assembly: GCA_964533525.1. GTDB lineage: Archaea > Thermoplasmatota > Thermoplasmata > Methanomassiliicoccales > Methanomethylophilaceae > Methanomethylophilus. Next base: position 32,532 of record CAZHJV010000005.1, on the reverse strand, counting down.
TAGTACGATTATTGACTATAACTTCGTCAAACGATGAATTTCATACGATTTATGTCAGTTTGGTTACGAAAAACATGGATTTAGTACAATATTCGAACGCAATTTTACGAATTTCACATCCATGTAAGTTAGATTTATTAAAGGGAAGTTTATACCGCCAATCATGTTGGAATTCTTCAGCCCCAAATCCGTGGCAATCATCGGCGCATCCAATGATGTGACCAAGCTCGGTGGGATGCTCGTCAAGAACATGCTTGACGCAGATTACAAAGGAAAACTCTGCCCCATCAACCCCAAGGGCGGAGAGATACAGGGACTCAAAGCCTACACCAACGTCAAGGAGATCGGCGAGCCCGTCGACCTCGCCGTCGTGGCCGTCAAGAACACCCTCGTCCTGCAGACCGTGAGAGACTGCGCCGAGGCGGGGATCCACCACATGAGCATCCTCACCGCGGGATTCAAGGAGGACAGCCCCGAGGGCGCCGAGATGGAGAAGGAGGTCGTCGCCGAGGCGAAGAAACTCGGAGTCAGGATCTGCGGACCCAACTGCTTCGGCGGAATGAACGTCAGGGGCGGTGTGAACTACACCTTCTCGCACCTCCTCCCCCAGGCGGGAAACATCTCCATCATGTCCCAGTCCGGTGCCGTCGGATCGTCCATCCTCGACTGGTCCTGCGCCAACGGGGTGGGTCTCGCCAACTTCATCACCTTCGGGAACAAGTGCGACCTCGACGAGGCCGATTTCCTGAGGTACTTCTCCGAGGACCCCAACACCAAGGTCATCGGAATGTACTGCGAGGGTATCTCCAACGGAGAGAAGTTCATCAAAGCGGTCCAGGAGATGCCCGTGAAGAAGCCTATCGTCGTCTTCAAGTCCGGGAAGACCGAGGCCGGTTCCAAGGCGGCATCCTCCCATACCGGTTCCATCGCCGGTTCCGACGCCGTCAACAACGTCATCTTCAAGAAACTCAACATCCACAGAGCATTCGATCTCGACGAGCTGTTCGACGCCCTCCTTGTGTTCTCCTGCTGCAGCCCCATGAGGAAGGACGGGGTCGGCATCATCACCAACGCCGGAGGACTCGGGGTCATGTCCGCGGATGCGGCATTCAACGCCAAGAACATCGAGGCCGCGAAACTCGCGCCCGAGACCATCGCCGAGCTCAAGGCGGGACTCCCCAAGCTCGCGGGTATCACCAACCCCATCGACATCAGAGGGGACGCCGCCGCCCAGGACTTCAAGACCGCCATCGACGCCGTCATCAAGGACAAGTCCGTCGGAGGACTCGTCATCATGGGATCCCCGCTGGACACCGCGGACCTCGTAGCGGTCGCGAAACTCCTCGTCCAGATCATGGACGACATCCCCTACCCCACCGCCGTCTGCTTCGCCGGAGGGAAGAAGTGCGCGGAGGCCGACGCCATCCTCAAGGCCGGCAAATTCCCCTGCTAACCCACCCCCGACAGAGCCGTACGCGCCCTGGACATCCTCAGGCAGTACAACGTCGGCCTCGAGAGGGAATGCGCGGCGCTCGCCGTGCCCAAGGTGGACGGCCGCGGAAAGGTGAAGGCCATCATCGACGCCGCCTACGCCGAGGGACGCAAATCCCTCACCGAGGCGGAAGGGAAGCAGATCTTCAACGCATACGGCATCCCCATCCCCGGAGAGGCGACCGTCAACTCCGAGGCAGAGGCCGAGGCCGCCTGCGACAGGATCGGATACCCCGTCGTCATGAAGATTGTGTCCCCCGACATCGCCCACAAGACCGACGTCGGAGGAGTCGTCGTAGGTGTCAAGGACTCCGCCGCCGCGAAGGCCGCCTACACGCAGATCATGGAGAACTGCAGGAAGAACAAGCCCGAGGCGAGGCTCGACGGAGTCTCCGTCCAGCAGATGGTCTCCGGACAGGAGGTCATCCTCTCCATGATGAGGGACGTACAGTTCGGACCCGTCGTCTCCTTCGGACTCGGAGGGATCTACGTGGAGATCCTCAGGGAGATCTCCCAGATGCACGTCCCCATGTCCGAGCAGCAGCTGGAGGAGATGATCACCTCCACCAAGGCGTACAAGCTCCTGTCGGGAGCCAGGGGAATGCCCGCCTCCGACATCGATGCCATCAAGGACGTCATCAAGAGGATCGTCCTCATCGCCCAGGAGAACCCCGAGATCGTCGAGCTGGAGATCAACCCCGTGCTCGTCGGCAGGAAGGGACAGGGCTGCTGGGCCGTCGACTGTCTGTGCACCCTCAAGCAGTGAGGGAAAAACCTTTCCGGTCCCTTCGGGGACCGGTTCCTTTCTGGAACATATTTTAAACGGCCCGTTATATCCGTGGTCATGACATCCGAGCTCGTTTTCGTGGGACTCGGCCTTAGCGGCACCGACGGGATGACCGTCAGGGCACTCAAAGCCCTGAAGGAATGCGACAAGATCTATGCTGAATTCTATACCTCCACCCTCATCGGCACCGAGGTCTCCGACCTCGCGGAAGCCGTCGGGAAGGAGATCAACGTGGTCTACCGTTCCGAGGTGGAGGAGGGCCACGACATCATCGACGATGCGAAGAACATGCGCGTGGCCTTCGTCACCGCCGGCGACACCATGCTCGCCACCACCCACGTGGATCTGAGGATCCAGGCGGTCATGGAGGGCATCCCCGTGAGAGTCTTCAACGGCGTGTCCATATTCAGCGCCTGCCCCACCTGCCTCGGCCTTCAGCCCTACAAGTTCGGCAGGACCGTCACCCTCCCGTTCCTGGAGAGGAACTACCAGCCCAAATCGCCTTACGACCATATCATGGAGAACAAGAAACGCGGTCTCCACACCATGATCCTCCTGGACATCAGGGCCGAGGAGCTCAGGTACATGACCGCCAAGGACGCCATCGAGTGGCTCCTCGCGGGCGAGGAGAAGTGGGGGGAGGGACTCATCACGGATAAGACCCTCCTGTGCGTCGTATCCCATGCCGGCGCCGATGACGAGAAGGTCACCGCCGGATATCCCAGGGACCTCCTGGAGATGGACCTCGGCGCTCCGCTGCAGACCCTCGTCCTGCCCGGAGACCTCCACTTCATGGAGGCGGAGGCCCTCGTGGACTTCGCCGGGGCTCCGGAAGAGATCATACAGGATGATGAGTGATGGCCCGCTGCATCCGTGTCCCCCGGACCGAAGGCGAGAACATCAGGAAGGCCCTCATGGAGGAGGGACTTCTGGATCTGGCACATCGCATCGGATCAGACGGGGACGGGATACTCATCCCCGTTCTCTGCGACGGATACAGAGGATATCCCGCCGTCGATGCGGAGCTCAGGCCCTCCGAACACGGGGAGACGGATTACAAGAACATCGCCGCGGTGCCGGAGGATCTGAAGGAACTGCTCCCGAAATCCTTCGACGTGGTCGGCGACATAGCCATACTCAAGCTGGAGGAGCCGCTCCTTCCGTACAGGACGGAGATCGGAGAGGCCCTGATGAAGGTCACCCCCAACATACGCGCCGTCTTCCTGGACGGCGGGGTGAAGGGGGAATTCAGGATCCGCGAACTGGAGAGGATAGCCGGTTCGGGCACATCCGAAACCATCCACAGGGAGTTCGGCACCCGCATGATGACAGATCCCTCCAAGGTATACTTCAATCCGCGTCTGGCCACCGAGAGGTCGAGGGTGGCCTCCATGGTGAAGGACGGGGAAGTCATCATCGACATGTTCGCCGGCGTCGCGCCTTTCGGGACGGTGATATGCAGGCATGCGAAGCCCGCCAAGGTCTATTCCATAGACCTCAATCCCGATTGCGAGCGCTTCATGAAGGAGAACATGCGCCTCAATCACATCTCCGACATGGAGTGCATGATCGGCGATTCGACGGAGATCGTGAAGACCCTCCCGAAGGCCGACCGTATCATAATGAACCTTCCGCAGATGGCCGACCGTTTCCTGGATTCGGCGCTCCGTGCGGTGAAGCCCGCCGGGATAATCCACATGCACAAGATCATGGAACGCGACGATCTGGCACATTTCGAAAAAGACCTTTGTAAAAGGATGGCGGACGAGGGCCTCGGCATGAGGATCGTCCGCGTTTCGGAACTGAAGACGTACTCGCCGACGATGAGCGTGTACGTCTTCGATATCTGTCCCGAATTCACTTCTTGATCGGATTCAGGGTGACGCCGGTCTGACCCTGATAATGGCCGCTGCGTTTCTCGTAACTCTTCTCGGAGGCGGAGGTCATGGTCTGGAAGACCAGCTGGCAGTACCTCTCCCCGATGGGGATCTCCAACTCCTTGTCCGAGCTGTTGTAGGATCCGAGGGTGAGAGTCCCCTCGAAACCCGCATCGACCATCCCGAAGGCCGCGATGGTCCCTTTCCTTATCCAGGATGTCCTGAGCCAGAGGTTGCCGCAGACGTCGTCCGCCATGCGGACCCTCTCCACGGTGGAGACGAAGAACATGGTCTTCGGCGGCACCTTCACGGTGCCTTCGCTGAATACATTCCCGTCGATGGAGATCTCCGCCACCCTCAGGTCGTAGCCGTTGGGGGTGAGACTCTTCTCGCTGTAGTCGCTGATGCCTATGCGTCCGCTCTGCATGCCGTACAGGATGTCCCTGTCCGATAGGATTGCCATGGGAATGCAATCGTCTCCGTGCTAATAAAATCTGTCAGCGGAACCTCTGGCGGTCGGCCACGGAGTTCAGGACGCCGTCCAGGAGTCTCACCGTTCCGCCGAGGCCCACGGCGGGTTCGGGGCGGACGTTCACGGATCTGTCGCCCGGGCATTCGATGTCCACATGTGCCAGCGCGACTTCTCTGGATACGGCGGAGGAACACAGGGCGCCTCCCGCGATGATGATGTCCGTCTCAGTATGCATCGCATCGTTCGACAGGGGTATGCCCTTGGATCTGAAGAACGAGACCGTCTTCTCCCTCCATCCGTCCCCGTTCGGGCACGTGACGGCCACCGGCACCATTCCCAGATATGCGTAGAGGAAGACGGAGACGGCATAGGCCGTCGAACCGTCGCAGTACAAGGAGAATGTGTGCCCGCGGGGGAGGATGTGGCAGGATTCCATGACTTTCACGCAGTCCGCCGCCCTCCTCCTGCGTTTCTTTATTTCCGACAGGGCCGCAGAAGGGTCTTTGTTCAGGATACGGCACGCCTCCTTCACCCAGTTCTCCAGGCTTTCGAATCCGATCGGCGCACCGTACCGATTCTCCGCATAGGGGATGCCGTACTCCTTCCGGTAGAATTCCGCGATCCTGTCCCCGTATTCGGGGTACACCGGGATGTTCGCCTCGGCCGAGGCGGACTCCTTTATGTCCTTCACGGACCATCCTGCGCCGATTACGCAGTTCACCTTGATCCCGCACAGTGCCAGCAGTCCTTCCAGGTCTTCCGCCGTGTCCTTCCAGTTCAGGTGCAGGACGGAGATCCCGATGAGATTCACGGTCCCTTTCGCAGTCTCCCGCTTTTCCGGTCTCACAATATTCAGGATGGCGAGGACCGCATCCTGGAAACCGTCGGAGCAGGTCCCGGAGTAGTCGGTATGGTCGATGGCCACCACCGGCACGCCCGCAGCCACGGAGCGGATGTCCTCCCCCACAAGGGAGGCTCCGGGGGAACTGACGATGCCTATCATCGAAGGTTTCATCGCCTCTATCTTCGCGCAGAGGTCCTCCAGGCGGGTTTTTCCGCCGGTGACGAACGTATCCATGTCGAGGTATGTGCACGGAAGGCGGGGTTGGCCGAAGAAGTACTTCCCGCCTATCCCGAACATATTGCGGGCGACGGGGTCGCCGTCCCTCATCCTGTAACAGATCTCCGATACAGATGCGGGATAGTATTTGCAACCGGTCGGGCCGTGGACGGCGGTGTACCCGTCCGCCACGCCTTCCAGTCCCGCAATGACTCCCAGAAGGCTCTCGGGCCTCTCATTCTCCAGCGGCATCTTCCCTCCATCCTTCTTTCGCGGGGGCGAGCATCCCCCTTATCCAGTCATCGGTGAGACCTTTGGCGGCGAATGTGTCGGAGGACGGTGCGCAGGGCAGTCTCGACTGGTATATCGAGGGGTCGACATCCGCCGCAGCAGGCGACAGGAGGATGTCCGGATGCAGGGAATCTATCGTCCTCATGACCTCCGGGATATCCTTTTCCGTCACCGTCCTGAATCCGTTCTTCAGACCCGTGCCGTTCAGGTCGCAGGTGTGGTCCGGGCGGACGAAGATGTATGCGCTGACGGTCTTCAGACCCGCCCCGTCCGCGGCCTCGGTGATCCAGGAGACGTCGTCGCCGATCGCGAGGATGCAGCAGGTCTTTCCGGAAAGTATCCTTCTGGGTCTTTCCATCATCACCTCGAATCTCTTCCGGAGGGAGGCGATCAGATCCTCCCCTTCCTTCTCACGGCCGAAGAACCGGGATACGCAGCGGATCCATGTAGAGGTTCCTTCCAATCCTCCGCGGACGGGTTCGTCCAGCGTTTCCATGCCGTATCCGTCCTCCAGGAATCCGCATATCTTGCAGGAGAACGTGTCGGGGTTGAGTTTCAGGTTGGCGCATGCGCGCGGTATGCGTCCGATGCTTTCCATATCGGTGATCCCGGGGAGAACGCAGTTGACCGTAATTCCTATCGCCGAGAGCAGGTCCGACACATGTGCCAGCTCGCTTGCCATGTTGCTCGACATCGTCTTGGATCCGACGAGGTTGACGGAGTACGGTATCTTCTCCCCCGGTTCGGAGAACCTCTCCGCAAGGCCGATCCCGGCATCGATGACGCCCTGCATGAAGTCCCCTGTGCCGTTTCCGTCCTCGTCGAGGATGCATATGCGCATCCCGGGGTATTCGGCCTCCGCCTTCTTCACGGCGCCGGAGATGTCGTCTCCGATGATCCCCGGAGGACAGGCGGTTATCACTGCGATGTCCTTCTTCCCGGCCTCGGCGCACCTTCTCAGAGCGTCCTCCAGGGCTGGGAGCCCGCCGAAGATCATGTCGTGCTCGTCCATGTCCGTGCATACGACGTCGGGGTCCTCGAACGCCTTCACCGTCCTGCACCCGCGTCTCAGGGCGCCCTTCACGCTGCTTGCATCCAGCTGTATCGTGAAATGCGCACAGCTTTTCGGAGAATGGAGGATCGTGGTCAGTCCTTCCACGGACGTACATACGGAGGACGCTCCGCTGAATGCACATCCGTGCAGAGGCTCCCCGTATAAGATGCGCCCGGAGGAGTACGGGCGGGGTTTGCTGCGCACGGTCTTCGGGACGGGGTGTGCGGGTGTGGCATGCACAGGAGCGCTCTCCCTTCCCAGGATTATCTTCTCCAGTTCCTCCTCCGGGAGGAATCCGGCTTTGTACTTTTTCCCCTCCAGAACCCTATGTGCCAGATCCCTGAATGATGCGGCGATGGGGGAATCGGGAGACATCTCCACGACGGTCTTTCCGAGTTTCTCCGCCTCCATGAATGCGGGGGATCTCCCGAATTTCGCGATGATCGGTACGCCCACGGCTTCGGAGAATCTTTCGACCCGTTCCTCCTCCGCGGGATCCCCTCTGCTGTTGAAAATGAGTCCGCCGATCCTGTCGGGGTCGTAGTTGGCGGTGCCCCGGAGGATATTGTTGGCCGCATATATGGACATGAATTCGCCGGAGGTCACGATGTAGACCGTATCGGCGTAATCCTTCCTGAGGGGGACGGCGAATCCTCCGCAGACGACGTCCCCGAGGACGTCGAAGAGGGTGACGTCCGCATCCAGCGATCCGGCCCCGAGGGTTCCCAGGAGGTCGAAGGCCGAGATTATGCCTCTCCCGGCACATCCTATGCCGGGTTCCGGTCCTCCCGCTTCGACGCACATGCATCCCTTGTATCCGACGGTGACCACATCCTCCAGTTTTCTCTCGTCTGGCACAGTGTTCTTGAGATAGTCGAGGACCGTATTCTGGACCCGTCCGCCTATGAGGCCCCTGGTGGAATCGTGCTTCGGATCGCAGCCTATCTGCAGGACTTTCACGCCCATGCCGCCTAGTGCCGCGGTGAGATTGGATGACACCGTGGATTTGCCGATGCCGCCTTTTCCGTATATCGCTATCTTCCTGCCCATTTCACGCACCGCGGGACCGTTCCGGAACGGTCCTTCCATTGGGATAAAACCAAATCCAATGTATTTAAATCATAATCGGGGTGGTACGTTACATCCCGCTTACATTAATATCGGATTAATTACTACTGGATATGTACGGAGGGGAGGCGTCCCGGAGATGGCTGCAACATCCATCGCCCAACGGCCTCTTTTCCAATCCAACAGAAATTTATTATCTGCTGCGGACATGGGGGGACGATACAATGCGGATCATACCGAGGAGCGAGCTTACGGGCCTGCCTAAGACCGTGCACGGAGGGCAGGGGTGGAGGCTTGCCGGAGTGGAGGACTTCAGTCAGAACCTCAATCCCCTCGGTCCCCCTCAGGACATCGGACAGATCATGTCCGACGCCGTGTCGGAGATCGGGCACTACCCCGATGCCTCCAACGACATACCCAGAGGTGTGATTTCCGAATATTTCGGCGTCGGGAAGGACTGCGTCGTCATGGGTGCGGGTTCGTCCGAGATCATCAGGAATTTCCCGGCTGCCTTCGCCGCGCCCGGCGACAGAATTCTCATGATGAGACCTTCCTTCGCCGAATATGCGCAGCAGTGCAGGATCGCCGGGGCCTCGGTCGAATTCATGGACCTCATTCCGGAGAACGATTACCGTATAGACGCGGAGGAGCTGTCCCGCAGGATCCGCGGGACGCACTACAAGGCGGTGTACATCTGCAACCCCAACAACCCCACGGGGCGCATCGAACCCCGTGAGAAGATCCTGGGGATCGTGAGGGAATGCGAGGACCTGGGGACCATGGTGTTCCTCGACGAGACGCTGCTGGGTCTTTCCGCCGACGCGGATGATGTGTCCCTCACGGGATACGTCGGGAAGTTCTCCAACCTCATCATCGCCGACTCCCTGACCAAGACATTCGCCATCCCCGGGATGAGGATTGGGTTCGGTCTCTCCTCCCCGGAGATAGTCTCCGAGATGGAGAAGGTGCAGCTCCCGTGGAACCTCGGGACGGTGGAACAGGCCGTCGCGGCGTACCTGGTCGGACACCGCATGGATTATCCGCGCAGGGTGGCCGGGGAACTGAGGACGGAATCGGTGCGCATGCATTCGGCGCTGGAGGAGACGGGATTCCCCGTCGGGAACCTCTCGGATTCGTTTTTCTATTTCGTCCCGACCGGAGTCCCGGGACTCACCGGTGCGGGCATGGCGGCGCTCATGCAGGAGAAAGGTATACTGATACGCGACTGCGCCTCCTTCGGGGAGAGGTTCACCGGGTACATCAGATATTGTGTGAAAGACGGTGCCAGGAACGACAGGTTCCTGGCGGCCGCACAGGCCGTCGCGGACGGACTCCGGGGAAGATGAGACCGTGGAACTGTGGGCGGACGCTGTTCTGATCGCGGTTTTCGCACTCCTCATAGACCGCTATATCGGAGACGTCTCCAACAGATACCATCCCCTCAGATGGATGGGAAATCTTCTGGATTGCATCGACAGACGCATAACGGACCGCCGTTCGAAGAAGAACGTCGTCATCGGATTCCTGTCGTATGTCCTGGTTCTGCTCGTGTTCGGGGGGATCGCCCTCACGATCACCATGGCCGTCCGCTACGGTCTCGCGGATTTCGGAGCATTCGAGATCTCCGGCGTATCCTGCAGCGCGGGGGAACTGATATGGATTCTGGTATCGGCGCTGTTCGTGAAGGTCACGTTCGCACTCTTCGCGTTCAGGAAGTTCTGCGCTCCCATAGAGGACGACCTGAACAGGGGCGACCTGGAGGCCGCCGCCGACAAGACCCAGATGATGGTGAACAGGAAGATGAAGGGCATGGATCTCCCCCACATCACGTCCTCCTGCTGCGAGACGGTGTCGGAGAACCTGGTGGACAGCGTCATATCCCCGCTCTTCTACTTCGGTCTGTTCGGTCTGCCGGGCGCGGTGATGTTCAGATGCTCCAACCTCATGGACGCCATGTGGGGTCACACGAACGAGAAATACTATGTGCTGGGACATTTCCCGGCGAGGCTCGACGACGTCCTCGGGTTCATACCTTCGAGGCTTGCCCCGTTCTTCGTGGGATTCGCCGCCCGGTTCTCCCGCAGGAGGAGCGGCCGCAGCGCGGTGAGGGCCGCCATGGAGGAACACAGGAAGACGCCCAGCCCCAACAGCGGGTGGCCGATGACGGCCGTTGCGGCCGCGATGGGCGTATCGTTCGAGAAGGAGGGAGTCTACGTGATGGGGGAGGGCCCCCTTCCGTCGGTGGACGACATCCGCCGCTGCTACCATCTCGTGGAACTGACGTCCGTGCTGTTCATGATTATAATGACCATCCCTCTGTGCGTATTCCTGGGAATCCACGTCCAGGTGTTCGCGGAGGACTTTATACACCGTATTCTGGAGGGTATTCTGATATGAGATATGTGAAAGGTTTCGAGATCCGTGAGGAGGAGAACTTCGAGGCTACCGCGATCATCCGTTTCACGGAGAAGATGGAGGTACTGAGCAGCGCGCCGTACAACGGCGGACACGCGGTCACGGATACGGTGTTCATCATGCAGGTGCCCCACGACTACCGCGGGGATTACAGGAAGGATCTTATTGACAAGGTCGGACAGTACGGTCTTCCGGCCGATTCGGTGGGATTCATGACCGCCGCCGAGGTGAAATACGTATTCTCGGAGGCGGAGAAGGCGTTCGGCACCGGGGAGGTGTACGTCGCGGCCACCGCGGGCGTCACGAACTGCGTGGAGGCCGGGAACGCCCTCGACCGCTGGGAGGAGAAGTCGGCCCGTTCGGCGGAGATCTACAGGAAGCTGATCGCGGGGACGATAAACATCGTGGTGGTGTCCTCCGTCCCGCTGAACGATGCCGGGAAGATCAACCTGATGATCCCGCTGGTGGAGGCGAAGACCCTCGCCATGAGAGATCTGGGATATACTGAGACGGGCACCACCTCGGACGCCATGGCGGTGGTATCGCCCGTGTCCGACGAGAGGGGCCCGTTCGCCGGGACCGGTACGGAACTCGGTATGGCCGCCGCGGGATGCGTGAGAAAGGCCGTGGCCGAATGCATCAGGAAGAGAGGGGAGTCGCCCGAACCCAAGGACGCCCTGAGGATGCTGGCGGAGAAGGGCATAGACGGCGAGATGCTGTGGACGTGCGCTTCCGCCCTCGGGATGGAGGACTGTTCGAGGGACGGGTTCTCCGAGACTCTTGCGGCCATGGCCGCAGACCCGGACATCTGTGCCCTCATATACGGGATGCTGGCGGCCGGGGATATGGCGGAGAAGGGATGCATAAACGGTCAGGACGGGAAGGAAATCCCCGAGGCGCTGTCCGACGGCACCCTGGCGATGTTCCTGGCGGGAAAGATATCGGAGACCCGCGGCGGGGATTCCACCGTGGACCTTATCAGGATGAGGCCTCTGAAGGATGAGAAGATCGGCGAATGCGCCGAGAATGCGGCGTACGGGCTGGTCGCAGGGGTGGTCGGATATATGACGGGGTTTTCGGATGACTGACGGTTCGGATGCGGACAGGGGCGGGGTGCTTTCGGCCCTGAAGTGCATGTTCTCCTTCTTCACGATAGTACGTCTGGATGTCGGACAGAAGGAATTCGATGCGATGGAGAGGAATTTCTGGGCCGTCCCCGTGGTGGGATTCGTCAACGGTCTCATCGCCGCGGTCATATGCATCCTGCTGGCGGAGGCGGGCGTGAGTCCGCTCCTGCAGGGTGTCGCGGCCCTCGTCACAGTGTTCGTATTCTCCAAATTCCTCCATTTCGACGGTCTCACCGATTTCGGGGACGGGATGGTGGTCTCCTCCGGGAACCGGGAGGACCATATCCGCGCCCTCAAGGACAGTCTCATCGGTGCGGGCGGATTCGGGGTCGCGCTCACGGTGGTCCTGATTTCCGTCGCCTGTTACACGGACATCGCCGTCCGCTGGGGAGCCGTCGCCGCGGCGGTCTTCGCCGCGGAGATCCTCGTGAAGAATGCCCAGGTGGCGGCGGCCGCATTCGGGGAACCCGGGAACGGCATGGCGTCCCGTCAGGTCGGGATGACGGGCGGGAAGTCCCTCGTCGGTTCGACGGTCCTTTCCGCCGTCCTGCTCGCGGCGGTGTACCTCATCTACCGTTTCGCCGCCGATGCCAGAGGATACGCCTTCGACGGGGATGCGATCGCGGTATGCATGATACTGGGTCTTCTGATTTCGGTGCTCACCGGATGGCTGATGGCCCGTACGGCCAACAGGACCTTCGGATTCGTGAACGGGGACATCCTGGGAGCGACGAACGAGATCTCCCGCGCCGTCATGCTCGTCATGACCGCCGTAGTATTGGGAATGTGGGTCTGATGGAGGCTCTGATTAACGCCGGGGGGAAAGGGACCCGCATGGGCCCCTGCGGCATCGAGAAACCGATGCAGATAATCGGCGGGAAACACGTGGTCATGCGCGTGGTCGAGGCCATGCGCGGTGCGAAAGGGATAGACCGCGTCCTAGTGTCCGTGAGTCCCAACACTCCCAAGACGGAGGAATATCTCAAAAGCGTCGGAGTGGAGACGATAAGGACCTCGGGGGAGGATTTCATGATGGACCTCCACGAGTCGTTCTCCGTCATGAACGGCGATTACGTCATGACGAGTCCGTCCGACGTCCCGCTGATGACCCCCTCCGTGATAGAGTGTACCCTGGACAGTTTCAGTCCGGAGATGGAATCCATGATAGTCCTCGTGAAGGCGGGGATCGTCCGTCAGATGGGCATCGTACCGTCGTATACGAGGGAGATAGACGGAGAGGAATGGGTCCTCTCCGGCGTGTCCGTCATGGACAGGGTGGGCACCCTGGAAGGCAGATATCTCAACGAATGCTGCCTCAAGACCGACTGGAAGGAGCTGGCCGTGAACGTGAACACGCAGGCCGAGCTCTTCCTGGCCAGAAAGCTCTTCTGATCACTCTTCGGTGGATTCCAGGACGGGTTTCTCCGATCTTCCGGAAGATGCCTTGGATTTCGGAGACGCCTTCTTGCCCGTCTTCCTGGCCGTTTTCTTCCGTTCGGATACCACCACGGTGACGACCCTTCCGACCCTGTCGTCGCCCGATGCGCCGGCGGGTGCGGGGGAGGTCTTCTCGGTCTCCGCCCCCGTCTGCTTCCTCTTCTTGCGGAGGGGGCAGTCCATGTTGATGCATTCCTTCATGGAGCCGATCTGCAGGACCGGCGCGCCGCATTCGGGACAGGCCTCCCCTGTGGGGGTTATGGTCCCTCTGGGTCTCAGCGGGTAGGTCTGCGTGCAGGCGGGCCATTCGGAGCATCCGGCGAAGCGTCTGCCCGCCTTGGAATACATGATGCGGATGGTCCCCTTCCCGCAGGTGGGGCAATGTCCCAGATCGTTCTTCTCGGTGTTGCTGGTGCACTTGGGGTCGATGCACTGCAGGGAGGGCGGGACACCTTTCCTTATGACCTTGATCTGAGCGAGTCCGCATACGGGGCAGACGGAATCCGTCATCTGTATGAGGGCCCCTTTGGGGAGAGGGTATGCGCGCTTGCATTCGGGATATCCGTTGCACCCGATGAAGTTCCCGTTCTTCGATTTCTTGATGGTCATGCTGTTCCCGCAGCTGGGGCACATGCCGACGAACTGCTGTTTCTTCAGAGCGGCCTTGATCTCGTCCCCTATCGCGACCTTCTCGGAATCGATCTTCACGGCGACGTCGCGGAGCATGCTCTGGGACTCGTTCACGACCTCCTCGAGGGTCCTTCCGCCGTCGGTTATGCTGAGCATGTCCCTTTCGAGCTTGGCAGTCATCTCGGGTTCGGTGATGCCTCCGCCGTGGTTCTCGAGGGCCTTGGTGAGGGCTATCCCGCTGGCGGTCGGGATGAGGTAGTTCCCTTGGACGTAGTTCCTGGAGAACAGTTTCCCGATGATGTCGTGCCTCGTGGATTTGGTACCGAGCTGGAGTCTGTCCATCTCCTGGATTAGGGAACCCTGGTTGTACCTGTAGGGGGGTTTGGTCTGGGATTCGTCGTCGGTGATGCCTCTGACATCCACTTTGTCCCCCACCTTCATGTCGGGGATGCGGCTTTCTGCGGCCCTGAGGTACTTCCCGTAATACTTCTTCCATCCCTTCTCCTTTTGGACGTATCCGCTGGCCTTGAACGTCTCGCCGGCGACGTCGAGTTTGACCTCGGAGACCTCGGCGACGGCGTTGGGGGCGACGGTGGCGAGGAACCTCCTGACGATGAGTTCGTAGAGCTTCCATTTGTCACCCTTGATCTTGGCGGACGTGGCCCCGGCCGTGGGGTAGATAGGCGGATGGTCCGTCGTCCTCCTCTTTCCTCTGGACGGGGAGATCTTCTCCTGTTTCAGGAGTTCGGTCGCCTCCTCGGCGAAATCGGAATCCTTCAGCCTCTCGAGGACGCCCTTCAGGGAGAGACTCCTGGGATATTCGGTGTTCTCGGTACGGGGGTAGGAGATGTATCCTCCGGTGTAGAGGTCCTCCGCCAGTTTCATGGCGGCGGACGGGGGTATCCCGATCTTGTTCGCCTCCACCTGCATCATGGTGGTGTCGAACGGAGGGGGCCTGTATTCCTCCTTGATCCCTTTCTCGTAGCCGGAGACGACGGCCTCCTTCACATCCTTCGTCTTCGCGAAGATGCTTTCGGCCTTCTCCCTGTCGAAGATCTGTCCTAGTTCGTGCTGCCCCTTGAACGCGAGCATGCCGAACCTTCCGTTGATCTCCCAGTAGGGCTGGGGGACGAAACTCTCGATCTCCTCGTTCTTGTCCACCAGGAGTTTGAGGGTGGGGCTCTGGACGCGGCCCACCGACATGAAGTTCTTCCCGACCTGTCCGGCGGACAGGGATATGAGCCTCGTGAGGACCGCTCCCCACGACAGGTCGACGACCTGCCTCGCCTCGGCCGCGGCCGCGAGTTTCTCGTCGGGTTCCACCAGATTGGCGAAGGCGCCTTCGATCTCGCCTTTCGTGAGGGCGCTGAACTTGGCCCTCCTGACCTTCGTCATGTCGACGCCGGCCGCCCTGACGGTCTCCATGCCGATGAGCTCTCCTTCGCGGTCGTAGTCGGTCGCGATGATGATCTCGTCGGCCTCTTTGGAGAGTTCCACGATCTTGGAGAGGATGGATTTCACGCGGACCGTCTTGATCTGCGGCGCGTTCACGAGGTCGACGGGGGAGGTGGCCCTCCAGTCGCTGTATTCCTCGGGATAATCCAGTTCCATGATGTGTCCGCGGAGGCTGACGACGTTGTAATCGTCGGTACCCGTGCTGAATGTGAGGGAGGTCACGCCTCCTGCGGATGCCGAGTGCGATTTACCGTCCGAAAGGATGGTGGCGATCCTTCTGGCGGCGTTCGCCTTCTCGGTGATGATGAGTTTCTTCATTGTCCACCGTCAGCCCGTACTTTTTATTTATTGGTTGGCGTTCGGCGGGGCCATCTGCTTTATTTTTAAAATTATAAATAAAAACGGAGCCGCACGCGGAGGACGTGTATTCGGACACATATCGAGTCCATGGTTCAGTGAAGTTTATATGCATGGTTGGATGTATCATCCATAAGATGGGAACCGAGGAAGTCCTGAGGAAGATCAAATCGCACGAAGGGGTCAGGGGCGCCTTCGTCATCGACGATTCCGTACGCACCATGATAGAGACGGAGGAATCGGGGATAAGGACCTCGGGAGGTTTCGTCTATGAGAATCTCGGGATGGACAGGAGCAGAGGGATGGATACGCAGGTGTGCGTGTTCTCCGACGGCTTCATCACGAACCCGGACAGCCCCATGATCGTCATGATGGACGAGGCCGGGGACATCTACGGTCACAATGTTCCGAAAAACCGCGGACTTTCCTCCGCTGCGGTAAGGAACGGGGCCGTATGGATGGCGGACGATTTCGTCATCTATCCCGACAGAATCCCCAAGTCGGAGCCGCGGTTCGTCGTATTGCCCCATCCGGTGGACTTCCTGGATTTGGAGACGACCTCGTACAATCCCGCGTTCTCCACCGACCGTCTCCTCAAGCAGAGATTCGGTTTCGGCGGGCGCGGGGATCTGACGACGACCATAGTCGCGTTCAATTCCGGCGCGCAGACGTTTTAACCGCACGTTCCGATACACACGGTATGTTCCGGATGTCCGAAGTCGCCGAAAAGCTCGCCTCTTTCCCAGGGGTCCTTTCCGTGGAGATCCCCGAAGCATCGGACCTCGAGGCGTTCTATGCCGAGGAGGGGAGTGTCGGATCGATCGCCGACATGCCGCTGGAGAACGAAGCGATGGAGGTTTCCAGATCCAGGAGGCATCATATCATCCTCGCCGTCCTCGACGGTTTCGACAGCGTCCCGCATCACGAGGTGGTGATGAAGGATGAGACGGGGAGGACGGTCGGATGGGACGTGCCCCCCGGGCTCGAACACGAGGTCGAGGGAAGGGACGACCTGATATGGATGGGCGAGGACTTCGTCATCGACCCGGCGGCCATGAATGGCGAGATAAGGACGGTAATCGTCGCGCAGGAAATGGACCTCATAGGTGAGGAGGACGGGGTGAAGAATCCCGTGGTCATGTATCCGTCCCCTTCCACGGACAGGATGATAAGGGAAAGGTACGGGATCCCCGACGATCCGAGGTACGCCACCGCCGTCGTGGCCTTCGACGAGCTGTGAACGGAGCGTCCGCTGAGGCCCGCAAAAAGCTGTAGAACAAATGTGCCAGATCAATCGCTTCTGACACCGATGTAGTGCAGATGGCCGGTGGCTTTCGACGCCATCGTCAGCTTGCACCTGAGGACTCCCTTGAGCGAACCGAGGTCGTTGGTGACCTGCTTCAGTTTGCCGAGTTCTCCTTCCAGGGCGATGATCTCCATGCATTTGTCGTGGTCGAGATGCATGTGGATGGTGGTCCTGATCTCGCTTATGGATGCGTGCTGGATCTCCGTGATCTTCTCGCTCAGTCCGGTGGTGTCGTGGTCGTAGATCATGGTGATGACGCCGCACATGTATTCCTTGTCGTTCTTCCATTCGTTCTCGGCGAGGGAGTCGCGGACGAGGTCGCGGATCGCTTCGGATCTGCTGACGTATCCTTTCTTGGTGATTATCCTGTCGAATTCCGCAAGAAGTTCGGGTTCCAGGGAAACGCCTATGCGCGTTACGCCTTCCATACGCTGTTTATGCGCATATTGCTAGTTAAATGTGTTGCGAACGCATACGATGTAAGCGGAGTTATGCATACTGACGTACGTACCCGTCCAGTCAGATTTAAACGGGACACGGGTATCTGCTGTCCATGACAGAACTGTCCGAAAAAGTCGCATCCGCTTTGGATTCTTCCGCACGGAGACTCCTCGGAGGGAAGGATGTGGCGGTCGCATTCTCCGGAGGGATCGATTCCGGGATAACCGCGGCCCTCGCCGCCAAGTATGCGAAGAACGTGAGACTTTACACTGCTGGTACATCCGGTTCCCACGACCTGGAGGCCGCCCTCGCCACCGCTCCTCTTGTAGGTGCGGACATCGAGACCGTGGAGATACACGACTCGGACATCGTAGACAATCTCAGGGAGGCCATCTGCATCACCGGGACGGACAGCCCGCTGACCCTGGCCTTCGAGATGCCCCTGTTCTGCGTCATGAGGGCGTGCGGGGAGGGCTGCGTGGCCGGCGGACAGGGTTCCGACGAGCAGTTCGCGGGATACTCCAAGTACGTCGGCAAAGGGGACGTCCAGATGAGGGAGGAGATGGTCAGGGACATGGCCAAACTCTACAAGGAGACCCTGCCCCACGAGAAGAAGGTCGCGGCCCATTTCGGGAAGGAGATCGTCTATCCGTTCCTGGATAAGGATCTTGTGTCCCTCATGAGGAGCGTGCCTTCCGAGGCCATCCGTCCCGTCGGGGACGTGAGGAAGAAACTCCTCTCCGACGCCGCACGCGACCTGGGACTGGACTATCTGGCGGACCGCCCGAAGAAGGCGGCGCAGTACGGATCCGGGACGATGGATGCGGTCAAACGCATCTGCAAGAAGAGGGGAACGACCTACAACCAGCTCGTCGCCGAACTGGTGAAGGAGTCGGAAGAATACCGGAAGATGTGAACGATGGCCGGGAACGGAGAGAACGATGTGGAACGCCACCTGAAGTGGCTGTACGGCCTTCAGAAGAACGGCATAAAGCTGGGCCTTTCGAATATGAACGAACTCCTGCGCAGGATGGGGAACCCCCAGAACTCGTACAGGTGCATACACGTGGCCGGAAGCGACGGGAAGGGTTCCGTCAGCGCCATAATCGCATCGGTCCTGATGAAGGCGGGCTATTCAGTGGGCCTCTACACATCCCCCCACATACTGAGGTTCAACGAGCGCATAAAGGTGGACGGGAAGGACATATCCGACAGCGAGGTCTCCGAGCTGACGGGATATCTGAGGCATTTCTCGGACGATATGTGCGAGAGCGAGATGTTCTGCACCTTCTTCGAGATAACCACCGCGATGGCTATGCAGTACTTCAGGGATAAGAAGGTGGATTTCGCCGTGTTCGAGGTCGGCATGGGAGGGCGTTTCGACGCCACCAACACCGTCGTCCCGGAGGTGTCGGTGATCAACAACATCAGCATGGAGCACACGGCCTTCCTGGGGGACACCATCGAGAAGATTGCCTTCGAGAAGGCAGGGATAATCAAGGAGGGGGTTCCCAGCGTGACGATCAATCCGGAGCCCGCCTTCGGAGTGATCGCATCCGCCGCGGAGGAGAGGCATTCGCCCCTCACCCGCGTCGATCCCGCGGACATAACGGTCACGAAGAACACCGCACGCGGTCCCGAATTCACGTATCTGGGTCATCGGTATTTCGTGTCGATCCCGGGGAGGAACGGAGCCAAGAATGCGGCCCTTGCGATGGAGGCCCTGAGGAAACTCCCGGACTTCGGACCCCGTATAGAGGATGCCTTCGAAGAAGGTCTCGCGTCGGTCAGATGGCCCTGCAGACTCGAGGACGTGGGTAACGGATACATCGTGGATGTGACGCATACCGCCGCCGGGTCAGTGGGGCTGGCCGCGGACGTGACCGAGATATACGGGAAGGTGACGCTGGTGTTCGGCATCCTCTCCGACAAGAATGCGGAGGACATCTGCCGCAACCTCTCCGGCATAGCCCGGAAGGCCGTGGTGACGCAGCCCTCGTGCGACCGCGCCAAACCGGCGGACGAGGTATTCGCCATCGTAAAAAGATATGTGCCAGATGCGGAGATCAGATACTCCGTGGGAGAGGCGATGGAGAGGGCGAAGGAGATCGCGGACGGCGGACCCGTGCTCGTCGCGGGTTCGTTCTACATGGCGGAGGAGGCGCTCAGATGGATGGGCAGGACGTCTGTGTGATCCTGGACAGGATGTCCGAAGTTTACAACAAGGGGGCCTATCCCGGCAGGAATTCGGAGGGGCTCAACCCCGAATGGCCCGCCGACCCGTTCCACGTCCTCGTGGCCACCATACTGTCCCAGAGGACCAAGGACGACAACACCCGCAGGGCATCGGACAATCTGTTCCGCAAGTATCCGACCCTCGGCGACATAGCCGATGCGGACCCCGCCGACGTGGCGGTTCTGATCCGTCCCGCCGGTTTCCCGACGCAGAAGGCCAAGGCCATAGTGGAGTGCTGCGGCATCGTCCGTGACAGATACGGGGAAAAGGTCCCGGAGTCCACGGAGGAACTCTGTTCCCTCCCCATGGTCGGAAGGAAGACGGCCGCCTGCGTGCAGTCATACGCCATGGGGATACCGGCCGTATGCGTCGACACCCACGTCCACAGGATCGCCAACCTCATGGGCATCGTGGACACCCGCACCCCCGAGGAGACGGAGTATGCGCTCATGGACATCGTCCCCCGCGGGAGGTGGGCGGACATAAACAGATACCTCGTCCGCCACGGGCAGGTCTGCTGCCTTCCGCGCCGTCCGCACTGCGGGGAATGCATGGTCCGCGACATGTGCGCCTACGCCAAGGAGCACGAGGAGTGAGTGCCAGCGGGACATTTTTTAATCCAACCCGCCATACGGACCAATAATGCACGAAGCCTCGATGGTAGCGGACCTGGTGGATGCCGTCCTGAAGGAACTGGAGAAGTACGACGTCACGAAGGTGAACGCCGTCACCGTACTCGTGGGGGACCTCACCCAATTGGGTGCGGACCAGATGGAGTTCGCATACGAGGTGATCACGCAGGGCACTATTCTGGAAGGTTCCGAGCTCATCATCGAGCCGGAGCACATAGTGCTCGGATGCGACGCATGCGGATACGAGGGACCTCCGGATACGGTGGACCTCGGCGACCCCGAATACGCATCGGGGATACCGGTGCTCGTCTGTCCGAAATGCGGAGGACACGTCCGCATCCTGGAAGGGGAGACCTGCCGCGTGAAGAATATGGATATCGAAACGGGGGACGAGTGATGTTCAAATACAGAGACGGGGAGACCGCGAAGAAGATCGTGGCCGCCATAAAGGACATGGGGGTCGGAGGCAGATTCATGCACATCTGCGGGACCCATCAGGATACCATCGTGCGCTTCGGTCTCAAACCGATGATGGACGAGGCGGGGATCGAGGTACATCAGGGGCCCGGGTGCCCCGTGTGCGTCACCACCAGCAACGAGATCGCCGATGCGATCACCCTCGCCAGGAACGGGGTCACCGTCACCGCGTTCGGGGACATGATGAGGGTGCCCACGACCATCGGCTCACTCTTCGATGCCAAGGCCGACGGCGCCGACGTGAGGATCGTCTATTCCGTGGAGGACGCCGTGAAGATGGCCGGCGAACAGACTAAACCGCTGGTCTTCGTCGGAGTTGGCTTCGAGACGACCGCCCCGTCCACCGGCGTGCCCCTGCAGAAGGGACACCTTCCGGAGAATTTCAGCATATACAGCTGCCACAGGTACACCGCACCGTGCGTGGACGCCCTTCTCAGCATGGGCGAGAGCAGGATCGACGGTTTCATCATGCCCGGGCACGTCGCCGTCATAACCGGCACCGAACCCTTCGACCGCTTCTCGGAGAAATACGGGATCCCCCAGGTCATCTGCGGCTTCGAGCCTCTGGACATGCTGATGTCCTGCTACATGCTTTGCAAACAGATCTACGAGGGCCGCGCGGAAGTGGAGAACGAATACTCCCGTCTCGTCCGTCCCGAGGGCAACGTGAAGGCCAGAAGCATCATGGACGCCACCTTCCGTCCCGTGGATGTGAAGTGGAGGGGATTCCCCGTCATAAAGGGATCCGGCATGGCGCTCCGCCCCGAGTTCGAGGCGTACGACGCCACCAAGGTCCATGAGGACATCCTGAAGAAGTCCCCCGACGTGGAGGACGAGGCCGCCGGATGCAACTGCGGATCCGTCCTCAGGGGATTGATAGATTCTGAGCAGTGCCCAATGTTCGGGACCGGATGCAAGCCCACGTCCCCCATGGGACCGTGCATGGTCTCATCCGAAGGGAACTGCAACATCGCATACAGGTTCAGGGGGAAGCTCTGAATGCTCCCGAAGGCCTATCCCAAGGCGCCGACGATGGTACTCGTGATCACCAACGACTCCGCGGTGATGCTGAAGAACGGCATATGCAGTGCATTCGAACTCTTCGGCGGCCGTGCGCAGGAAGTCAAGAATCTCGTCGCCAGATTGGATCTGGCGAAGAAGGACGACGGTTCCAAACTGTGCGAGGTGTCGTTCGGCATCGTCTCGAGCCGTTTCGGGTACGTTCCGGCCGATTACACGGTCATGAAATATCCCGCGGAGGAGGTCATGGATTCTCCGGAGGATTACGAGCGTGTGCAGGAGCAGAAGGACTACCTCGGGAAGATCAACTACACTTCCAAGATGTTCGACAGGATCGTCGTCTGCGTGCCGAAGCACATGATGGAGATGATCATGGAGAAGAACGTCCTCCCGAACGGGAAGGTCATCGCCGTCACCAGTCCGGAACTGAAGGACGAATGCGCGGCGAGGGACTGGATGTTCCTCGAGAGGCGCGGAGCCCGCGTGGGTTCGGAGAACGCCGACGCGGTCATGACCGAGATCGTCTCGATCTCGCAGCGATCTCCTTCAGTTTCCCCTTAACCCTTTCCTTATCCGCGGATCCCACCCTGTAGGATTCGCGGATCTTTCTTACCGCCATCCTGAGGATCGTCATGCTGGCACATTCGCGGAACATACGGTCCTCGGTCTTTTCGGGATATGCGATGTAACAGTACGAGAGCGCCCACGCGGCCGCCATGTCGTAGTAGTAACCGGATCCGGGTACCGTGCACATGAGGCCGATCACATCGTCTGCGTGCCGTCCGTCTATGAAGTGGTTCAGCATCATCACGGCACCGACCCTCATAGGGAACTCCTTCCCCGTATCCAGGAGCCCGGTGCACATGTGCCAGAGTTCGGAATAAGTGTCTTCCGAATCGATCCTGAACGAACCGCAGAGGAGGTCGCATACGGCCCAGTTGTCCACTTCCGGGATGAATCCCGACAGTCTTTCCAGCCTCTCCTGTCCGTCCATCTCCGCGGTCGCGACGAGGAGGGCCCTTATCATGGACTGTTCGAAACTCCCGGACTCCTCCTCCATGAAAGCCCTCCAATCCCCTTTCGCGATATCCTTCGCAATTGACCTGATGACGGGCATCCGAACCCCGTACATCTTCCCGCTGTAGGGCGTTATCTTCAGGTTGAACTCCCTGAACCCGGGGTCGGAGTTCTTTTCGAGGATCTCCTCCAGTTCCTTCCTGTTCATCTGTATTCCTTCTCGATCGTCAGGAGCCTCATCTTCAGGGCTTTTCCACCGGCGTAGTTCCCCACGGTCCCGTCGCTCGGCACGATCCTGTGGCAGGGGATTATGATGGGTATCCTGTTCATCCCGCATGCGGTGCCCACGGCGCGGGAGGCGCCCGGATGCCCTATGGCCTCTGCGATCTTCCCGTATCCCGCCGTCTCCCCGTAGGGAACGGCTCTGAGAGCGTCCCACACCTTCATTTGGAATTCCGTGCCTTTTTGGTATACTGGCACATCGAATTCCTTCCTCCTTCCGGACAGGTATTCGTCTATCTCCGATGCCGCCTGCGACATGATCCCGTCCTCCCTGTCCTCCATCGCGGGGAGGTTCTCGCACGGGAGATACACGCCGGTCACGCTTCTGCCGTCGCTGCTGATGCTGACCATCCCGATCGCGGTCATGTAGGTGTGGATATGCTCTCCTTCCATCGGGCCCGTATCATCCTGAAAACTACTTATGCCATTCCGCCGATTGGATGCGGATGATAATCTGTGCCAGCAGACGTACTGACATCCCCGCGTTCCATGCGGAATGGATGATGAACCGTCTCAGGGCAGGCTACTGCCTCGTGCGCAATCCCGTCTACAAGAAACTGGTGTATCGGGTGGACCTCACCCGCCGCAGCACCGATGCCATCGTATTCATCACGAAGGATCCCCGTCCCATGGTCCCTTATCTGAAGGAGATCGGCTCCATGGGACACATGTACATGTTCCAGATAACACTGAATCCCTACGGGAAGGATCTGGAGCCCGGGGTTCCGTTCAAGGCGGATGTGGCCGATTCATTCAAGGAGATCTCCGACCGGATCGGGAAGGACCGGATGGTCTGGAGGTACGACCCCGTCATCGTGAACGGGAAATATTCGGTCGACTGGCACATACGCAAGTTCGAACTCTTCTGCAGGGAACTGGAAGGCTACACCCGCCGCTGCACGTTCAGCTTCATAGATATGTACGGCAAACTGGGGAAGTACGGGGACCTCCTGCGTCCGGTCTCCTTCTCGGAGATGGACGCTCTGGCGGCGGGGATGGCCCCGGTCGCGGAGAAGTACGGCATGAAGCTGAGCTACTGCTGCGCGCACCGCGACCTCTCCAAATACGGGATAGAACCCCGCGGATGCCTCGACCGTCAGATGATGAGATCCCTCGACATCCCGTTCGAGGAGATGGACACCCCCCTTAGGGAGGGGTGCAGGTGCGTCAGGAACATCGACATAGGCGAGTACAACACCTGCCGGCACGACTGTCTCTACTGCTACGCCAACACGAACGACCCCTCCTCGAGGGAGGGGAAGGTGTTTGACCCGGAGGGGGAGCTGCTGTACGGTTCCCTCGGACCCGGGGACGAGGTCGTCCCTCTGAAAGGGAGGGAGGAACCCCGTCTTTCCGACTTCTTCGATTACAGGCAGTACCGAATCACTCCCACGTCTGCCTGATCCCGGCCTCCCTGTCGGATTCCAGTTCCCTCTCCATCCTCTTCCTGGAGAACAGGACGGAGTCCATGAACGCCACCCAGATGATCTCCACGACGATGGATGCGGCGATGGGGACCATGGCGTTGCCGATGGCGGGGCCGCTGAGGACGGACACGCAGAGGGCGATGGCTATCCCTTTGTTCTTGTAGGATATCATGAGGATGTCGGTGACCCTCTGGGACCATGCGATCCCGGCCCTTTTCTCCGCGACCTCCGTGACGGATCCGAGTCCGAAGTCCCTGAGGAACGCGATGAACATGAAGACGATCAGGATGGCGATCTCCTTGGGGAAGTTGGTGGCGCTCACGGAGAGCCATACGAGGAAGGCGATGACGCAGTTGAGGAGCACGGACATCGCGGTCTTGTTGATCTTCACCTTGGTTATGAGCCTGGAGACCACCAGGGGCACTCCGATCAGTTCGATGACGGTGATGACGACCTTGGTCATGTCCACGAGTTCGCCGAGGGTGATCCATATGATGAACGGGATCCACACGAGGGACACGATGTAGACGATGATGGTGGATCTGAGCGCATGTTCCAGA
The DNA here is from genome assembly GCA_964533525.1 of uncultured Methanomassiliicoccales archaeon. Classification (GTDB taxonomy): domain Archaea; phylum Thermoplasmatota; class Thermoplasmata; order Methanomassiliicoccales; family Methanomethylophilaceae; genus Methanomethylophilus. The sequence goes on along the minus strand of CAZHJV010000005.1, from coordinate 7,613 downwards.
TCCCCTCTGAGGATGAGGGAGAGGGGTCCTACGGACGCCGCGAAGGGGGTGGCGGCCAGGAACACGAGTCCCTCGGCGTACTTCTCATATCCGTCGATGTTCTCGAGGATGTAGTATGCCGCCAGGGGGATCACGGATGCGAACACGAGCCCCAGAATGACGGCCCTTGCGACCGATCTGTAATTCTTCACGGGGTCGAGGTTCCTGAACGGGATCCTGGAGAGGGTGATCGTGAGCATTACCGCCAGAAGGAATATCGTAATGTTGCTGCGCACGTCTGAGGTGAGGACCTCGTCCGGGAATACTCCGGATACGTTGGTGAGCAGCGATATGACGAGGGCGGCACCCATCATAAACGCGGTGCTGCAGACCAGATTTATCGCTTTCATCGGGAAACCCACAGCCATTGGATATATACGGGTTGGTATGCTGGCATCCGTCGGATGGATGTTTGCGCCCCCTGGTATTCCACCCCTCTGGAACGTGCATCCGGAAGCCTTTCGGAGGGGTGTTCCGTGTCATGGGTTTATCTATTGCGCCGTCATTCGGCCCCTACATGGCCGATGTGAAACCGGTGAAGGCCGGATGGTTCAATGTCTTCAGACCGTGGACTCTCCACGGTGCGGTCGTCCCCGTCCTCATCGGCGGCGCCGTCGCCTTCGCAGACGGTTTCTTCTGCTGGTGGATCTTCCTGATGGTCGTCGCATGCGGCTGTCTCCTGCAGTCCGCCGCCAACATCCTGAACACCTACGGCGATTTCGTCAAGGGCACCGACACGGTGGAGAACGAGACCCGTTCCCCCGAACTCGTCACCGGGGCGCTGTCCCCCAAGAAGGTGTTCATGGCCGGGCTCGCATGCCTCGGCATAGTCGCATTGTGCGGGATCGTGTTCATCTGGCACATAGGGTGGGGCATACTCCCGTTCGGCATCGCCGGGCTCGCCGGGGCGGGCCTGTACACCGTGGGGGTGGCCTACAAGTACCACGGCATGGGACAGGCGGGCGTGTTCTTCCTCATGGGCGTCCTGATGCCCCTCGGGACCTACTACGTCATGTCTGCGGAGCTGTCGTGGGAGGTCTTCCTGATATCCCTTCCCAACGCCTTCATGATCACCGCCGTCCTCAGCGGCAACGAGACCAGGGATTACCACGAGGACAAGAAGGCCGGGGCGCGGACGCTCTCGTCCCACCTGTCCTACGAGAACAGCATGAAACTCTACATCTTCGAGAACGCCGCCGCATTCGTCATACTGGCACTTCTGATCGTCACAGGAGTCGCACCGTGGCCCTGCGCCCTCGCGTTCGTAACGCTTTACGACCTGCGTCTCCTGTACGCGAACAGCAGGGCGGCACCGACGGATCCCGGGAGGAACAGACTCCTGGTCCCCATGGCGTTCAGGCTCAACTGGCACTTCGGGGTCCTCCTGGTAATCGGATACATTATAGCGTACTATGCGTTGTGAGGTTCGAAATGACAGAGGATGAGATCAAACCCAACGGCACCCAGTTCGAGGGGAAGGAGGTCTACGTGAAGGACGTCTTCACGGAGATCGCCAAGTACTACGACGAGATGAACGAGATAATGTCCCTGAGGATGATCCAGGGCTGGCACAGATACATGCTGAAGCTGGCCGGCGACATCTCCGGGAAGAGATGCATCGACGTCGGCACGGGTACGGGGGAGATAGCGTTCCTCGTGAAGGAGAAGGCGGGCCCCGAGGGGAAGGTCGTCGGACTCGACATCACCCCCGAGATGCTGAAATACGCCGACATGAAGATGAGGGAGAACGGACGCCCCGAGGTGGAATTCGTCGAGGGCGACGCCCTGAACATGGATTTCCCCGACGGCTCGTTCCAGCTGGTCACCTCCGGGTACATGCTCAGGAACGTCAGCGACGTCCAGAAGGCCATCGATGAGATGTACCGCGTCCTCGGTCCCGGCGGAAAGGTGGTCGTGGCCGAGATGGCGACCCCCAGCAACCGTTTCATCCGCTATTTCTACAATATATACATGAAGAACCGCGTCCAGAAGATCGGCCGCAAGTACGACAAGGGCGAGAGCATAGACGGACAGATGCCCGCCTACGACTGGCTCGTCAACTCGATCAAGGGTTTCCCTTACGGCGAGGCCATGGCGGAGAAGTTCAGGAAGGCCGGCTTCGTCAAGGTGAAGGCCCACTCCAAGAACTTCGGGGCGGTCAACATCTACGAAGGGACGAAAGAATAAATCCGGATGTTCCGGCGGGGGTTATCCCCCGCCGCCATCCTCTTTTCAAACGGTTTTGGGTTTCTTATAGTTGAAATATGCCAGGACGGCTTTGTAAAGCATATAGTCGTCCGCCTTCGAGGTGACCTCGAGGGGCGCATGCATGGAAAGCACCGGCACACCCATGTCGACGGTGTCGAGGTTGTGCACGGAGATGTCGACGGCGATGGTGCCTCCTCCGCCCACATCCGTCTTTCCGAGCTCTCCGACCTGCCACGGGATCTCTGCATCCTCCAGGATGGTCCTGAGATATCCCATGACCTCCGCGGAGGCGTCGTTGGTGGAGTATTTCCCTCCGCTCCCGGTGTATTTCGATACAACGGGTCCCCTTCCGAGGAACGAGCAGTTGTTAGCTTCGAAGGCCTCGGGCCACGCGGGGTCCACCGCCGCATTGACGTCGCAGGAAAGGCACATGGATTTCCTGAGCACGTGGCGGATGGGATAGTTCCAGGCGGATGCCACATCCTCGAGGAAGTCCTTCCAGAAGACGGACCTCATGCCGGTGGGCCCGTCGGATCCGGTCTCTTCCTTGTCCGCGAACACCATCATGGTGGTGAATTCGGGTTTCTCGGTGTCGAGTTCGGCCTTGAACTGTGCGAAAGCGCAGACCTTGTCGTCCTGACCGTAGGCCGCGATCATGGACCTGTCGAAACCGAGGTCCCTGGGTTCGAATGCGGGGCATGCGCAGAGCTCCGCGGACAGGAAGTCCGTCTCGGTGATCCCGTATTTCTCGAACAGGATGTTCATTATGTTCAGTTTGACCTTCTGGGACACTTTGTCGTCCTTGAAGGGCCAGGAACCGATCAGGATGTTCAGCTGTTCCGCGTCGATGATCTTGTTCCCGGGCCTCGTCACCTGCTCGCGGGCCAGATGCGGGAGGAGATCGGTGATGCAGAACTGGGGATCCTTGGGATCCTCCCCGACCTTCACCTTCACGGTCTTTCCGCCGGTGAGGGTCACCACTCCGTGGAGGGAGAGGGGGATGGCGGTCCACTGATACTTCTTGATGCCGCCGTAGTAGTGGGTCTTGAAGTATGCCATGTCGGTGGATTCGAACAGAGGGTTGGGCTTGAAATCGAGCCTGGGACTGTCCACATGGGCGACGCTGATCCTCACTCCGTCTTTGACGGGCTTCTTTCCGAAGGTCATCAGGATGAGGTTCTTGCCGCGGTTGTTGAAGAATACCTTGTCTCCCGCTTTGTATTTCGTTCCGATCGAGAATTCGGTGTAGCCTTTCTTCTTCGCGATGGGAAGGGTGTAGTCGAGGATCTCGCGTTCCGTTTTGTACCTGAGGAAGTTCTTGTACTCCTCTCCGTACGCCATAGCTTCTTCGAGGAGGCCGCTGTCGGTCTCTCCGAGGATCTTGGGTTTCATCAGGATCTTCTCTTCGAGTTCCTGACCGGCGCTCTTCTCGGTTTTTTCGTCAGCCATATCTTCTGCATGATAAGGCGGATATTTGACACATTCGCATCCGCGTCTTACGGCGTTTTTATGAATCCTTTTGTATCCATTATTTAGCCTTATCCGCGAATGGCAGACGTATCGCACATTCGGCGTCCGCTGCTCGGATGTTGGATGTTTCCAAAAATCGTAGTATTTAAATTTTATTGCTTACGACCGAAAGTTTTTAAATATAGAACATCAAATTTTTATTTTCATCAGCGAAATCGGAGTTTTCGATCCCCCTGAGGGAGCCGTTCAACTCCCGCTGTCGCCAGTCTGACGGCTGGCCGCGTCTGCCCTCTTACTCTCTGGCAGACGCGGAATCCGTCAGGGATGCAAAAAGTGATTAATAATGTCTGAAGAAACAGGTGAAGTCGGGGGCGGATTGAAGCGCTCCGTCAGCTGGAAACAGGGCATGTTCATCGCCCTCGGTGTTCCGTTGCTGATCCTTCCGTCTCTGTACGATGTCAGCAGCATCGTCTGGGGACTGTGTATTTTCGTGTGGTGCATATCAGTTATCCAGGGGTTCGTACAGAACCTCGCCTACGGGGAAATGGTCACCGTGTTCCCGGATGCCACCGGCCTTCCGGGATGTGCGCAGACCGTCTTCCAGCCCAAAGACCGGAGCAATCCCCATGATCTGAGGAAATTCATCGGCGCATTCAGTGCCTGGTGCTACTGGTTCGCGTGGTGCCCCGTCGTCGCCATTTTCACCATGCTCATCGGCGACTACCTCGTCAGGATGTTCGAGATGGACATCTCCGGATGGTCCTATCTGGGTCTTTATCTCGCCATCGGTATCGTGATCGTCATTCTCATGTACATCCTCGGATCCCGCGGACTCGAGGGCGGAGCGAAGCTCGGAACCATCCTCGCCATCGTCTCCATCGTACCCATCGTCATAATCATAGCCGGTGCGTTCGTCACCGGGATGTTCGATATTTCCCTCATCACCGACCGTATGACCGCTCCCGGATGGAGCTGGGACGCGGTCGACCTCGTCCTGCTGTTCGGATGTTTCGGTCTGGCACAGTGGAGCGCATGCGCATGGGAGACGGCCGCCATCTACGGTCCCGAGTACAAGGAGCCCGGAAAGGACGTCCCCAAGGCCCTGTTCGGCTGCGGACTCATCTGTCTGTTCATGTACTTCTTCGTCTCCATCGGAGTGTACGGATCCGTTTCGGATCTGGACGCCTACGGAAACGCCGCCCTCGTCCCCATCGCCGAGAAGGTGTTCGGAGAGTTCGGCAAGTACGTCGCCCTGTTCCTTCTCATCGTCGCCATGATCCTCATCATCCAGACGGGATTCCTCGGATCCTCCAGGACCCTGCATTCCATGGCCGGGGAGAAGAACCTGCCCGCCTGGTTCCGCCAGGTCAACAAGTACGGCATGCCTACCAACGCCATGCTGTTCGTCAGCGTGTTCAACCTGCTCCTCGTCACCATCGTCGGATACAGCGGATGCGTCGCCGGTTCCGGAGACACCAACATGACCATCCTGTCCGCCTCCGCCATGGGATACTGCATCGCCAACGGAATAGCTCTCGCGGCGTTCGTCAAGACCAGGAGGGATGCGAAGTTCAGGGACCTCGACAGACCCTTCAGGGCGCCTGCCGGGTGGCAGTACGTCATCTCCGTGATGGTGGTGATCCAGTTCTTCGTCTGGCTGCCGTGCCTCATCTACTGGAGCTACAACCTGTCGGGAGGATACATGCCCGCCATACTCGGCGGAGTCATCCTCGCGCTGTTCATACCGCTGTGGTGGTACGTGCAGGATCACAAGGGAGAAGACGTTCAGTAAATGTGCGTTGTCAAGGAATGAAACCTCTTAAAAACCACTTACGGGGGGCGCATAACCCCCATCATTTATAAAACCAACTGCGTATATGGCCTATCGATATTGGATTATGGTTACATCCAACGCATCGGTTTTCATTTGGATGTTACTTATTCTCTCAGGGTCCGGGAGCCGCATGACGCCGTACCTTATCTTTCGGATCCTATCGGATGCGGGTGCGGCGGTCTTTCCTTATACCACACTTACTGATAATATATATTATGTGGAGTGGGCCCGGAACTCCAGATGTCCTTCTTCTTTTGTTTATAAAGATCTGCGTGTTTTTCCTCATGCTTCATGGGTGCGGATTTGTGTATTCTGAAGTGTTTTTTCTTCCGTTCAACCATTCATATAAATATGTATCTATTACAGTCAGCCACGGTCTGAAAGATATAATATATAAATGTTTTTACGGACCACTAATTACTATTAAATACGTCCAACGTGTTTGGAAGATTCAGCGGTTGCATAGCAGCCGATTGTGAGGAGAGAGAAAAATGGCAGGATTTGAAGCAGAGAAAAAGGCACTGAACGATGCAATGGTCGCATACAAAGTGCCCGGAATTCTCGACGCAGTAGAAAAGGCCAGGGCCGCAAAGATGCCCGCCAACGACATCATCAACGCTATGGGCGACGGAATGACCGAAGTCGGAGTCCTCTTCGAGAGGGGAAGACTGTTCCTCCCCCACGTTCTGTCCGCAGCGGCCGGAATGACCAAGGCAATGGAAGTCCTCGGCGAGGATCTCAAAGCACAGGGAGGAGCCTCCGCAGCGAAGAAGGCCTCCGTCGTTATGGGAACCGTCGAGGGAGATGTCCACGACATCGGAAAGTCCATCTGCTCCACCATGCTGCAGTGCGCCGGTTTCGATGTCCACGACCTCGGAAGGGACGTACCCAAGCAGAAATTCATCGACGAGTGCAAGGCCGGCTGCACCATGTGCGGCATGTCCGCCCTCATGACCACCACCATGGTCGTCCAGAAGGACGTCATCGAGATGCTCAAGGAAGAGGGAATCCGCGACAAGGTCATCGTCATGGTCGGCGGAGCCCCTGTCACCCAGTCCTGGTGTGACAAGATCGGCGCGGACATCTACGGAGAGTCTGCTTCCGAGACCACCTCTAAGGTAAAAGACCTCTGAGAAAAAACACGCTTCTTTATTCAAGGAAGGAAATCCAATGGCAGCACAGGAATTCTATACCAGAATGGGTGACGGAAAGAGAGTCACCATGACGAAAGAGCAGATCATGGCGGACCTCCAGGCCGGAACCGCCGATGCGGCAGACATGGGAGGCATCCCCGCTCTGACCGCCGACGACCTCGAGAGACTCGTCGACATCATCTGCGACAGGAACAGGGTCGTCGCCGTCGAGCCCGGAAACGAAGTCGTCCTCACCTACGACATCGGACAGCTCGACTTCACCGGAGACAACGGAAACTCCGGAAACGGAGTCGACATGGGAAGGCTCGAGGCCGCTCTCCTCCACGAGAGGGCACTCGGCGCCGACACCTTCGAGCTCGCACACTCCGACTACTCCATCAAACCCGTGAAGCCGGTCATCGCCATGGAGATGCAGACCATGGAGGAGATCCAGCAGGAAATCGTCGCGCCTTATTTCTACGGTGCGATGCCCAACATGGGACTCTACTACGCCCCCGACGGACCCTACGGAAACCCCGCAGACCTCATGAGGGAATTCAAGATCGACGAGTCCATGCAGCAGTCCGAACTCGCTTCCGAGCACCTTGCAAGGGACATCGAGTACGTCGGAAACAAGATCATCGCTGCCGGAGCCGACGGTTTCGACTTCGACACCATGGCATCCGCCGGAGATGCCGATTTCGTCGGCGGACTGAAAGGAGTAGAGGCACTGAGGAAGGCCAACCCCCTGGCATACATCAACACCGGAATGGCAGGAGAGTCCGTCATGGGTATCCACGGCGGAATCGAGTTCCACGGCAAGGTCGTCGCAGGACTCTTCCCCCACCAGCAGGTCAAACTCTGCGAGGAGGCCGGAGCCAACGTCTTCGGAGCCGTCTGCAACACCAACACCAGCAAATCCCTCGCCT
>CAZHJV010000004.1:6375-52288 GCA_964533525.1 uncultured Methanomassiliicoccales archaeon | reverse complement strand
TGGGGGACCATGCTCTGAAGGATCTCTCTCAGCATGGCGTCGGTGATCTGCTGCTGCAGCCTTCCGCTCTGATACAGACGAATCATCTGGTTCTCGACGGATGCAGCGAGGTTCGGGTTGGCGAGCTTGACGTTCGCGAGTCTGTCCCTGGCCTCCGGGGTCATGATCTGCCTGAGGATGGATTGTTTCTGGGCCTCGATCTGTTTAGCCTGCTCCTGCTGGGCCGCCTGATTCTGCTGGCTCTGCTGGAGTTCCGCCATCCTTCTCTGCCTTATCGCTTCCAATTCAGGATCGTCGTCCATGCCTTGTCCCTTCAGTTCTTGGATTCGTCGAATACCTCTTTGGCAGAGTTGTCGAGGAGCTTCTGTCCGGCAGGGGAGATCTTCCTTCCCTGCTTGTTCTGGGTGGCCTCGAGGAGTCCTGCGTCCTGAAGCTGTATGAGGCACTTCCTGACGATGTTGCGGCTTCCTTTGACTGCCTTGTTCGGCTTGCATCCCCTGTCGGTGAAACCGCCGTACTCGCCTGCGAGTTTGGAGGTTCCCATGGGGCCCTTCACGTACAGCTTCCTCATGATGGAGGCTGCCCTGGTGTACCACCAGTCCGGCTGGACGGGTGCCCTCTCGGTGTGGATACCGGTCTTTGCGAACTCGGCCCACTCGGGAGGAACGATCTTATCGTTCTCTTTGAGCTTCTCAGACACTTTGAGAATGAGCTTCTCAGCGGGAACGTCGTAGACTGTTACCATTTGTTCATCCTTCTGCCGCGGGAATCACGCGCGACTGTACGGCTGGGTAGACTCATTTAGTATATAAGCATAGCTAAAACAGTAATGGCTGTGCTCAAATTCCGCACGTCCGGTCTGAGCCCCCGTGCGGCCTGAAGGAGAAATTCCTTCCACGGCGGATACCTTTCGGAATCCAAAATCCGTGAACGGGTCTAAGCACCCTTTGTACTTAAAGCATACGGGTGGGCGCTTCTGCGGAAAAACTTAAATCCGCATTGTGATGGAAACCCATGGATGACGTACGGGTCGACCGGAATAAATTCACTGCATTCACATTGATTGCGGCCGTAGTGCCGGCAGTACTGACCTTCGTGTATCTTGACAGTTTCATCTGCGCCATAGTCTGCATCTGCTGCGTCCCCTGTGCGATGTTCGGGACCTACATGTGGGCCACCGGCAGGGGTTACAAATGGGCTTCCAACGGGATCGACTGGAGGAGCATGACGGAATCCCAGACGGAGGCGTGCGCCTCCGAGATCGGGAAATACACCGTTGTTTCATCGATACTTCTGGCTTACGGGCTGTCCTTCATAATCTATGATTTTCCCGTCGGAATGATCATGTTCGCGGTCCTGCTGGCGGCGGGGGTCATCATCCTGATGTATCCCATAATCCGGTTCAAGCATCCGGAGAACGTGGGCGCCGCACGGTTCAAAGCCATGCCTGCCGGGAAAGTATGGGGCGCCGCGGCCGCCGCCGTTCTGGTGCTCGTCATCCCCGCCGCCGTCATCGCGGATTTCACCGAGAGCTCCGATTCCGTAGATGTGGCCGTCGGGGACACGTCCCTGAGGTTCACCGCACCCATGGTCGACAGAACGGTCGGGTATTCCGAGATATCCAGCATCTACCTCGACAGCGATTTCGACAGAGGCAGCCGCACTTACGGATACGCCGCCGGCGGCATACAGAGCGGAACGTTCAAGAATTCCTGGGGAACCTACGACCTGGCCGCATATACGTCCTGCACCCCGTGCATAATCATCGTGTGCAGCGACGGCAGCCACTGCGCATTCAACCAGAAGGATCTGCCCGCGACGCAGGATCTGCTCGACAGGATAAAGGAAGCTGCGGGACTCTGAGCACCTCGTTAATTATATTATAAGGGAAAGTATCGCTCGGGACATGACAGACGGTACCGGGCTCAAGAACAGGGGCCATACCCATGCGGACGTCGACGAGAGGCGCGAGGCGGCGGAGAGATTCTCCGGCGCCTCCCTCGAAAGGATATCCAAATACTGCTTCAGGGCGGAGGACGCCGAGCATAACATCGAGAATATGATCGGGGCCACCCAGATCCCCCTCGGGTTCGCCGGTCCCGTCACGGTGTCCGGGGAGTACGCCAACGGGGAGTTCCTCGTTCCTCTGGCTACCACCGAAGGAGCCCTCATCGCCTCCATCTCCAGGGGGATGTCGGTCATCAACGCCTCCGGAGGTGCGAGGACGAAGGTCTTCGGGGATTACATGACCCGCGCGCCCGTCCTCAGGGTCAGGGACCTCGAGCACGCCTGCCAGACGATCGAGTGGATCGACGCCCACGACGAGGAGATCGCCGCCGCCGTGGCATCCACGACCTCCCACGGAAAGCTCGCGAAGATCGAGAAATTCCCCACGGGGAGGAACCTCTATCTCAGATTCAGCTTCGAGACGGGGGACGCCATGGGCATGAACATGGCCACCATCGCGTCGGAGGCCGCCTGCAGAGTTATAGAAGAGAACACCGGGGCCGTCATGGTGTCCGTGTCCGGGAACATGTGCAGCGACAAGAAGCCGGCCGCCATCAACATGATCGAGGGCAGGGGGAAGACCGTCGTCGCCGAGGCCCTCATACCGAGGGAGACCGTCGAGAAGAGACTCCACACCTCCGCGGAACTCATCGTCGAGACCAACATCAGGAAGAATTTCGTGGGTTCTTCCATGGCCGGCACCCTCGGCGCCAACGCACACGCCGCCAACATGGTGGCGGCATTCTACATAGCCACCGGACAGGATCCCGCGCAGGTCGTGGGAGGAAGCATGACCCTCACGGACTGCGAGGACGTGGACGGAGACCTCTACATCAGTGTCAGGATGCCCGCGGTGGAAGTGGGCACCGTCGGCGGCGGCACCTCGCTCCCCTGTCAGGCCGAGGCTCTCGAGATGATCGGGTGCAGGGGATCGGGAAAGGCCCGCAAACTGGCGGAGATACTCGCCGCCACGGTCCTTGCGGGAGAACTGTCCACATTGGGCGCGCAGGCCGCGGGACAGCTGGGGAAGGCCCACGCCGAACTCGGGAGGGGAAAGAAATGACCAATGTCAATTTCAGTTACAAGGATCTGGAGAAACTGATGGGGAAGGAATTCCCGCAGGACAAGATACTGGAGAACCTCCAGCTGATAGGTTCCGATACAGGGGACACCGTCCCCGGTTCCGACGAGATGACCGTGGAGTTCTTCCCGAACCGTCCCGACATGTACGGCGTCGAGGGGATCGCCCGCGCCATGCGTGCGTTCCTAGGGATGGAACCCGGCCTCAAAGAATACAAAGTGGAGGATTCGGACATAAAGGCGGTCGTGACCCCCGAGGTGAAGGAGATCCGTCCGTACTTCATGTGCGCCGCCGTGTTTGGCGCCGAGATCGACGACACCGCCCTCCGTTCCATCATGGAGATGCAGGAGAAACTCCACATCACCGTAGGAAGGAAGAGGACGAAACTCGCCATAGGCATCCACGACCTCGACAAGGTCACCCCTCCGTTCACGTTCAGGGCGGCCGACCCCGACACGTTCTCATTCGTCCCCTTGGCCAAGACCGAGGAGATGACCATGAGGCAGATCCTCTCGGAACACGAGAAGGGGAAGGCCTACGCCCACCTCATGGACGGGATGGAGAAATTCCCCGTCATCACGGATGCCGAAGGGAAGGTCCTCTCGTTTCCGCCCATCATCAACGGCGCCCTCACCGCCGTCACCACCTCTACGAAGAACCTCTTCGTGGATGTCACCGGCTTCGACGCGGGCGCGGTGGAATCCTGCGTCAACATCGTCACCACCGCCCTCGCCGAGCGCGGAGGCGTCATAAAGAGGGTCCACATGGAAGGCGCCCCCAAGGAGAGCTACCCCAACCTGGAACCCCGCACGAAGACCGTCTCCCTGGCCGAATGCAACAGGTTCATCGGATACGATCTGACCCCGGAGCAGGCCGTCGCCGCCCTCGGGAGGATGGGTCTCGGGGCCGAATGCAGCGGGGACTCCCTCACCGTCAGGATCCCCGCGTACAGGCTCGATTTCCTCCACGACGCCGACGTCTACGAGGACGTGGCCATCGGGTTCGGGTTCGACAACTACGGGAAGAAGAGGCACGACGTCACGCAGACCTTCGGCAAACTTCTCCCGGAGACCACCTTCTCCGAGAAGGTCAAGGACATCATGATCGGTCTCGGATACACCGAACTCACCACCCTGACCCTCAGCAACGCGAGGGACGAGTTCGGGATCTCCGGACTTCCCGAGGTGGATTCCGTCACCGTCAAGAACCCCATCACCGAGGACCACACCTGCCTCCGCTCGTACCTGATGCCGAGCCTGATGAAGATCCTCAGGCACAACAAGCACCGCGACCTCCCTCAGAAGATATTCGAGGTCGGTTACGTTATCAGGGATTCCAAGACCGTTCTCCACCTGTGCGCCCTCCAGGCGGCGTCCAGGAGCTCCTTCACAGAGGTCAAATCCCTCACCGAGAGCGTCCTCAGGGAGATCGGTACGGAATATTCCCTCGAAACGTGCCAGTACTCCACTTTCATACCCGGAAGGGGCGCATCCGTCATGGTCAAGGGGAAGCAGATCGGAGTGTTCGGGGAGATGTCCCCCAAGACCATCACAGACTACGAGATGACCCATCCCGTCATCATGATGGAGATCGACCTCACCGACATGATCGCGGAGAATTCCGGGAGCCTGTTCTGATGCATACGGGGGAGCCGTTCCCGCATTTCGTCCTGAAGGACGAGAACGGGGAGACAGTGGATTCGAAGGACCTGCGCGGCATACGCCATGCGGTGTTCTTCTTCCCGGAAGACGGCGCCTCCGTAGCCGGCGAGTACGGCGGACAGTATCCCAAATTCATGCTGAGGAACATCCTCATCTTCGGCATCGGCGCCGGTTCCCCCGAAGCCCACAGGAAGATGAAGGATTCCGGGAACCTCAGGATCAAACTCCTCAGCGACCCCGACGGCGCATTCATGCGGGAGACCGGCGCTACGGCGGAGGGAAAAACCTATTCCGCCTTCCTCGTAGGGAGGGACGGGAACATCGAGGAGATGTGGATCGGGGCTGAGTCCGAAGGACACGTCAGAAAGGTCCTCGATGCGGCTCTGGCACATTTCAGGAACGACGGTCCCCTCGGTCTCTGAACACCTCTCTTTTCCGAGTCAACCTAATTATATCCGAGTCCGTTGTCTGCCGTATGGCCGATCCAAAGGTTGTGTCCGCTTCCGCCGCCATGCTTCTCTCGGCGGCGCTGTGGGCGTTCATCGGGGTATTCACCCGCAACCTTTCCGCGGCGGGATTCTCGGCCCTGCAGACGGCGTTCGCGAGGATGTTCATAGGCGCCGTCGTGATCATCGCCGTGCTCGCGGTCATAGACCGTTCCGCCTTCAGGATCAGAAGATCGGACATCTGGGTCTTCTTCCTGTTCGGGGCGTTCAAGATCCTCTCGGACTTCTTCCTGTTCGAGGCGCAGGTCCGCATACACCTTTCCCTATCCACCGTCCTGCAGATGATGTCTCCCTACTGGGTGCTGTTTCTGTCCGTATTCCTGTTCGGCGAGAGGGTCACCGCACGCAAGGTGACGGCCATCTGCATGGCGTTCGTCGGATGCATATTCGTCACGGGTCTGCTCTCGGACGATGTATCTTTCGATACGGTCGGAGTGGTGTTCGCCGTCCTGTCGGGCGTGGCGTTCGCCGTATACACCGTCGGGAACAAGGTCCTGATGAACCGCGGTTATTCGGTCCGCACCGTCGTCCTGTACATCTTCATCTTCTCTACGGTGATTTCATGTCCCTTCGGGGATGTCGCATCCATTCCCGGGAAGATCGTGTCCGCGGACGTGGTCCTCAATCTCCTGGGCATGGGCATCCTGATGTCCCTGATCCCGTACTGCCTGCAGGCGTACGCGCTGGAATATCTCAGTGCCGTCAAGGCGAATCTCCTCGGTGTGACGGAGGCGCTGTTCGCGGTCATCGTCGGCTACGTCATATACAACGAGGAACTGGGATTCGTGAGTCTGATCGGGATGATACTGATCCCTCTGTCCATAGTGGTCATGAACGTGAGTCTGCGCAGGGCGCACATGAAGTGGATATCCAGAGGAAAATAATCGTCTGGGTCATTCGCCGAGAAGCCTGTCGAGTTCCTTCAGGACGGCATTCGCATCGCCTATGATCATCTCGTCGGCGACGGCGGCGATGCCCGCATCGGGATCGGTGTTGACAGCGATCACCTTCTTCGCGGAGGATATCCCGGCGAGATGCTGCACGGAACCGGATATCCCGAACGCCAGATAGATGTCCGGGGACACGCATCTTCCCGACTGACCCACCTGACGGGATTGGGGGAACCATCCTTTCTCCACCAGTTTCCTGGAACATGACACGGTCCCTCCCAGTTTGCGGGCGACCGATTCGGCTGCGGATATACTCTCCTTCTTCACGCCCGCTCCCAGAGAGATCAGGATCCGGGATTTCGATATGTCCTCCTCCGTACCGTGCATGGGTTCCGACGATACGATGTCCTTGAGGCCGCATCCGCCGAAGTGCCAGTATATCACGGTGCCCTCCGTGCCGGCGGAAGGTCCGGTGTTCCTGAACACTCCGGGACGCACCGTGGCCATCTGCGGGAAGGAGGTGCATTCGATCGTGGCGAGGAGATTCCCGCCGAAGGCGGGTCTCGTCATGAGGAGGGTCCTGCCCCGGAGGGACAGTCCCGTACAGTCCGCCGTGAGGCCGGCGTCCAGCAGGGCGGCCGTCCTCGGCGCCAGCTCCCTTCCCTTGGGGGTGGCCCCCATCAGGACCGCGGCGGGTTCGGTCCGGATTATTATCTGTGCGAGGGCCTCCGCATACGCCTCGGGGTGGAATTCGGAGAGCCTTCTGTCGTGGACCTCGTAGAGCGTCTCCACCCCGTATGCATGGATCTCCCCGTACAGGGGTTTGAGTTCGGAGTGCCCGAATACTACGCCCCATACGCGGGATCCGTCGTTCAGGGAGCGGACCTCCGAGAGTATCTCCTTGGTGACATCGGATATTCTGGCACATTCCCCGGAACGGTCTATCTCCACCCACACCAGGAACCCGTCGGAGCGGTCGGTGTTCAGTTTATATTTCTCGAGCATGCCCGGGGGAAGGCCTTTGCCGGGCCCTTCGGAGCAGCTTCCTCCGGAACAGGAACCGCAGTCGGTCACAGCATCCCTCCGATGTACTCCGCGGCCCTGCGGGGATCCGTTCCGTCAGTCACATGGCCGGAATGCTTCGCGCGGACGGCGCGCGATTCGATGATCTTCGTGCGGGAACCCTTGGTCCCGACGGAATCCGCATCAAGACCCAGATCATCCCTTCCGACGGTTTTTATTTCGACGGAGGAGACGTCCAGGAACCTCTGTATGGACGGGAGGGGCCTGTTGATGCTTCCCTCCTGCACGGACACCACGGATCCCGCCGGGGCCCTGCAGCTGCGTATCTCGTCGCCGTAATCCTGTCTTATGACGAATCCGTCCCCGTCATGTCCCGCATGCACGGCATAGCAGAACTGCTCCCTCCCCAGCATCGCGGCGAGTTCCGCGGGAACCTGTGCCGTGTCCCCGTCGGAAGCCTGTTTTCCGCAGAGTATGAGGTCCGCATCGGGGGCATATTTCTCAAGGAAGGCCTTCAGCACCGCGGCGGTCGCGTGCACGTCCGCTCCCGCGAAATCCCTGTCGCTCAGGAGATAGGCTTCGTCCGCACCGATCTCCAGACAGCGGAAGAGCGCGGAACGGGCCTGTCCGGGCCCCATCGCCACGGCGGTGACGGTGTCCCCCTCCCTCTTCAGGGATACAGCCGTCTCCACTGCGTATTCGGAACAGGGATCGAGTATGGAAGGGACGCCCGTTCTCACGAGATTTCCGTTCCCGTCCGCTTTTATCATGACGGTATCCGGGACCTGTTTCACTGCTGCGACGTATCTCATCTTACCACCATGTTCCCAGGGTTCAGGATCCAGTCGGGATCGAGGATGTCCTTCACCGCATGTATCTCCGTCACACCCTTCTCCCCGTACATCATCCGGACGTAATCCGTCTTCATCTTGCCGATACCATGTTCCGCGCTCGGGGTCCCGCCGAGCTCTATCGCCTTATGTGCCAGCTCCGCATATGCCTTCTTCGCCTTCGCGAAATCGTCCATGTCCTTCAGGATGATCTCCACATGCGGATGCCCGTTCCCGATGTGCCCGAATATGACGTACTCCAATCCGTAGCGGGTTATGACCTCATCGTATGCGGCCATCATCTCGTCGAGATGTGCCAGCGGCACCGCCATGTCCGTACCCATCTTGTTTATCCCGGGCGCGGAGGCCCCCTTCAGGCGTGCCACATACTCGAATATGGTCTGGGGGACGGAATGGCGGAAGGAGAAGAACCTCTCCCTGTCCCTCTGCTCGTGCCCGCACCAGCTGCGGGAGAGGGAACCGCCGTGTTTTTCGATGTACGGTTCTATCTTCCCGTACGACTCCGCCAGGGAATCATCCATCGGGAGATCGAAGAACAGAGCGGAACCGGCGTAATCGGGGATGTCGGGCATGCCCGTGAAACGGGGATCCTCCTTCCTGGAGGCGCGGATGAGATCCAGCGAACCGGAGTCGAAGAATTCCAGGAATTCCGGTACGACGCCGCTCTTCCCGAAATCGCGGGACAGCGCATAGGCGTCCCCGTCGTTCGGCAGGAAGACGATGTTGGACATCAGGGGGTGGGCCTCCGTCAGATACAGGTCCGCTTCGGTGATTATTCCGAAGATCCCTTCGCTCCCGACGAAGAGGTCGACGGCGTCCATGCCGTCCTCGGTGAACATCCCCGTGGTGTTCTTCACCTCTTTGTTGTAATCGTAGGACGGCAGGTCGAATTCCCGGATGCCGTCGGAGAACGGAAGTGCCAGGTGTCTTTTTTCCGCTTTCATGTCCCCGCGTTTTATATCCAAGACGCTCCCGTCGGAGAGGACCGCCCTGACCCTTCTGACCCAGTTCCTGGTGGGTCCGTATCTGAAGGTCCTGGGGCCGGATGCGTTGGCGGCGATGTTCCCGCCCAGGGAACCGTCCAGTTCCGTCGGGTCCACGGGGTAGAAGAATTCCCTCTTCTCAGAGGCCATGGCTTCCGCCGCACCTTCGGTGACGGACGGAGCGGATGCGAACCCCCTCCTGCGGATGAAGGCGTTCAGTTCCCTGGCCGTGACGTAGGGCTGCACCCTGACGAAATATCCCCTCTCATCCTTCCCGACGCCGAGGATCCTGTCTATCTTCTCCATGGAGAGGACGTATCCGCCGTGCGGGACGGAGCCTGCGCACATGCCGGTCCTCCTTCCGGAGACCGTAATACCCAGATGCGCGGAATGCGCCCTGCGGACGGCTTCCGATATGTCTTCCTCGGTCTCAGGTATCAGAAGGATGTCCGCCTCTCCGCGGGTCTTCGATTCGTCCATGAGATAATCCGAATCGGGGCCGATCTCGATCTCGTGCAGCATAGGAATCGTTCAGCCTCGGTATCATGGCGGCGGTCACCGACTGCTCGGTGAGGGATTTCCTGTCGAGGAGCCCTCCGCTGAGGAGTCCCACCGCTCCCTGCTTCTTCCCGATCTCCGCAGAACCGAAAACTTCGGCGACGGCATCGCCGACGGTCATGCCCTTCCTCACGAGATCCGCCACCGGCGGAGGGTACATGAAACCGGAGCCGGTGCCCACGGTGACACGTCCCTCCCTGTCGATGACGGCACAGTACTGGAAGTCGTAGAGACCGTCCTCGCGTTCGAAGACGCCCGCTTCTATGCCCACGGCCACGTCATGATTCCCGAGGGCGTTCCTGGCCCTGTTCACGGCCCCCGTGCGGGTCTGTTCCTCGAACGGCTGCTCCGGCACTCCGCTGGGAACGTCCACGGCGGTGATCCTCACCTGACCGAATATCCTCTCCATCACGGTGCGCACGGCTTCCACCTTCACGCGGTTGAGGGAGCCCACCGCGATGTCCACCGAACCTTTGGAACCGTCGCGGGAATATCTGCCCTCGAGGATGGCGCCCGCGCTTATCTTGGAACCTTCGCAGGACATCGCGAGGGGTACGACGCTGAGCTTCAGCGGTTTGAGGCCTCTGGATATGCGTTCTTCGTTGACCTTCTCCCCGTTCCCGAGGGTTTCCTCGGATACTACGAGGATGTCCGCGGTATCCATGATCTCCGCCGGACCGTACATGTCGTCGATCTCGAAGACGGTCCACGGTTTCCCCATGGACGACAGAAATTCCTCCAGTGCCTTTTTCCTAAGGTAGAACGGGACCGTCTCCTTCCTGGAGAGGGATGCCATCCTGTCACTGGTTATGCCGACGGCTACGCTGTCGCCTTCCTCGAACGCCCTTTTCAGGAGGCGCCTGTGGCCGTCGTGGAGGATGTCGAAGGTTCCCGCGACGGCGGCGATCATCTTACAGCCCCACGACGGCGACCGCTACTATGACGACCGCCCAGAGGACTCCGATGGCCGCTATGTAGCGGTAGAGCTTCTTCTTGGCCTCGCGGCCGTCCTCTTCGGCGCATTCCTTCGAACAATAGAATCCGTCGCCCAGGAACGCCTTTCCGCATTTCCTGCAGTGGCGGTGCTGCGGTATCTTAGCCGTATATTCGTCTGCCGTGTTCATGCCTCCCTGCGGTCCATCTCGTTCTGTACGAGGATCATGCAGTGGTCCGCGTGGAGACTTATGGGTCCCACGGATATCTTGGCCGGGTTTTTGGCCAGAAGACACTGCTCCTCCTCTTCGGTGAGATCCCTGTTGTCCCCGAGGACGAATATCGGGTTCTCGGGAAACGTCAGTTCCCTGATGTCCGTGCCGTCCTCCTTGAGATAGACGAAGTTCCCTTTGGCGGAGAGGTCCTCCACGGCGTCCGCGAAGGACATCCGGGAGACGAACACTCCGGGGGAGGACTGCACCTCCTGCCCTTCGGGGATCTTCTTCAGAAGTGCGTTCCTGATGAGGGATGCGGTGCTCCTTTCGTCGGGGTTGAGATATCTCACCCTGTCCCCGTCGATCCTGACGGTCTTGGGGGCGTCGTCCCCTCCTTCTATGATCAGATAGATCATCGCATCGCGGCGGACGTCGTGGCTGAGGACGAAGGCGGAGTTGACGCAGCGGGCGAGGATGTCCACCCTCCCTGCGCCTCCCGCGAGGTCGTCCAGTTTGAACGAGCCGTCGGCGACGGCCTTGTGGCCGGTTATGACGAAATATCTCATTCGTCGGCCCCTGCGTTCTCCAGTCCCTTCATGACCTCGGGGTCCATGGATCCGAACTGCTTCTGCATCCTCTTGCGCATCTTCCTGTCCTTGGAGACGGACGACATCATCTTCCTGCTGTTGTCGTACTGTTTGAGCAGGTCGCGGACGTCGGAGGTCTTAACACCCGCGCCGCGGGCGATCCTCTCGATGCGTTTTCCTTTGATGAGGGAGGGCTCCTCCTTCTCGGCGTTGGTCATGGAATCCATGATGACCTTGTACTGGTCGAGTTTCGCCTGGGAAGCGTCGAAATCGATCTTGTCCTCCATCTTGTTCATGCCGGGGAGCATGCCGATGAGTTTCTTGAGGGCGCCCATCTTCTTGACCGCCTTCATCTGGAAGTACATGTCGTTGAGGGTGAACCTGCCCGAGGTCATCCTGCGGGCGACCTCTTCCAGGTCGTTCCCCTCTTCGGCGTCCATCTCCTCCTTGGCGATCTCGACGAGTCCTGCGAGGTCCCCCATTCCGAGGAGACGGGATATGAACCTGTCCGCATCGAAGAGTTCCAGATCCCTGATGTGTTCCCCGACTCCGAGGAAGACTATCCTCGCATCGGTGGTGGCGACGGCGGAGAGGGCGCCTCCTCCCTTAGCGGTACCGTCCATCTTTGTGAGGATGACGCCGGTGACCCCGACTGCCTTGTTGAACGCATCCGCCTGGGGTCCGGCCTGCTGTCCGACCTGGGAATCGAGGACGAGGATCCTCTCCTGGGGCTGCGCCGCGGCTGCGATGTTGCTGATCTCCTCGATCAGATCGTCCTCCAGGGCATGGCGCCCGGAGGAATCGATGATCTTGATCTTCTTGTCCGAGAATTTCGCAAGACCGTCCTTCACGATCTTGACCGCATCTTTCTGGCCGGGTTCGCCGTAGACTTCTGCGCCCACCTTGTCTCCGAGCTGTTTCAGCTGGTCGTAGGCGGCGGGTCTGTATACGTCGGCGCCGATGAGTCCGACGCTGAACCCTTTCTTGATGAAGAAGTTGGCCAGTTTCCCGGCGGTGGTGGTCTTACCCTGTCCGTAGAGACCGACGAGGAGGATCGTCTGCGGTTTGAGGGCCAGAGGCTCCCCGTTCTTCAGGAGTCCGACGAGTTCCTCGCGTATGATGCGGACGACGTGCTGTTTCGCCGATTTCCCCGCGTCGGGTTTCTCGTTGAGGGCCCTGTCGCGGACGGTGTTGGTCAGTCTCAGCACCAGCTGAACGTTGACATCCGCCTGCAGGAGGGCACGCTGCAGTTCCTTGCAGACGTCCTTGATGAGGTTTTCATCGATCGCCGACGACCCGTTGATGCGGTCGAGGACGTTTCTGAGGGATTTTCCCAATCCGTCCAATACCATTAAATCGTCCCTCCATAGGTCAGACCGTATTTTTAATTGTCCATGACCGGAAGCCGGAATGCCGTAAAAATAAGGGTGAATGTGGGAACAGACCAGTCAGTCAGAAGGGATGGGATGCACTCTACAGAACTGACCTGTACCCAACGAGTAGGATTGATTATGCAGTATATTAAGGTTGCCGAACGGCAATCGACGTGTTTTTACGCCGAATCCCCGACCGTATACGGCATTCGGTGTAACAAATCATGTATTTCAAAACAAAAAATGCAGAAGGGATCCTCCCTTCCGGGGAAGGGAGGTAAGGGGTTTGGAGACGGATATCAGAGGTATCCGGATTTCTGAAGGGTCATGAGGTCTTCGGTGCTCAGCTTCTCTCCGGCCTTGAACTTCTCGAAGATCTCCTTGGCTTCCTTCTTGGACTCGATGTCTGCGCGCTTCTTCTTGGCATCTTTCTTCTTGTTCTTGATGCCGTCTGCGCTCTTGCTGACGTCGTGGAGCGACTTGATCTGCTCGATGTGCAGCCTGTGCTCCTCGTCGGCGGCCTGCTTGCACTCGACGAACTTCGCCTGTGCGGCGTCTGCCTCTTTCCTGATGGCGTCGGCGCGCTGGTAGAGGGACAGCATGTTGTCGTGGGCCTTCTGCGCAGCCTCCGCAGACTCGGAAACGGCCTTGTGGGCCTCCTCCGCCTTGGTCTTGGCGTCCCTGAGCTCGTGGACGAGGTCCTTGATCGCCTCGTCGCCTTCCTCGATCTTCTCCCTCTGCTCGATGTTCTTCGCAAGTTCGGAGATCTGTTTGACGAGAGCCTTCTCCTTGTCGGCTCCCATGGGCATGGTCTGCTGCTGGATCTCGAGCCTCTCGAGGTCTCTCTTCATCTGGCCGAGGGATACCTCTCCGCGGTCCTCGGGCCTCTCGGGGCGGAGCTCGTTGATCTTCGCCCTGATCTCGGAGACCTTCTTGTTCCACTCGTCCCTGACGGCCTTGGAGTCCCTGACCTTCTGGTTGTAGCTGTCGCGGACCTCACGGGACTTTCCGGCCTCGTCGACGAGCTCCCTGACCTGGCTGTTGAGGGCGTCCCTCTTGGCCTTCCACTCTTTGGTCTGGGCATTCAGCTCGTCTCTGCGCTGCCTGTGCTTCTCGGCGTCGTCGTTGAGCACGGTGCGCTGAGCCTCGAGTTCTTCGAGCTGGGCCTTCTCCTCGGCCGTAGGCTCGGCAGGCTCTTCGGCCTGCTCCTCGATCTTCTGCTCCTCCGTGTTCTCGACTCCGTCGATCTGCTCTTCCGTCACCGGGGTTATTTCCTCCGCATCTACCATAAAAACATCACTCATTGTTCGTTTTGGCCATGATTCAAAGCGTGGCCCACTTCTATCGGTGCCTATATTGGTATCCCATATAAGCATTTCTGATAACCTGCGGGGTTTTGAGTTGTCCCTGCCGATTTCAGAAGGTGCCGATACATGCGGGACATGCATCCCGTTCCCCGGTTCCGGGGCTTCGGAGACCTCTCAAGGTTATATAATGCGAGACTATCCCTTCTTCAGAGATAATATGAGCGATTACGTCTGTCCCCTGGATTACAGGTACGGCCGTGCGGAGATGAAGGAGATCTTCTCCGAATCCAGCCGCATCGGATATCAGATGAAGGTCGAGGCCGCACTCGCGAGGGCCCACGCCGCCCTCGGGGAGATCCCTCAGGCCGATGCCGACGAGATCACCCGCGTCGCCGCCTCCGGCGACGTGAAGATTGAGAGGATCAAAGAGATCGAGAAATCCACCAACCACGACCTGATGGCCATGGTGAGAGCGATGACGGAGCAGTGCAAAGGGGATGCCGGCAAATACGTGCATCTCGGCGCGACCTCCAACGACATCGTCGACACCGCCACCGCCATGCAGATTGCCGATGCCCTCGCCCTCGTCGCAGCCGACGTGGACGAATTCCTCTACACCCTCGCCAAACTCGCCAAGAAGGAGAGGGACACCCTCGAGATCGGAAGGACCCACGCCCAGTTCGCCATCCCCATCACCTACGGCTTCAAGATCGCCGGGTACATCGCCGAGATGCTCAGGTACAGGGAGAGGCTCGACGAGATCATGCCCCGGGCCTGCGCCGGGAAGATGGCGGGCGCCGTCGGTACGGGGGCCGCCCTCGGAAAGAACTTCCACAGGATCCAGATGGAGGTCATGCAGGACCTCGGACTCACCTACGAGCCCGCCGCGACCCAGGTCGTCGGCAGGGACAGGTACACCGAGCTCGTATGCCTCCTGGCCACCCTCGGGACATCCCTCGAGAGGTACGCCACCGAGGTCAGGAACCTCCAGAGGTCCGAGATCGGCGAGGTCTCTGAATACTTCGACAGGGCCCATCAGGTCGGAAGCTCGACCATGGCCCAGAAGAGGAACCCCATCAACTCCGAGAACGTATGCGGTCTCGCGAGGATCCTCAGGGGATTCGTCATGCCCACCTTCGAAAGCCAGGTCCTCTGGCACGAGAGGGATCTGTCCAACTCCTCCGCGGAGAGGTTCACCCTGCCCCATGTGTTCGTCCTCATCGATTACATGCTCTATAAGATGAACAAGGTGTTCTCCGGCCTCGAGGTCCACAGGGACAAGATGCTCAGGAACATCGCCTCCGCCCACGGCCTCATCATGGCGGAACCCGTCATGATGGCGTTCGTCGGCAAGGGTATCGGAAGGCAGGACGCCCACGAGATAGTCAGGGAGGCCTCCATGGAGGCCGAGGACAAGGAGATCGACCTCCTGGACACCCTCTGGGAGAGGGAGGTCGTGAGGGAGCACTTCACCAAGGAGGAGCTCACCTCCGTCATGGATCCCGCCAACTACACCGGAGGCTCCGCGGAGATCGTCGACAGGATGGTCGACGCCGTGGAGAACGCTCTCGGCAAGAAGGTAGAATGATGCGCACAACGGCGATGACGAGGTACCGGATGAAGGCGGCCGCCGTCATCGGCGGGATCGCAGGATTCGCGCTGTTCATCGTGGCATGGCTGTCGTACCATGCGCCGATACATGTGATAATAATACCTCTGGCCGCCGCCATCGGTGCGGCCACCGTCTACCTCGGCGACGGTCCCGCCGAGAAAGACTGAAAAACATTTTCCGGGCCCCCCGTATAAAGGAGGGGCCCGGTCTCTGCTGTTTTATTGTTTGTACTTCTTTCCGGCGTTCTCGCCGGGGGTGGTGTCGTACACATCGGTGACGATGATCTTTATGAGCCCCTTGGCCGGGAAGGCGGGGTTCTTGGCATGCGCCATCTTCACGGCCTCCTCGTAGTCGTCACCGAAGTCGAAGTATCTGACGGCGCCCTTCACCTGGATGCATTCGTGTCCGCCCTCGCCGCCGATGGCATACACCGCCGCGACGGGGTTTTCCTTGATGTTCGCATAGGTCTTGTTCAGGTAGTTGTCGACCACCCAGATCTCCTTGTCGTTGGCGACCCACAGGAATCCGATGGGGACCACGTTGGGGACGCCTTCCTTGGAGGCGGTGGCCAGTGCGAAGTATTTCAGTGCCGATTTGTGGTCCTCGAAGAGGGCCTTCACCTTAGGCGGGATCATTGCCATGTCCGACGGAATGGCGTGGCAGGATATACTGGTTTTCCGTCGGAGTATGTTCCGATTTGGACGTTTCGCGCGGAATACGGGTCTGTTCGGAACGGCATACGGCGGTAAATGGTACCAAAATGTGTAAAACATCCGTATTTCATTACAATAACAAATTATGCTTTAAATATTAAAAGGAAAATGGAAATCGGATGTCCCACCCGATTGCAATCCGCAGGGTCTGCCTCGGCAGACTCCATCAGATCAGTGCGGATAAAGGAGTCCTGAAGGTCATATCCGGCAGCAGATACTGCGGCAAATCCACGCTGCTGTCCCAGTACAGAGTCTTGCTGACGGAGGACGGAGTTCCGGAATCGGAGATCCTCTCCATCGATATGGAGGACATGTGGGCGGAGATCGGGGATCAGGACAGGTTTCTCTCCTTTGTGAAGTCGAAGGGCCTCCCGGAGGGGTCGCATATTCTGATCGACGATGCCAATCTCGTAAACGGCTGGAACGACGCCGTCGGAGAACTCAGGGGAACGTACGGATTCAACGTCTGCATCGTCCTCCCCTATGCCGACTCGGAGATGTACGTCGGAACGCTGGAATCCCTCGGGGATTACGACATAACCACCGTCCGCTCGCTGTCCTTCAAGGAATTCCTCGAAGTCCATCCCATCACCGACGAACACGGCTACGGGGAGAGGTTCGAGCAGTACATCGCCGTCGGCGGACAGCCGTTCATGGAACTCGGGATGACCCCGAAGGACAGATTCATGGTCTCCGAGGGGATGTTCAACCTCATCCTCAACTGGGACATAGGCAGCAGGTCCAGGATCGACACCGTCGCGGTCAGCAGACTCGCGCTGTACCTCGTCAACAATATCGGGAACGTGACGACACTCTCCGCGCTCAGGCAGAACTCGAACGTCACCGATCAGCGCACGGTGGAGAAGTACCTCCGCTACCTCCTGGAATACCAGACGATCATGAAGGCCGACGCCGTCGACATCACCGACATGAGGAGGCTCGGCGTCAAGGCCAAGTACTACACCACCGACATAAGGAGCGCCAGCGGCAACACCCCCCGGGGACCGTTCAGCGTGGACCGCCGCGCCACCCTGGAGAACATCGTCTTCCTGGAGCTCGTACGCCGCGGATACACCGTATACGCGGGGTTCTACCGCGGCATCGACGTCGGATTCATGGCGGTCAGGGACGGCGAGACGATATTCGTCAAATCGGTCATGGCCCTCAGCGACGAGAAGGCCAAGGGCCGGGATTTCAAGGCGTTCTCGTCCATACCCGGGAAGAAGTACATGCTCACGACGGACCGCGGGATGAACGGATTCTACGACGGGATCGAGTACAAGAACATCATCAGTTTCCTGCTGGAGTGAATTTCCCGCCGGATCCCCAACCGTTATCATATCTCCATTCCATATGGGCACGGATAGCATGTGGTTCGAAGAAGACAGCAAGACCGTGTACACGGAGATGGTGCGGACGGACTCGGGGACGGAGGCCGAGATAGTCGTCCGTTTCCTCCGTTATTCGATTCCGTACGGAGATCAGGAGTACGGCGGGAAACAGGGCTGGTTCTGCGCCTACGTGGTGATGAGGGACGGGGATTTCGCCCGGATATCGGGGAAACTGCAGTACGACTGCATGGGTTTTCCCGACATCAACGCGCCCGGAGGGACCACGTATTTCAACAAGGCGCCCCCGTTCGACGGCGACAGGGGGAACGAAGGTCTCACCGTGATCGGGTGGGACTACTGCTATGAAGAACCGTACGAAAAGGGCGTCACCCTGGATTCGGCCGTGAAGGATGCGAAGACGGCCGCCGCCTTCCTGTCGGATCTCCTGTCGCAGCCTTCCGACACAGTATTTGTATGACTCCTCCGATGACGGTGCATGAAAGGGCGTGCGCAGGCGAAGGAACCGCTGTTCACGCGTAATTTCGCACTCTGTACCCTGACGGGCTTCTGCATCACCATAGTCTTCTTCATGTTCTACACGGGGATGTCGTCCTATGCATCCGACGTCCTCGGCGCCGGGAGCACGGTCGCGGGACTCGTCGCGAGCATATTCATCGCGGGAGACCTCGTCGCCCGTATTTTCATAGGGAACAGGATCGGTTCCGTAGGTCCGAGGAAGATCTCGGCCGTCTGCATGTGCGTCGGGACCGCCGTCACGACCCTTTATTTCGTATCGGATTCCGTCGCATCCGTCTGCATCGTGAGATTCGTCCACGGGATGACGTACGGAGCCACCGCCTCCGCCGTGAACACCATGGTGGCGGAAGGCCTTCCCGCATCCCGCAGGGGGGAGGGGCTTGGGTATTTCATGCTCAGTTACAGCTTCGGTTCCGCCATCGGACCGTTCCTGTGCATGTATCTTCAGAGCAGCGGTACCTACGACGACATATTCCTCATAGGACTCATCGCGAGCGCCGCGGCGCTTGTGACGGTCCTGCTGCTTTCGGAGACGGGGAGGACCGCCCCGGCGGAGAAAGGGCACGGGATACACGTATCGGATTTCATAGAGCGTTCGTCCCTGACCATGTCCGTCGTGGCGTTCGTGATGTTCTTCTCATATTCCGGGGTGCTCACGTTCATATCGCCCTACGGGAAGGAGACGGGGTTCGCCGCGTATGCGACCGTGTTCTTCGTGGTCCTCTCGGCGGGGACGCTGCTGTGCAGGCTGTTCCTCGGGAAGATCTACGACATCCGCGGGGAGAATGTCGCGCTCATCCCCTCCCTCGTCCTGTACATCGCCGGCATGGTGATGCTCGGAACCGTCGTATCGGGGGCGGAGATGCTCGTGTCGGCGTTCTTCATAGGGATAATGATCGCCATGCTGTCGTCGGTGGCGCAGGCGGTCATAATCAGGCGCGCGCCGAGGGAGAGGTACGGAACGGCCGTGTCCACGTACAACGTGTTCACCGACCTTTCGTACGCCGTCGGTCCCGTGGCCAACGGATTCTTCATCGGGATCATAGGTTACGGGGCCAACTATCTCCTGATGGCCGGCGTCGGGACGCTGGGACTCGTGCTGTATCTCGTACTGCACGGGATACCGGTTCACAGGCACCCGGAGAAGGAGAACACCAGGGAGGTCTGAGATATGCTGATCGATTTCAACGGGATGGAGGAGAGGGAGCTACCGGGTATGAACGGCGGGACGGGGACGACATCAATTACGTCATCTCCGGTACCGGGAAGGCGGTGTGCGACGGCCGCGAGGAGGTGCTGGAGCCCGGGGTCTGCCATATCCGCAGGAAGGGTTCCGAACACAGTATAACCAACACGGGGACGGAGGACCTCGTCCTCTTCACCTATGTCGCGGTAAGACGAATACATCCTTTCTCCGAACATACATAACGTCCAATTCCGGAATGTTTCCCGTATATGGTTGGCTGTAACATCCAACACAACTTGTGTTATGAGTAGCACCCTTTTTATTGGTTCAAAGTATGGCAGGCGCGACAGGGAAGACCCATGGAAATAGAGCAGTGGTTAGGCGCGGACAACAAACTCGGAATCGACATTTGGAACAAGAAATACTGTTACAACGGAGAGACCTTCGACCAGTGGCTCGACAGGGTCTCCGAAGGCGACAAGGATGTCAGGAAACTCATCGAACAGCAGAAATTCCTGTTCGGCGGGAGGATCCTCGCCAACAGGGGCCTCCAGAAGACGGGCCTCAAGGTGACCTTCTCCAACTGCTACGTCATAAGTCCTCCCGAGGATTCCATCGAATCCATCTTCGAGAGTGCCAGCAGGGCCGCCAGGACCTTCAGCTACGGCGGAGGCGTCGGCATCGACCTCTCCAAACTGGCACCCAGGGGCGCCAGGATCAACAACACCGCCTCCGAGACGTCCGGAGCCGTTTCCTTCACCGACCTCTACTCTATGGTTACCGGCCTCATCGGCCAGCACGGGAGGCGCGGGGCCCTCATGCTCACCCTCTCCTGCGAACACCCCGACCTCGAGGAGTTCATGGCCGTCAAGACGGATGTGGACAGGGTCACCAAGGCCAACATGTCCGTCCGCGTCACCGACAAGTTCATGGAATGCGTCCGCGACCACGAGACGTTCGTGCAGACCTTCGTCCGCCCGGAGACCAACGACACCGTAACCAAGAATCTCGACGCCTATGAATTCTTCAAGAAACTCTGCTACGCCAACTGGGATTACGGGGAACCCGGATGCCTCTACTGGGACAGGATCAGCAAATGGAACCTCCTGTCCGAATTCCCCGATTACGAGTATGCGGGGACCAACCCCTGTGCGGAGGAGCCCCTCCCGGCCGGCGGAAGCTGCCTGCTCGGAAGCATAAACCTCTCCGCCTTCGTTAAGAACGGGATCTTCGACGAGGAGGACTTCAAAAAGACGGTCAGGATCTGCGTCAGGGCGCTCAACGACGTCCTCGACGAGGGTCTTCCCCTCCACCCGCTGCAGGAGCAGAGGGAATCCGTCACCAACTGGAGGCAGATCGGACTCGGGATCATGGGTCTCGCCGACATGCTGATCAAGATGGAGCTGGTCTACGGCACCAAGGCCGCCATGGACTTCTGCCACAGACTCGGTTTCATAATGGCCGACACCGCCATCGCGGAATCTGCGATGATCGCCAAGGAGAAGGGCACGTTCCCCAAGTGCGTGAAGGAGCAGATCCTCGCCTCGCCCTACTTCCGCGAGAACACCTCCGAGGAGACCAGGGAGCTCGTGGCGCAGTACGGTCTGCGCAACTCGCAGCTCCTCACCATCGCCCCCACCGGGACCCTTTCCACCATGCTCGGGATCTCCGGAGGCATAGAACCCATCTTCGCCACCCACTTCGAGAGGAGGACCACCTCCCTCTCCGACCACGACGAGTTCTACACCGTGTATCCCCCCGTGGTCAAGGACTACATGGAGAAGCACCATTTGAAGGACGATACCCAGCTTCCCGCATGGTTCGTCACCGCCCAGAACCTGGATTACAAGCAGCGTCTGAACCTCCAGGGGACCTGGCAGATGCATATCGACGCGAGCATCAGCTCCACCGTCAACCTGCCCGAGGAGTTCCCCGAGTCCGACGTCTTCGGACTGTACCTCTACGCCTGGCAGATCGGATGCAAGGGAGTCACCGTCTTCAGGGACGGCTGCAAGCGTCTGAGCATCCTCACCCCCAAGGAGAAGGAGAAGAAGAAACAGGAGGCCGAGGAGAGGAAGGAGGCCGCCGTCGAGAAGGCCATCGCACCCAACAGGGGCGTCGTGAAGACAGTTGCGGACAACGTCATCGGAAAGAAGAGGAAACTGATGACCGGCTGCGGAAGCCTGCACTGCACCGCGTTCTTCGACCCCAAGACCGGAGACCTCATGGAGGTCTACCTGAACAAGGGATCCACCGGCGGATGCAACAACTTCATGATCGGACTCTCCAGGATGATCTCCCTGGCGGCCAGGAGCGGCTGCGACGTCTACTCCATCGTGGACCAGCTCAAATCCTGCGGATCCTGTCCGTCGTTCGTCGTCAGGACCTTCACCAAGAAGGACACCAGCAAGGGTTCCTGCTGCCCCATGGCGGTCGGATGGGCCCTCATCGACATGTACGAGGAGATGCAGAGGCAGGTCAAGGGATCCACCCTCATCGCCCCCGCCGCGGAACCCGTCCCCAAGGAGAAGGTCCTCAACCCGTGCCCCAAGTGCGGGGACGAACTGACCTTCCAGGGCGGATGCAACATCTGCAAGTCCTGCGGATGGACCAAGTGCGAGTGAAAACACCGTCAACAGCCGGCGGGAATCGGTTCCCGCCGGCATCTGCTTTATACGTCAGGCCGGGAAGACATTCGGTCTCTTCGCGTTCGAAGAGCCGAAGGCGGCCGTATTTCCGACACCTCTGCACAGGCGGAGGACGTGTCAGCGTCCGAAATGACCGGATTTCAGAATTTTTCGGTTCGGCCGCGTTTCTCCGAATCTGCAATCGATTTCCAGAAGGTTTGGTGGAAAGTATATTGATGACCCTCTTCCATAACTGTTTATGGCAGTTATCGCTCTGAAATGCCCGAATTGCGGCGGCGGACTGGAACTGGAAGACAGCCGCAAATTCGGTTTCTGCACTTATTGCGGAACCAAGATCATGATCCAGGAAACACAGAAGCAGAAAATGGTGATGGACCACTCCGAAGAAGCTGCCAACCTATATGACGATCTCAAGCATTATTACGAAAACGGCAACGGTCAGAAAGTTCTGGAACTTGCCTTGCAGATCGAAAAGATCGACCGCAACAATTGGAACGTCCTTGCCTGCCTTGCTTTATTTGCCACGGATATAGATGATGTGAGGGACTTCGTCCGTTTGGATCGTGCGATTGAACTCTGCCCTGACCCCTCTATCAAAGAAGAACTCCAGAAAATCAGGAATTACGCCCTCGTATACATTGATCGTGATGATCTGATACTGTATTCGGACAGTTCTTCATCGGATGGAATTAAAATTCCCTCCGGTTTATTGCTGTTGCCTCCCGGAAAGTATGAGTTTTCACCCAGAACTTCCGATAGATTCTGCATCAAAGATGTTGTGTCTGGGCAGAATGAATTTTTTTGGCTAAATAGAAAATACAAAAAAGGCAAATATGTTTTCGACTCGACCCCGCACTGTTGTGGGATAAATTTTGACGTAGAGCTGAAAACAGGCAGGTATTCTCTGCCCATCGAGATTCATCGTCCGAATGATGAATACCTCCTTTGTGCACGTGCATACGGACCGGGAGCCAGTATTCTCCCGACAGCCCCCGTCCGCACTCTGGATTCTATTGTTAAAGGTTTCCGCGACAAGTTTAAAGTGATACCTATCGAAGGTCTGACGGAAGAGGCGGCATACTGTCTCACCCTCAAGAGCGATGGCGGCGCCATGATTTTTGTTGAGAAAGGAAGCGAGGGGTACTTTATCAGAGTGGTCTTAGAGGATAAGTCGCTGAAATTAAATTACGGGTCGTTGAATTATAGTGAAGGAGAGATAACCGTTACCAAGGATACACGCCGCATCAAATGCACGGTTCATGAGCAAAAGGGTTCCTATCAGAAAGGACTGTTCATAAAGAAAACCGTTGAACATACTATGTATTCTTTCGAACTGACGGCGGAATGAGTAAAAACCGGCGGGGCAGCCCGCCATCCCACCCGTCTTTAAACCGAAATCCCCAATCCCGAACTGCGAATGCAGTATGGCATCCGGGGATTTCGGCGGAGACGGGACATCTCCGGAACGAACAATAATTATAAAGAAAGCCGATAGCCCATACAATGAAGAAGACCCTCATCCTCGTCGTCGACAGGGACGACGATTTCGGTGCGAAAGGCGGCGTACAGACGCCCGCCATAGGCATCGATGCATGCGCCGATGCGGCCATGGCCCTGGGAGTGGCGGATCCGGAGGATTCCGATACCAACGCCCTCTATGCGGCCATGAACATATACGGGGAGATGGAGAAGGACGGGGAGGAACCCGGGACCTTCGAGGTCGCCCTCATATGCGGGGATCAGAAGGTCGGTTACAGGTCCGACGGAAAACTCGTCGAGGAACTGGAATACGTCCTCGATACCGTGAAGCCCGAAAGGGCCATCCTCGTCGGCGACGGTGCGGAGGACGAATACGTCTACCCCATCATCTCCTCCCGCGTCCCCATAGATTCCGTGAAGAAGGTCTACGTCAAACAGGCCCCCGGCGTCGAGGGTGCGTTCTACATAATCCAGAAGACGCTGTCGGACCCCCAGAAGAGGGAACGTTTCCTCGCTCCCGTCAGCTGGGTGATCATACTGCTTTCCGCGATCTACCTGGCGGCCGGAATCGCCACCGCGGAGAGTTTCGGCAGATTCCTGGCCGATTCGACGGGTCTGTTCCTGTGGCTATTCATAGGTCTCGTCCTGGCACTGTATTCGTACAGCGTCGACGAGAAACTGCGCCGGGCGAGGGAGAAATGGTCGGAGAGGGCCAAGAGAGGAAGCGCCACCATCATCTTCAGCATCGGGGGCGTCGCAGTCATCGCCATCGGCGTGATCGTCGGTTTCCTCACGGTCTCGGAATATTACACCACACGCACCCTCCAGAGGCTCCTCCTTTTCGCATACAACGCCCTGTGGCCCGTACTTTTCGGGATAATCATCATCCTGAGCGGTACCCTGGCGGATGCGTACCTCAACTTCCGCATGATCAAATACCGTTTCATCACGAGCTGTCTCGACATCGTCGCCGTAGGGATGCTGCTCACGGGGGCCTTCGATTTCCTCCGCGGCACCCTGGACCTCGGAGCCACCGATCCGGCGGTGATA
The DNA here is from genome assembly GCA_964533525.1 of uncultured Methanomassiliicoccales archaeon. Taxonomy (GTDB): domain Archaea; phylum Thermoplasmatota; class Thermoplasmata; order Methanomassiliicoccales; family Methanomethylophilaceae; genus Methanomethylophilus. The sequence goes on along the minus strand of CAZHJV010000004.1, from coordinate 27,757 downwards.
TTCATCGAGATACTCGGCGGGTTCGTCCTCTTCATAGCGGCTCTGGCCCTCCAGCACGGCATCAAGAGCGCCATGGGCATAGAGGAGAGGGAAGGCGCGGCCGATGAAGTTCTCTGAGTGGGAACCCATTTATCTGGAGATCTGCTCCGACATGGGTTACGACCCCCTGTACGACGATATGTCCGCAAGGGTTCTGCTCGCGGTCACGCAGAATTCCGACCTGAGAGACGGGATCGAGCCCATAGGGCCTTCCGTGACGGTCCTGGGGTCCTCGTCCGGCCTAGAGGAGGACATCCGCACCAAAGGGACCGAAGGCACCGTCATAGCGGCCGGTTCCGCCGTGGGGAGGGCTGTTGCCGCAGGCGTCCGCCCCGACATCGTGGTCACGGACCTGGACGGCGACATAGAACCGCAGATTGAGGCCTGCAACGCAGGTGCGACGGCGTTCATTCACGCCCACGGGGACAATGCGGACCTCGTGGGAAGGTATGCACCGCTTTTCAGGGGCCCGGCCGTCATCACGACCCAGGGGAAACCGTTCGGGATCCTGATGAATTTCGGGGGTTTCACCGACGGGGACCGCGCCGTCTGCATAGCGAGGGAGTTCGGCGCGGAGAGGATAAGGCTCCTGGGATTCGATTTCGAACATCCGTATCCGAAGGAAGGATGCGACCCCGCGGTTAAAAAACGCAAACTCGCATGGGCGCGCCGCATAATCTTCGGCGGACCGTCCGGCGGTTCCGATATACAATAAGTCCTTTTACGAGGAGAAGGTACGGAGGCGCATAATGAGCCTGACGCTTTGGATACTCATCGTTCTCGCGGTCATATACGTCCCGATATGGTTCTTCGCATGGAAGGACCCCCGCGCGAAGAAGTATCTGATGGAGAAATACGGTCCGACCGTCAAGATCAACACGCACCTCGGGATCAGGATGATGGACCGCGTATGCGTCTACACCCGTTTCTGGAGGTTCATGGGGGTAATATCCCAATTCATCGCCCTGGTCCTGACGGCGGCGATCATCGGGATCGTCATCGTCGCGGTCATAAACCTCCCGTCGTCGCTCAGCAGCGGCGGGGTCGGGATCGAATACGCATTGGCGATACCCGGACTGAATCCCCTCCTGCCCTTCTGGTACGGACTCATAGCCCTGATCATCGCATTGGTGTGCCACGAATTCGCCCACGGCGTGCAGGCCCGCGCGAACGGGATGAGGGTGAGGAACACCGGACTCCTGTACGCCGTCGTTCCCCTGGGAGCCTTCGTGGAGCCCGACGAGGAGGACGTCAATAAAGCGTCCAGAAGGGCGAAGCTCGATCTCTATGCGGCAGGCATCGCCACCAATTTCGTGATCGGCGCCGTGGCCTTCCTGATATTCTCCTCCGTTCTCCTGGGAGGTCTGTCGTCCCCCTACGACGGGAACGCCGCCGTCTACGGGATCGAATCGGATTCCGCGGCCGATGAGGCGGGGATCCCCGCAGGCGCCGTCATAATCGAGGTGGAGGGGGAGGAATTCGCCTACACCAAATCCTACGACGCCGTCTATTACTGGAGCCCAGGGTCGGTCGTGGAGGTGAAATACGTCACGGAGGACGGGGAATATACGGCATCCCTCCGCTGGGGTACGTATGTGTCCAAAACCGTGGACGGAGGGGCCGCCGAAGAAGCGGGCATAGTGTCGGGGTGTTACATCATCTCGATCGACGGCCATAGGTTCTATACGGCCGCCGCATTCAGTTCGTATATGTCCTCCGAGACCGTCGGAGGACAGACCGTTGCCGTGGATTATGTGGATGCGGACGGGAATTACGTTTCTACCGACGTCACGCTCGGATCCAATGGTTCCGTAGGTTACCTTGGCGTGTACACCAACGTGTCCGGCATGAACCTCATAACGCCGTCCGAACTGATGGAGTACTCCGCAGACCCGCTGTACGGCTCGGACAGCGTCCTGACGGCCGCACAGGGCCTTCTGAAGTACCTCTCCCATCCCTTCTCGGGATTCGATCCCGTCCCCGACAGCGTCAAATGGTGGTACGGGGACCAGTCGGACATCTTCTGGATGGCCGCATCCCTGTTCTACTGGATATTCTGGATAAACATCCTGCTGGGCGTCTCCAATGCCCTGCCCGCATTCCCCTTCGACGGCGGATTCATCCTCCTCGGATGGGTGGACAAGATCCTGGAGAAGACCGGGGTCAAAGACAGGGATGTCAGGGAGAAGAGAGCCAATGAGATCGCCGGGAATATCTCGACCCTCATGCTGTTCCTTTACATCCTGATTATAATCGTTGTGATTGTGTGACTGCAGAGACGAGTGTAAAAAATCCAGTCATTGCAGAATCATAAAGCGTGGGACGGGTGACCGAAAACCCGCCCTTGGGTATGAGATAGGATGGTGGATGTGTCAGAACGGGAATTCTGCACAGGGCGGGTTTCCGGCGTGCATTCCCATCCGCACGCCGAATGACTGGCGAATGTGAATAAACATTGGTCGGTATATAAAAAAATTTGAACTTGAATTGGTAAAAGACACACTCCTCTTGTTTACCATATTGTTTACCATATTGTTTACCAGATTCAATGGCCAGATGTTAAAAATTATATTTTTGTAAAAAATAAATCTGAAAGTACAGAAATATAAGCGTTGCCGTGAGGGTTTATATCCCGCCGCGGCATCGGACAGACCATGTTCAGCCCTGAGAAGGATCTCAGCAGGAAGATCATCGAGACCCTCGGCAAAGACGGGATGTCCATCAGCTCCCTCGACAAAGCTCTCTCCGAAATGGGGATCAAGGACCACCGTCTCGTTCTGACGGGATATCTCCGTGCGCTGACGGACCTGGGATACCTCAGGATGAGGGATGTCCCTCCGGCGAAGATCTACCTCCCGGCCAAGAAGCTTCCCGATTCCATATACGAATCCGTGTCGAGGCGCTGCCGTGCCCTTCCGGGTGTCGATACGGACGAGGTCATCCTGTATGTTCTCCACAGGATGCTCAAACGTCCGATATTCGAGTCCGAACTCAGGAATGCGGGTGTGACGAGAGCCGTGGGCACGAGGGCGGAAGGGGACACTCTGAACGATGTGAGGAAGGCTCTCCGCAAGGAAGGCAACATCGTCCCTTCGGACAATGCGTACATTCCGTCCAAGGAGTATCCCGACGAATTCGATGCCGTCCTTACGGACATCGTGCTCGATGACACGGACGCCAAACACCTGGTCCTCTCAACCAAGCAGACCAAACTGTTCTGACGTTCCGTATAAGGTTTATATCGGGATGGCAATCGCACAGTATGGCCCTTCAAGCCGTCATAGATGCCATAAGGTCTTTCCCGGGCGTGACCAGGAAAGGCAGGATCCACGAGGTCGTGGATTTCCTTCCCACCGACAGTTTCAAACATGTGATCGCAGCGGAAGGAGAGGATGCCGCGGCCATGGAGGACGGGGAGAACTACACCCTTTTCGCGGCCGACGGCATAATGGAATCCCTTGTGGAATCGGATCCGTATATGGCGGGTTATTTCGCGGTTCTCGTGAACGTAAACGACATCGCGGCCATGGGCGGAAGGGCTACCGCGATGGTGGACGTGATAAGCATGTCCGACGAGGTCCTCTGCGCGAGGATGCTCAGAGGTATGGAGGAGGGCGTCAGGAGGTTCAGGGTCCCCATTGTCGGAGGACACACCCATCCCGACTGCAAATACCACGCGATCGACATATCCATCATCGGGACGGTGAAGAAGGACGACATCATACTCAGCAGCGCCGCCGAACCCGGCGACGACATCGTCATGGTGATGGACCTCGACGGCCATTACCCCAAGAACATCCCTTATGCGTGGGAGACGACCCTCGCCAAGGACCCGAAGCTGGTCCAGAGGCAGATGGAGGCGGCGGCTGTCGTGGCTGAGGAACACCTCGTCCATTCTGGGAAGGATATGAGCAATCCCGGATGCGTCGGCACGCTGGGAATGATGCTGGAGTCGTCCTGCATGGGTGCCGAGGTCGATCTGGATAAGATTCCCGTCCCGCCGTCCGAGAAGGACGATTTCATCCACTGGATCCTCGCATATCAGGGGTGCGGTTTCGTATACGCCTGTCCGCCGGAGAATTCCGCACGCGTCATCGAGATATTCTCCAAAGTGGGATGCGCGGGAGCGGTTGTCGGCAGGATCGACGATTCCCTCGTACTGAAACTCAGACAGGGGAACGAGGAAGGCGTCCTCTTCGATTTCAGAAAAGACATCATCACCGGGTGCAGGCCTAAGATGCACAGGCACTGAAATCCAAAGGTGTTAGGCTCAAGAGGGTGGACGTCGCTTCCGCGACAGGTTAGCCTCATTGTTTCTCAACTCTGTTTCCCTTCAAACGTCGGTAGTTCGAAGTGAGGCTGCTCCCGTCAGGGCCTGACCCGGTTTCCCCGATTGGCCCAACCCGGCCGACCCTCCGATCGGTCAAATTGGGTACTCCGACTCTGTAGGACAAAGTCTCATAGTCGCTTTGAGGGCCTGCCGTTTCCGCTCCGCCGCCCCTCTCAGTCGCCCCTGCTGTGACGATTGCAGGTAGAGGGCACGCCAAGCTCCCCGGTCAAGCCTAACATCCGACCTAATGTAGGGAGTGTATTTAATCATTGAGAATAAGCTCCGCCTTTTTCCGGCAGCAGGACTTATTCCTCAGTGCATTTTATGCATACGCCGTGGCCGGACGCCACGAACCTGGGGGCCGCATTCCTGAGTTCCTCCAGCAGCGCTATGCGTTTCTTGTCGTCCGGGATGAGGGAGACATCGGCCTTGCTGAGGATATCGACCCATTCCGCCGATTTCACCTTCCCGGAGGAGGTGTCGCGGGCGAACAGGTCGGAGCTGTACAGGACTCCGCTTCCCCTGTCCAGGGCGAGGATCCCGTTCTGCAGATGCACCTCGGAGGGGTAATCGAAGAATTTCAGCGACAGCTGGCCGTCCACCAGGGGATGGTTCCCGTCGCACACCGTGATATTCCCCTTGTATCCGAAACCGACGAGTTCCCTGGCGGTGAACGACGACGTGATTATGACTATCTTCGGATATTTCTTCTGGAAGATCCTGTATCCGCCGCATTCGTCGGATTCCATGTGGGATACGAAAAGGTACTTCAGGGGCCTTCCTCCGAGTACGGTCTCTATCTGCGGCAGGATCCATTCCGCCTGGGATGCGGTCCCGGTGGAGAACATGATTGCGGGATCGGCGGCCAGGAGATACTGGTGGACGGGCATGCTCATCCTCCCGCTTATCTCCGAGAACTGATACAGACTGCCGAATATCGGTTGAATCATACCGCTGTAAAAATGGGGTTATCGCACATAAAACCTACCATGGCGGTTTTACCCGCGTCCTTCGGCGCACATGTGCACCGCGGAGTTTCCCCCGCAGTGCCGGGATAAAATTTACTTCAGCAGTTTTTTCCCGTCGGAGAAGGCGTTTCCGACCCTCTCCCCGATCCTGAAATAGCCGTGAGATTCCGCATCGTAGGCGATGGGGTCGAGTTTCGCCATATCGACCTTACCGTCGGTGAGGATGCTCTCGTCCGCCGATATGTCCGCTATGTCGGCGATTATCCTGACGGTCCCCTCGGAGATGTCGTCCACGGAACCCACGGTGCACTCCAGCGTCAGCGGGAACTCCTCGATGACGGGTGCATCCACTCTGCCGCTTTTCACCGCATGCAGTCCCGACCTCGCGAACTTATCGGGGATGTCGTTCCCGGAGCATATGCCGAGGTAGTCGGCCTCCGTCGCATGTGCGGCGTCCGCGAAGGAGATCGTGAGTGCGCCCCTCGCGATGATGCTCTTGGTGGTGGCGTGGTCGGACGAGAGACATACGCACACCCTGTCGGTGTCCGCGACGCCTCCCCAGGCGGCATTCATGGCGTCCACGGTGCCGTCGTCCCTGTAGGCGGCGAGTATCAGTACGGGCATTGGGTAGAACAGCGTCTTCCTGCCGAGATTTTTCCTCATGGCACCGTGATGGCGCCGGAAATTAATAACCGAAACGGTCGAAAAAAGGTAATGGGTCCCGGGACCGCGGTCTGTCACCGCTTGGGTTTTCTGCCACAGGAAACGAATACCGTGATACACATTAGCATGGTTTTATATACTCGGTCCGTATTGGAGTGTTTAGTTTGCTAAGTGTTAGCACGGAACAAGGGTTGAAAGATATGCCGAAGACCGAAGCGGAAAGGAGAGCCCTCCCCATCGGGGTGCTCAGGGAAAAATGCAGGAAAATGGACAGGAACGCCGTCTTCATCGGCGGTTACGTCCCCGCAGAGCCCGTCCTTGACGAATACTCGGTATACGCCGCCAAGGCCGGAGGGGATGCCGCGATCGTCATCGATCTGTCCCTCACCGACAGGGAGAAGGCATCGTTCTTCTCCAAACTGGCGGGATTCCTGGGGATCGCATGCGTCTTCCAGGTGCATACGTTCAATCAGGTGTCGGAGGCGGTGTCCCTCGGGGCTTCCGCGGTGCAGATCCCGTGGGCCGAAGGCGCGGACATCCTCGCGAAGACCGTTCCTGAGGATGTACGCTGCTTCATGCCTGCGGGAATGCCGCTGGCCTGCATGGCGGGGAAGAAGGAGGCCGTCCCGGCCTTCTGACCCCGTCAGAGCGTGCACAGTCTGCAGTTCATCTTCCCGCATTCGGGATTGTGGATCTTCCACTTGAGGGCCCACATCTTGAGGTCGTGGATGACGTCCATGAGCTCCTTGCTGGCCTCGGTGAGGCGGTATTCGCTTTTGATCGGCATGCAGGACGTATCCACGCGTTTCTCGATGAGTCCCTCGGATTCGAGTTCCTTCAGACGTTCCGTGAGGACCTTCGGGGTGAGGTCGTCCATCGCCTTCCTGATCTCGGAGAACCTCTTCCATTCCTCCCCTTTGTTCAGTTCGTGGAGGATGAGAACCGCCCATTTCCTGGAAAGATACTCCATCGTGAGGTATACCGTGCAGCTGTGGTCCATAGTTACCGGTCAGTAACTTTTCGGTATATATAGCCTAATATCTTTTAGGTACTTAGTATCAAAATGATACAGGAGAGAATCGCAAATGTTATGCAGACAGTGTGAAGAGACCCTGGCCGGAACCGGCTGCACCCGCAACGGAGTATGCGGAAAGACCGCAGAGATCGCAGAGAAGCAGGATCTGCTCATCGGCACCCTCATCGAGCTGGCCTCCGGAGACAAGGTCTGCGAGATCTGCGACTGCGCCCTTGTAGACGGCCTGTTCATGACCCTGTCCAACACCAACTTCGACGGAGCCGCCATCGATGCGCTGAGGAACGAGGTCCTCGGGAAGATCGGGGCCGACACCGTCATCCGCGTGAAGGACATCGAATCCCTGGATGCGAATCCGGACCTCAGGTCGCTCAAGGAACTCCTGCTCTTCGGCCTCAAGGGACTCGCCGCCTACTACCATCATGCGGCCGTCCTCGGATACACCGATCCGAACGTAACGGCATTCATCAGGAAGGGTCTCGCATCCCTTGCGAAGAACCTTTCCGCAGACGAACTCGTCGCCCTGAACATGGAATGCGGATCCGTCGGAGCGGCCTGCCTCGCGCTTCTGGACAAGGCCAACACCGAGACCTACGGAACCCCCGAACTCAGCACCGTGAAGACCGGCGTCGGGACCCGCCCCGGCATCCTCATCACCGGACACGACCTGAAGGACCTCGAACAGCTGCTGGAGCAGACCAAGGGCACCGGCGTCGACGTCTACACCCACGGCGAGATGCTTCCCGCCAACGCATACCCCGCGTTCAAGAAGTACGACAACCTGGCCGGCAACTACGGAGGGGCATGGTATCTCCAGAAGGAGGAGTTCGAATCCTTCAACGGACCCATCGTCGCCACCACCAACTGCGTCCTGATCCCCAAGGATTCCTACAGGGACAGGCTCTTCACCACCGGCACCGCCGGAGTGGAGGGTGTGAAGCACATCGATGCCGTCAACGGGAAGAAGGACTTCTCCGCGGTCATCGAGATGGCGAAGAAGTGCCCCGCGCCCAAGGAGATCGACAATGTCAGCCTCACCGTCGGATTCGGCCACTCGCAGGTGCTGGCACTTGCGGACAAGATCATAGAGGCCGTGAAGTCGGGCGCGATAAAGCGCTTCGTGGTCATGGCGGGATGCGACGGCCGCGAGAAGGGCAGGACGTACTACAAGGAGTTCGCGGAGGCCCTCCCCAAGGACACAGTGATCCTCACCGCAGGCTGCGCCAAGTACAGATACAACAAGCTGGACCTCGGGGACATCGGAGGCATACCCCGCGTCATCGACGCCGGCCAGTGCAACGACTGCTACTCCCTCGTGGTCATCGCCAACGCCCTCGCCGAGGCCTTCGGGACCGACGTGAACGGTCTCCCGCTCTCGTTCAACATCTCCTGGTATGAGCAGAAGGCCGTCCTCGTCCTCCTGACGCTCCTCAGCCTCGGAGTGAAGGACATCATGCTCGGGCCGAGGCTCCCGGGATTCATCACCCCCGGCATCCTCAAGGTGCTCGTGGACACCTTCGGACTGAAGCCCAACACCTCCGTCAGGGAGGACATGGTCACTCTGAAGATCGAGTGAAAACGCCGATACCGTTCGAAACCTTTTCCGCTGGGATCCCGGACGCCGTGTCCGGGATCCGACATTTGTGTTTTCATCAAGTATTATATACGAGCAGTCAGATTGACTGCCATCGTGCTACGTGTTAGCACATTACAAGTGTGAGTGAGATGAGTTTCTTCGGCCTTACGGACCCATGGATCGTCGGTTCCTACATAGGATGCTTCATAACGGTCATCCTCTGCTGCATCGTCGGAATAAAGGTAAGGAAATCCAACAAAGGTGACGACGAATGAACGGCGTCTCGATGCCGATCTTCACCGTCATGCTGGTGATCTTCGCGGCGGTGACCGTCCTCCTGGGTTATTACGGGTACAAGAACACCAAGGACAACAGCGAATTCCTCCTCGGGAGGAACAAGACGAGCCCTCTGATCATCGGTCTCTCCTACGGGGCCACCTTCCTCAGCGCCTCCGCCGTCATAGGTTTCGGCGGACAGGCCGCCACCCACGGACTCACTCTCATGTGGCTGTGTTTCCTCAACCTCTTCGTCGGACTCTTCGTCGCGTTCCTGGTGTTCGGGCCGAGGACCAGAAGGGTCGGCAGGAAACTCGGCGCGTCCACCTTCGCGGACCTCCTCGGGAAGATCTATGATTCCAAAGGCATCCGCGCGTTCACCGCGATCCTCATCATCGTGATGATGCCCATCTACTGCGCCGCCGTCCTCAAGGGAGGCGTCAACTCGGTGGCGGTCATCACCGGTCTCACGGAATACTACGACCTCATCCTCATCGTCATGGCCGTCATCGTCGGCGTGTACGTCGTATACGGCGGGATCATAGCCGTCATGTATAACGACGCCCTCCAGGCGGGGATCATGTTCATCGGGATGGCGGTCATCCTCGTGGTCACCTTCCACGCCGTGGGCGGCGTCACGGACGCATTCGAGACCCTGGCCTCCTACGACCCCTCCCTCGCCGGAGGAGTCCTCGACGGATTCACCGGATGGACCACCGTCGCCGATTTCGGCTCCAGCGAATGGATGCTCGTGGTCACCACGTTCCTCATGGGCGTCGGTCTCGGAGTCCTGACCCAGCCGCAGCTCATCGTCAGATTCATGTCCGCCAAGGACGACAGGATGCTCGACCGCTCCCTCATCATCGGCAGCATCTTCATGCTCGTGATCGTCGGGACCGCCTACACCGCCGGAGCCCTCAGCAACGTCTTCTTCATGGACAGGGACGGGGAGCTCGCCTACACCTACGTGTCCGGCCTCGGACTCGGTACCGACTTCATCATCCCCCAGTACATCCTCGAGGTGTTCGACGGGATATTCGGAGGGGACTTCTTCGTCTGTCTCTTCCTGCTCTCCCTCGTATGCGCCTCCGTATCCACCATAAGCGCTCTCATGCACACCATCGGCGCGGCCGGCGGATACGACCTCTACACCCTTGCGAAGAACCGCAGAGAGAAGAAGGAGGAGGCCATCGACTCCGGCAACGTCCGCATCAACAGGATCTGCACAGCGGTCATGATGGTGCTCGTCGTGGTGTACTGCTACGTGATGCCCAACGACATCATCGCCAAGGCCACCTCCCTCTTCATGGGGATCACCGCCGCGGCCCTCCTGCCGGCGTTCGTGCACGGTCTCTACACCAAAGGGAAACCCGACAAGACCGCCGCGGTCTGCAGCATCGCCGCAGGCACCGCGTCATACCTCTTCTGGGCCCTGTTCATCAACAAGAGCAGTTCGGTGTTCCTCCCGATATGCAAGATCCTCACGGGGAACGAGGTCCTCCTGGGCGGACCCATACAGTACTGCGACGCCCTCGTGGTCGCCATGCCTATCTCGGTGATTGTGTTCGTCGCGGCGATGGCCGTCGGGAAGATGAAGGGGAAGACCCCTTCCGCGGAACCCTCCGGGACCGAATGATCCCGGACGGCATCCCTTTCCGCCCCGATTTCCGGCGGAAAGGGCTAACCTTATAGACAGGTCCACTTTAAGGGAGGAACCATGGAAAACGCTCTCGAACTGTCCAACGTATCCGTCGTCCGTGACGGCGTGCGGATACTCGACAGGATAAATCTGACCGTGGGTCAGGACGAGAATGTCGCTATCATCGGGCTCAACGGCTCCGGGAAGACCACGCTGCTCAAGCTCATGAGGGGCGACGTATACCCTTACGATGACGACGAACCCTATTCGATGAAGGTGTTCGGTGAGAAACACTGGAACATATTCGACCTGAGGGCGAAGATGGGCGTCGTGTCCATGGATCTGCAGGACAGGTTCAATGGGAAGACCACCGTCCGCGAGGTCATAGGATCCGGATTCTTCGGAAGCCTCGACGTCTTCCGCGGCATGACCGTCACAGAGGAGATGGAGGAACTCATAAGATACCGCGCGGCGGAGATGGGCATCGACGACATCCTCCCGAGGACCATCGACGGACTCTCGCTGGGACAGATGAGGAGGACCGTCATCGCGAGGGCCCTCATCACGAACCCGCGCATGCTCATTCTCGACGAACCCATGACCGGTCTCGACATAGTCATGAAGTCCAAATTCAGAAAGATGTTCGACATCCTCATCGAGAGCGGCGTCCGCATCATAATGATCACCCACGACCTCACCGACATCCCCCTGGATATCGACAGGGTCGTGATGATAAAGGACGGGAGAATCTACGCCGACGGCAGGAAGGAGAACCTTCTGAACGATGAGACTGTCTCCGGAGTCTACGGGGCCGATGTAAAAGTTGAAAGTACTAAAGGGATATACCGTATGTATCTCGAGTGAAGGAGGCCCGACGGTGAGGTATTTTTGCAGAGAGTGCGGACAGGAGATCCCTGCGGATTCCGATTTCTGTTACAGCTGCGGCGCCCTCAAGAAGACCGCCATGGCGGTCGACGACTCCGGCGCCGTGCAGCAGCTGAAGAGCGACGTCTGCCCCTACTGCGGCCGCGAGAACGACGAGGGATCGGAGTTCTGCGGAACCTGCGGAAAACCCCTCTCGGCGCCCGCGATGCAGATACCCATCCGCCGCAAGCTCACGGGGAAAGAGAAGATCGCGATAGGCCTCGCGGTCATCCCCGGCGTGTTCAGCATATTCGGTCTGGGACATATCGCACTGAAAAAATTCTCCCGTGCGTTCCTCTATCTGGCGATCTCGGCCATCTGGATCTATCTGTACTACTTCTACGTCAGACCGACCGGGTCGATGCTCTTCCTGTGGATGCTGTTCGAATTCTTCGTGTACTTCAGACAGTGCATGGAGGTCATCGGTCTGGTATATTTCAGAGGTCCCGACGACAAGAGGGGCCCGTAATGGCCGAGGATTGGACCGAGAAATACAGGCCGTCGTCCCTGAAGGACATCGTCGGGAACGCACCCGCGGCAGCGGCCATGAGGAAATGGGCGGACCAGTGGAACAAAGGCATCCCGGCCAAAAGGGCCATGGTCCTCATGGGCACGCCCGGGATAGGAAAGACCTCCTCCGCAGAAGCTCTGGCACATGACATGGGGTGGGGCATCGTCGAGATGAACGCCTCCGACCAGAGGACGGGGGACGTCATACGCGACGTGGCCCTCAGGGCCTCGTATTTCGACACGTTCGGCGACGACGGGACGTTCATGTCCGCCAAGACCGGCGGAAGGAAGCTCATCGTCCTCGACGAGGCGGACTGCCTCTTCGGCAATGCGGACAGGGGCGCCATGCCCGCCATAAACGAACTTATAAGAAGTGCCAGACAGCCCGTCGTCCTCATAGTCAACGAATTCTACGGACTCTCCAGGAAAAGTTCCGCCGTCAAGAACGACACCCTGCAGATCACTTTCAAAAAGCCCCTGCCGTCGGCGGTAAGGGAGATCCTCGTCAGGATCTGTGCGGCCGAAAAAGCGGAGGTCGATCCCGAGGCCATAACCGCCATCGCGAATAACGCCAACGGCGACATGCGTGCGGCCATAAGGGATCTGGAATCCCTGGTGTACGGGACCGGACGCGTTTCCGCGGCGGACACCGCGGCCCTCGGGGAGAGGAATATCCGCAAGGACATGTACACCTTCCTGGACGCCGTGTTCCGCAAAAGGGATCCGCAGCTTGCGTTCCGCGTCTACAACGAGGTGAACGAGGAACCGGAAACGGTGGCCCTGTGGCTGGAGGAGAACATCCCCTACGAGTGCCGTTCGACAGGGGACCTCGTCAGGTGCTGCGAGAAACTCTCCCGTGCGGACGTATATCTGGGACATGTGTACAAACGCATGAATTACGGCTTCCGGTCGTACGCCCGCGACATGATGATCAATGGGATGACCGATGCGATCCATTCCAGGAAGGCGAACTACGGCCCTCTCCGTTTCCCCCAGTATCTTTCCAAAATGAGCCGCTCCAAATCCGCGAGGGGCCTGAGGAAGTCCCTGTGCATGAAACTCGGATATCTGACCCACACCTCGGTTTCCAGGATCCAGAACGACTGCTACGACCACTACCGCGCCATGGCGATAGCCGATGCGGATTTCCGTGTCATGCTGGTGAGGGACGCGGGACTCGAGCCGGAGGAACTGGGATTCCTCATCGACAAGCGCATGGATTCGGCGGCCGTGAAACAGGCGTTCGAAGCGGCGTTCCCGGAGAAGACGCCCGGAAAGAAGGGGCCGGAAGCGCCCGAAGAGGAGACGGCGGCGGAACCCGTGACGGAGAAGACGCCGGAGGCGGAGGCCGCACCGGAGAAGACCGAGGTGCCGGCGGAACCGGAGCCGCCGAAGAAGACCCAGATGAGTCTTTTCGATTTCTGAGGCGATGGCATGGACGAGGGATACAGGGATACGCTCATACGCCAGCACTACAGGATCTACCGCGACCACGCCGCGGTGAAACTCTGCGGCTGGATGAAACAGAGTCTGCTGCATCAGCGCACCTGCTACAAGCAGGATTTCTACGGGATCAAGACCCACCGCTGCCTGCAGATGACCCCCGCCATCAACGAATGCACCCATCTGTGCCCGTTCTGCTGGCGCGTCGAGGGGAAGGATTTCGAGGTGAAGGAGTGGGCGGAGCCCAAGGAGATGCTCGATGCCCTCATCGACTATCAGAGGTTCCTCATATCGGGGTTCAAAGGCGATCCGAGATGCGACCCCGAGATGTTCCGCGAGGCGATGAACCCCACGCAGGTGGCCTGTTCCCTTGCGGGGGAGCCCACCATGTATCCGTACCTGTCGGAATTCTTCAGAGAGTGCCACTCCCGCGGGATGACCACGTTCCTGGTGACCAACGGCACCATGCCGGAGAGGATAGAGGCCTTGGATACGCTGCCGAGGCAGCTCTACGTCACCGTCGCCGCACCCGACAGGAACACCTATCTCAAAGCGTGCCGCCCCAAGATAAAGGACGGGTGGGAGAGGCTCATGAGGACGCTGGAACTGTTCCCGTCCCTGGAGACGAGGACCGTGATAAGGCACACCCTTGTACAGGGCATCAACCTCCTCGACCCGGAAGGGTATGCGGAGATCGACAGAAAGGCGGATCCGGACCTGATCGAGCCGAAGGGATACGTCTTCGTCGGAGGTTCGAGACAGCGCCTCACCGTGGACGGGATGCCGTCCTTCGAGACCATCAAGGAGTTCTCCGCCAGGATAGCAGATATCCTGGGTATGTCGATGCTGCGCGAGAAATCCGACAGCCGCGTGGTGCTGCTCGGTCACGAAGGCATGGAACTGGACGTCTCCAAGGCGTGGGAGAAAGGTCTCCCGCCGTCCCCCCGCATGGACAGGCTGACGGCGGAAAAGGAAAACCGAGTTTTTCAGATGCGTCCCGACACGATGTAACAGATGATCAGGATGTGGAGCACCAGGAAGAGGTAGTTCAGCTTGAACTTGGGCTTCCTGGTCTTGTGGCGGAACACCTGCATGCCGGCGACGGCGCCCCACGGGCCGATGAGACCCAGAAGGATCAGCGTGGCCTCAGGGGTCCTCCACCGGCCTTTCTTCGCCTTGCGTTTGTCCCACCCGTATGCGGCGAACGCGACGAGGTTTATGACCGCGTATAATGCGATCAGCAGCACCGCGGAACTCAAGCCTTCAGCCTCTGGATGAACGATGCGACGTCCTTCTTCACGCCGTTCTCGTCGGTGTCCGCACCGTCCGGGAAATACGCGGCATCGTCGATGCCGAGACTCTTGGAGACCCTGTCGCATTGGGCGTCCCCCTTGCTGTCCTTGTAGATGCAGCAGATGAACAGCGACGTCTTCTTGGTGCCGAGGACGTTCTTGTTGTCCTTCACGAACGAGACGACCTTTCCGTAAGGCTTCCCGGCGTGTATCCCGGTGCCTATGATCACCCTGTCGTACGAAGACAGGTTGATCTTGGTCTGTTTCTTGAGATCGAATACATCCGCTTCGAGTTCTCCCGCCATGTATTTGGCGGTCGCGGCGACATGTCCTCCGAGGGAGGAAGCGTAAATTATAGCGGTTCCGGACATCCTACAGGTTCCCGTGCGTACGCACGTTCCCCTCATATCAGTTCGTGTGCTAAATCCTTTGCACGCCCGACCGCATCGGGCGGGAGGGGTCCCTTTCCTCCCCCGGGTATGCTGACGGTCAATGTGCCAGCATGGTTTATCCCGCACATCGTGCAGACCTGTTTGAGATGTGCGGCGCAGCGCAGGGCGCTCTCCTCCCCCGTCATGCATGATATGGCGATGACCGCCTTCTGCTTCCCGGACAGGAATGTCCTGAAATCACCGTCGAGGAAACTGTAGAACCTGTCCAAAACCAGCTTGAGCCACCCCGATTCGGCGTTGAAGTAGAGCGGGGTGGCGATGACGATCCCTTCCGACTCCGATATGCTCTGCAGAATGGGATACGTGGCGTCTTTGGTGATGCACCTCCCGGCCGCCTTGCACCCGTCGCATGCCCTGCACCCTCCCAGGCCCTCGATCTTGGCCAGGTGGTATACCTTCACATCCTTTCCGGCCGCCAGACATTCGTCGGCGATGATCTTTGCGATCCCGGCGCTGTTCCCGTCCGCACGGGAACTTCCTATCAGAACGGTGATCTTCCCTCCCATGGACACCGTCCTTACATTCCGCCGTGACGGTTTATAATCGATTCGCAGTCCCAGACGCGCGTACAGTAACCGTTCCAAAAAAGGGAATGTTATATAACCGCCTCATCGGTTGTACGGGATTATGGCATACGAGACCGAGATAATCTCGGAGGGCGAATGCAGATCCCTCCGCGAGACCTACGGAGGGAACGGACTGTTCTCCGCACAGGCCGACATAAACGGGATCATCGTCCGTCTTTTCACTTCGGACAGGGACCACATGGATATGTGGCGCGACAATTTCTTTGCGGCATCGGACAGGCTCCGTCCCCATGCGCGCCTGTACTGCGTGAAGGACGAGAACGAACCGGAGAGCAAACTCCTCTTCGAACCCTCCACCTGCACGGCGTTCCTGTTCAACTTCGACTACTACGGATGGGTCAAGAGCATCGCCCTCGGAATCGCGGGATACATCCTCGAGAACACCTGCGGCATATTCTCGGTGCACGGCGCGGCCGTGAACATAGACGACATCGGCGTGACCCTTATCGCCCCGCCCAAGACGGGGAAGACCACCCAGTCGTGGGGTCTCCTCAGGGCCGGGAACGCATCCCTCGTCTCCGACGACTGGTACTTCGTCACCATGGGAGACGGGAGGCCGCGGGCTGCCGGTTCCGAGAAGAACTGCTACATCGATGCGGACATAGGGGACGTATGGGAGGAGTACAAACCCCTAGTCAGGAACGTGAAGTTCGACGGCAAGGGAAGAGGCATAGCCAACGTCCGCTGGGTGAACGGGGAATCATCCGTGAGCCCCGGATGCTCGCTGAGATACGTGTTCCTCCTCCAGAGGAACACCTTCGAGAACGAGATTGTCCAGAAAGTGGATGCGCACAGGGCCCTGGAGTACATCATGGCCGCCGATTTCTGCAATCCCCATCAGATCGTGCGCGACCCCATCAGGACATCGATGCGTGCGGCCTTCTTCAAGGACCTGTTCGGGAGGTGCGAGGTCTACATGATCAACACCACCGGGACCCCGCAGGAGACGCAGGCGGCAATAAGGAAGGTCATAGGGGTCGAGTGATATGGCAGACGGGAACGGAAAACGTCTGGGAGGCTCCATCTTCGGTCCGAAGGAGGAAGAGGGACGCCTGCTGCTCAGGCAGGACGGCGGCAGAAAGGACGGGGGCAGCGCCGGGAAGGGCTCCGAGAAGAAAAACTGGAATTTCGGGACCCTGAGCGTCCGGAAGCCGGAGGAGAAGGACGAGCGTTCCGTCATACGGGAGAAATACAGGCGGAAGAGCGCCGCAAGACAGGAGGTGCGGAACATGTACCGTACGATGATCGTCTCCACGGTCATCATCTTCGCCGCATTCCTCCTCTTCGAGATCCTCCTGTTCGCCGTATCGGGCGACGGAGGGGACATCGACACCCACCTCCTGAACCTCGCCGACAACTCCCTCGCGTTCGTCATAGGTCTGACCGCCATGGACGCAGTCATGTACATAAGCCAGCTGCAGAGCAGGCGCAGAGGCGAAAGCAGGGCCATCATCAGGCACAACAGGATCGTCCAGCCGGCCATCGATATGTATCTGGCGAGGAAGAACATGCTCGTCACGCCGCCCGAGGGCAATACGAAGACTTTCCGGATCGTATCTGATTTCACCGCCCGCGACCTGAAGGACATGTTCGGCCCCTCCGACATCGTCACCGATGCCGGGAAGACCAAGATCGAGACCTTCCGCGTCCAGACGAAGAACCTCAACAAAGCCATGATGAACATGGTGGAGGACATCGATTTCGACTTCAACCCGGAGATCTGCGACGCCGCCATGAGGTTCATCAACGCCACCACCTATGGTACCGCGGCCCTCGAATCCCTCCTGTCGTTCCAGGAGGAGGGCATGAAGACCAAAAGGATGGCCCTCATAAGGAAGATCAAGGACGACGACGGAAGGGATTCCCTCGCCGAGGCCGACGGCGACCTCAAGAACGTCTACCTCGTGAAACAGATGATCCAGGAGCAGGAAGCCGCCATCAAGGAGTACATCACCACCATCAACGAGGTGAGCGAGGAGAGCTCCAAGACCGCGGCGTACGACCATTACGAGTGAAGACGGACGGGGACTTCCTCCCCCAGGGCGAGGGAGTCCTCCGTCACGCGGCATCCGTATGCGGAGATGCGGACGCCCGCCTCCGCGGCCTTTTCGCACGCCTCCCCGAACTCGGGCTGCATGGCGTAATTCGGGGAGAACGCCTCGATCCCTTCCATCTGTATCAGGAACACGACACGGCACGAGAAACCCTCCCGCGTCAGGGCCGTCAGTTCCCTCACGTGTTTGAGTCCCCTCTCCGTCGGAGCATCGGGAAAAAGTGCCAGATCATCCTTTTCAAGGGTCACGCCCTTCACCTCTGCGATGATCCTCTCGTTCCCGCGCTCGGCGTAGAAATCGAAGCGGGAATCCCCGCAGGTCCATTCCGGTACGACCCTGTCGCAATGACCCAGTATGTCCTCTATCGATTCCTTCACCACGGCATTCGGCGCCTGGGAATCGATGTTGACGATCCTCTCCCCCTTGCGTACGGCGATCAGGTCGTAAGCGGTCTTCCTGGAAGGATTGCCGCTGACGCTGAGGAACACCTCCGTCCCCGGCACCAGAAGTTCCCGGCATCTGCCGGTATTTTTGACGTGGCAGACCCTGATCTCCCCGTCTATTTCCGCCTCCGCCACGAATCTGTTCGGACGTCTCAGGAAGATCCCGGAGACCGTGCGGTCATACCTCATATGAGTGCCAGATAGGGAAAATCAGGGAATAAGTTTATCCATTGGTAAGTTCTGGGGCTTAACGGGAATGGGGTAATCAGGATGGGATTATTCAGCAGAAGCAAGAAAAAGAAGTCATCGCACGAACCTGACAAGGCCGGCGATGATTTCGTCCATTACAAAGGCGACGGTTTCGACTGCAGGACCGAATCCGGGGTCGGGAAGGTATTCCTCGTCCCTGCGGCCGACGGAGTCCCCCGGAAGGATGAATTCATGGACGGGATCTTCGATGATTCGTTCATGGGCAGCGCCCCCGACGTGGCGTCGAAATATGCCGCCAACGACTGGTACGAGATGTCCGCCAACAAGGGGAACTGCGATGCGCAGTTCAATCTGGCTTTCAACCTCGAGCACGGCATAGGTGTCGAGAGGAACATCGAAAAGGCCGTGGAATGGTATACCAAAGCGGCCGCAGGCGGGAATTTCAAAGCATACTGCTGCCTCGGGTGCATATACGCCTCCGATGAGAAGATGGCCGATCTGGAAAAATCATACAAATATCTCTCCAGGGCCTCCACCGAAGGCGTCCCGCGTGCCAACTATCTGCTTTACGTCATGTACATGAAAGGGATGGGCACCGAGGAACCGAACCCCTATCTGGCCATCAAATGCCTCAAGGAGTCCGCGGAGGAGAAGGATCCCGCCGGACTGTACGTGATGGGACAGCTGTCCATCCACGGCAACGAATACGTCGACAAGAGCGGTGACCGCGCCTGGAAATATTTCGAGGAATCGGCGCTCCTGGGATGCGTTCCCGCCATGACCGCCGTCGGGATCATGCTCTGTTTCGGCATCGGCGGCAAGATCTGCAACCGCGACATAGCGTACAGCATGATGATGGCGGCCGCCGACCGCGGAGACGCCGTCGCATCGAACGCCCTCGGCGTAATGAACTTCTGCTCGATGACCCAGACATGCTCTCCCGACAAGTCGGGAGAACTGTTCAGGATATCCGCGGAAGCCGGAGACGGTGCGGCCCTGAACAATCTCGCGGTGATCCGCTGCCTCGCCTCGGGAAACCCCAAGGACTCGGAGGAGATCTTCAGGAAGGCATCGGAGAACGGGAGTACGGCCGCCGCCGGGAATTTCATCGCCGTGTCCCACGGAAGGAATATGTCCCTCGAGATCTACTGCGGATGCGCCGTGTTCACCCTGAACTCCGATGCCTGAAGAAGGCATGACCGCCCCTGCGGTGCTACATGTAATAGTCGGGTTTTATAAACAGCGGCAATCCATCCAGCCGTATGGAACAACCCATGGACGTAACGGGGGACGAGTCGGAATACGAAATGCTGTACTGCATACACGACATGCTGTCGCTGTACCGCAGGCATCACGAACTCATATACGGCCGCATACCCGAGAGGATCGCCCGCATCCTCGAAGACACGGAGAAGAAGATGTCGGCCCTCGAGAAGAAGCTATCCGAGGAGGAGTGAAGGGAGGATCAGGGCCTCTGGGTCTTTCCTTCCTTCAGGGCCTCGAGGCATTCCTCCGCATCCCTGTCGCCGGCGGCGGAGGCGTACTCCAGGAGGATGCGCCCGTTCTCCGCATCTTTGGTGACGCCTTCCCCGAAGGCGTACATCGCGCCGAGTTCGTAGAGGGCCTCGGGATACTTCTCATCGCAGGCCTTCTTAAGCCAGTAGATGCATTTCGCGAGACTCTTGTCCACATAGTTGGTGCCGTCGCGGTACCATCTCGCGAGTTCGGTCATGGCCCCGGTACAGCCGTCCGCGGCGGACTCCATGCAGAGCCTGACGGCCTCCACGGGATTGCGGTCCACCCCTTTGCCCAGGGTATACAGATGTGACAGGAAGAATTTCCCGTCCCTGTTGCCCCTGTCCGCCGCCATGCGGAAATAGACGGATGCCTCGAGGTAATCCTGCTCCGTACCGTCCCCGGTCATGAGTATGATGCCGAGGCGCACCATTGCATCCTCGTTCCCCCTGTCCGCGGACATCCTGTAAAGGACCGCGGCCTTCTCCTTATCCACGGGGACCGTGATCCCCTGATAGTACATCCCTCCGAGGACATAGAGGTCTCCCGGATCCTTCGGCGGAGGCACCTCGCGGGGCTGCTGTCCGGATTCTTCTGTCATGATGCCGGGTGATTGGGGAGGTTACGATAAAAAATCTCGGGTCTCGGCCCCGGACGGATATGGCGCGGGAGAGGGGATTCGAACCCCCGAGGGAATTTCCCACCGGTTTTCAAGACCGGCGTAGTAGTCCACTGAGCCACTCCCGCAGCGCATTCCCATATTCGGAACGGTTTATTAATTTGTGCCACGGAAGACGGGTGTTTCCGAGGCCGTTATATATCCATTTCAGGATTGCATTCCGATAACAATGTGCATGCTTTCCTTTTCAATGGAACACGCCGCATTCTCTGCGGAGGTATCCGAATGAGTGAGATCAGGGCCGCCCTCGTGGGCGCCTGCGGAAGAATGGGGACCATGATCGTCCGCCACCTCATGGCCACTGAGGGGATAACCGTCTCCGCCGCGTTCGACCTCGTCAACATCGGAAAGGATATCGGGGAAGTCGCCGGCATCGGGAAGATCGATGTCCCCGTCTCCGATTCCAAGGACCTCGCGGCCGTACTCAAAGAGTCCCGCACCGACGTCCTCATCGACTTCACCATCGCCCCCGCCACCGCGGTCAACGCACCCGTCGCGGCCGCGGCCGGAGTGAACCTCATCATCGGGACCACCGGACTGTCCGCCGAGCAGAAGACCGCCATCACCGAGGCCGTCATAAAGAACAAGGTGGCCGCCGTGATCTCCTCCAACTACTCCATCGGGGTCGGGGTGTTCTTCAAACTCGTCAGGAACGCCGCCCAGTATCTCGGCGACGCCTACGACGTGGAGATCGTCGAGGCCCACCACAACCAGAAGAAGGACGCTCCCAGCGGAACCGCCATGACCGC
>CAZHJV010000004.1:2543-6365 GCA_964533525.1 uncultured Methanomassiliicoccales archaeon | reverse complement strand
ACCGCCGCCGAGATCATCAGCAAGGAACTCGGAGGAAAGGAGTTCGTGTACGGACGCGAGGGAGTCTGCCCCCGCGGGAAGGAGATCGGCATCCACTCCATCAGGGGAGGGGACATCGTCGGGGACCACACCGTTATGTTTATCGGGAACTCCGAGCGCATCGAGATCCGCCACCAGGCCCACTCCAGGGAAGTGTTCGTCAGCGGTGCGGTCATGGCCGCCAAGTGGGTCGTCTCCCAGAAGAAGGGAGTCGTCTACGACATGAACGACGTCCTCGCCTGAGGACGGGAAGAGAAAAACGTTTTGCAAAGGCCCGGGTCACAGGACCCGGGTCAGTTCCACTTCCGTGAAGGTCCGTCCGTCCCCCGCGTCCTTTTCCTTGCGGGAGACTTCCCTGAATCCGACCTTCGCATAAAGTGCCAGGATGTCCGAATCGAGGGCATCCACATCCGCGTAGGCGATCCTGTCCCCGTTCTTCCTCCCGTAGGCGGCCAGTTCGTCCACCGTGGGTTTCCAGAGGGCTTCGCGGAATTCGGGTTCGATTCCGATCATTCCTATCTGGAACATCGTCCCCTCGACGCGCGCGGCGCAGAATCCGACCTTCTTCCCGTTATCCGCGATATGCCAGAATATGAAATGGTCGTCGAACATCGCCTCGAACGATTCCGCGGAGGCGGAATCCCCGCCGAATGCGGCGGCGATCCCCGCCAGATCCTCCCTCGGGGCTTTGATCAGGGACATCGGCGGTCAAGCCCCATGTCTTTCAGGAGTTTCGGGATCCCGGCCTCGAAATTCACTCCGAACCTCACGTCGGTGCCCGCCTCGTACGTCCTGACGATGCTCCTGTATGTGAAATCCACCGCGATCTCCGCGGCCTTGGAGAGAGGAAGACCGTTCATTATGCAGGAGACGGCGACGGAACTGAAGATGTCGCCCGTCCCGTGGTAGTATCCGGGGACCCTGTCGCTGAAGGAATAGGAGATCTCCCCCGTCTCCGCATCGTATGCCGCCGCTCCGAGGCGGCTGTCCTCGAAGAACACGCCCGTGAGGATGACCTTCTTGGGGCCTATGGCCGAGAGCCTCCTCAGAAGCCCCTCTATGTACTCCTTCGTGTACGGGCCGTCCTTAAACTCCTCTCCGAGCATCAGGACCGCCTCGGTTATGTTGGGGAGGATGAGATCCGCCTTCGCGCAGAGCTTCCTCATGCCCTGGGGGAAGTTCTCCGGGAATATCTTGTAGAGTTCCCCGTTGTCGGCCATCACGGGGTCGACGAATATGAGGGAATCCTTCCCGATCTCGTCGAAGATCCTGGAGACGATGTCGATCTGCTCGAAGGAACCCAGGAATCCGGTGTAGATACCGTCGAACTTCACGTCGAGGGTCTTCCAGTGGTTCATGATGGGGATGAGATCCTCGGTGAGGTCCCTGTATGTGAAACCGGTGAATCCGCCCGTGTGGGTGGACAGAACCGCGGTGGGCATGCCGGAGCACTCGACCCCGGCCGCCGATATGATCGGCAGAGCGACCGTCAGGGAGCATTTCCCGACGCATGAGATGTCGTGAATCGCGAGAACGCGTTTCTGCTGCATATCCCGTCCATATCCGAGGCGGTTATTAAGATGTGCGGGAAGAAAGCGTTATAACCGCGCTCGCGTACCGAGATGCGATGACGACATCGGACGAGCATCTCGAACAGGCACTCAGGGAGTACAACGAGAAAGTGAACGCGCTGGAGGACGGCGGTTCCCCCCGTGAGCTTCTGGACGCCTACATCCACCGCGGATGCGTCCTCTACATGATGGGTTCCTATGTCTCCGCCGCCACCGATTTCGGGGAGGCCGTCGGGATAATCACCCGCATCGAGAACTCCGGAGGTTCCGTGGATCCGGGATATTTCGTGAAGGCGTACACTTCCAGAGGGATGCTCGAGATCGACAAGTCCGCAGAGGCCATGGCCGACGACTACAGGATCGCCGCGACCCGCCTGAAGGACCTGAAGGACGGTTCCAAGTACTACGGGGAGAAGGACATCGTCGAGATGTGCCTCGACTGCGGCAGCGACCTCACGGAGAGCGAGATGGCGGAGGACGCCCTGCCCTTCGCGGAGAAGGCACTGTCCCTGCTCGTCGGGAAGGACGATGCGTGGCACAGGAACAGGTACGCGGAGACCTGCGCCCTCGAAGGCCAGATCTACATGGATACCGAGGATTTCGTCCGCGCCGCGGAGATGTTCGACGAGGCCGTCCGCGTGGCCGAGGACCTTCTGGAGGAAGGTTCCCTGGAAGACGTCATGGAACTGGTCAACGCCTGCGTCTTCAGAGGGGATCTGGCGGAGAACGCGGACGATACCGAGGGGTACCTCCGGTACATGAACAGGGCCATCGACCTCATGGAGGATCTGATGGAGAAGAACCGTCTCGACGACGTCTCCGTCCTCGCGGAGCTCCACGGGGAGGTGGCGCAGGTGTACATGAAGGCCAACGACATGAAGACCGCCGAGAAACACCTCCTGAGGCAGGTGTCCATCAACCTCAGCGGTGCGGACGACTACATGTCCGAGAACGGGATAGACGGCTCCGGCAGGGACGATTGAAGATCCCCCGCCGGAAGGTCTCCGGAGGCTTCCGCCTCCGGAAACGGAAGGGTGTTTCAGGCCTCCTTCTTTTTCACGATGATAAGTGCCAGAACCGCGACGGCGAGGGCCGCGATCGCGGTGATGAGCGTTGCCGCAGCGAGGATTATCTCCGATTGGGATTCTCCGTCTCCGCCCTTGCCGTCGGAACCGACGGCCGTCAGTTTTCCGTCGTCGGTCTCGAACGTCTTTCCGGCAAGGGCCTGCGCAGTGGCCGGAAGAGCGTTTCCGTCGGCGTCGTAGAACAGTATCCCCTTGAACGGCAGGGTTCCGACCGTCTCGAGATATTTGCTGACGGTTACTGATTCGAGGGAATTGCAGCCGGCGAATGCGTAATCCCCGATGGATGTGACGGAATCGGGGATTATGAGGGATGCGAGGGAGGTGCAGTCGTAGAATGCGAGTCTCCCGATGGATCCGACGGAGATCCCGATGGACACCGAGGCGAGGGAGGTGCAGCCGGAGAACGCATAGTCTCCGATGGATGTGACGGAATTCCCCATGGTCGCAGAAACGAGGGCGGTGCACCCGGAAAATACGGAGGATCCGACGGATTCGACAAAATCCGGGATGACTATGGATCTGAGAGAGGTGCAGTCGGAGAACGCATAGGTCTCGATCGATACGACCGAATTCCCGATGGCCACGGAGGCGAGTTTGGCGCAGCCGGCGAACGCATAGTCTTCGATCGATACGGCGGAATCCCCTATGGAAGCGGAGACGAGGGAGATGCAGCCGGCGAACGTGGAAGGCTTGACGGATTCGACCGAATCCGGAATAACGATGGATCTGAGGGCGGTGCAGCCGGAAAATGCGGAGGATCCGACGTATGTGACGGAGCCCGGAATGGTCACGGATTTAAGAGAAGTGCAACCGTCGAACGCAGCGGATCCGACGGACGTAACGGAATTCGGGATAGTCACGGAGGCGAGGGCAGTACATCCGGAGAACGCATAACTCCCGATGGATGTGAAGCCATCTCCGATTACAACCGTTTTGATGGATTCTCTGTACGATTTCCACGGAACGGTCGAGTACTGACTATCGCCCATATCCCCCGATCCGCTTATCGTAAGAGTCCCGGTACCCGAATCGAATTCGTAGGTGATCTTTCTCCCATAGGAATCAGCAGCGGCCTCCGCCTCCTCCGAATCAGCGAACAGCACATACGCCGACGCGCATACCAACGC
>CAZHJV010000004.1:0-2443 GCA_964533525.1 uncultured Methanomassiliicoccales archaeon | reverse complement strand
CCTCCGCCTCCTCCGAATCAGCGAACAGCACATACGCCGACGCGCATACCAACGCGGCGGCAGCGAAAAGCAGCCATTTCGTCATAACAACAACCTTTTGAAACCCCGCCCCTTTTCCATTCCTGGACGGACGGGCCCGACGGGAAAATAAACGGTTACAGATTACATAATGGTTCCCCGCCGGGGACTGCATCCACTGTGCAATTTCATATAGGCAATCCCTTTAACGTAGGTGCATGCGCACCTTCTTCTGCCCGCAGTGCGGGAACATGGTACTTCCGGGACTGAATTCCTGTCCCGAATGCGGATATGCGTTCGATGGCAGCGCACCCGTGAAGAAGGTGGATACGAAGCCCGCCCCTACGGTGAAGGACAGCAGTCAAATGAAAGCGCCGTACCTCCCGTACGAGCCTAGACCCATACAGCTCGACATCATCGCCGATATCCGCGGCGCCCTCGACAGGTCGAAGCACATCGTCATCGAATCCGGCACGGGTACCGGGAAGACCATCACATCCCTCGCCGGGGCGCTGGAACATGCGAAACCCCGCGGGAAGAAGGTCGTCTACATCACGAGGACCATCTCGCAGTCGGACCAGGTGATGAAGGAGCTCCGTGCGATCTCCAGACTGAAAAGCGTCAGCGGGATCACCCTCACCGGCAGGAACAAATCCTGCCCCCTCCTGCAGTCGAGACCCGATTTCGAATCCCTGTCGCCCAACGCCCTGTCCACCCTATGCTCCGACAGGAAGGCGAAGACCCAGCAGAACAAACCGGGAGGATGTCCCTACTTCCAGGAGACGCAGCACAGCCTCGAGACCGTAGAGGCCTACTGCAAGAAGAACTTCCCGAAATCGGACGAACTGGACGCATACTGCAGGAACATCAACGTCTGCCCCTACGAGGCGAAGAAGGCCCTCATGAAAGACTTCGACGTCATCGTCGCACCGTATATCCACATCATCGACCCGGATATCCGCGAGAATTTCATGGCGAATCTGGACACCGACGAGAAGGGCATCGTCCTCATCGTGGACGAGGCCCACAATCTCATGGATGCCGTCCGCGAGCAGGAGAGTTTCTCCATAACCGCCCGTCTCGCGGCGTCTGCCGCGGACGAGGCGGGGCTGTTCAAGAAACCGGAAGTGTGCGAAGGCGTCTTCCTGGACGTGTTCATGCGTTCCGTGAAATCAGCCCTCAAGGACATCGGGACCCGCTTCCTGGGACTGGGGGAGAAGGAGAAGGTCATCCCCGCAGGAACCCTGGAGGACAGCATCTGCAGGACCCTCGATATCGACCGCGGCCAGCTGGATTCGGCCATAAACAGGACCATAGAACTGGGCGAGAAGAGGGAGGAATCCATCGCCGACACCGATGCCCCGTCCTCCCCCGTACTGGAACTCGGAAGGCTCCTCGAGGCGTGGGTCAAGAGCCCCGCCGACCGTTACGTGAGGGCCGTGAGGACCAACGACGACGGGGAATACCTCACCGCGTCCTGCATCGATCCCGTCGACATCGTAAGGTTCATGAACGCCCTCCCGGGCGCCGTCCACATGTCGGGCACGCTGCAGCCTCTGGCACAGTACGCCCGCGTCATGGGCCTTCCCGGGGATTCCGTCCCCCGCACCTATCCGTCCCCGTTCCCGAAGGAGAACAAACTCGTCGTCTACGCCAAGGACGTGACCACGAACTACAACGACCTGAAGGCGAACCCCTCCATGTGGAGCAGGATCGAACGCATGACGGCGCAGATGTGCAACGCCGTGAATAAGAACATCCTCGTATTCCTGCCGTCATACCGCCTCATGAGGGACATCCGCCAGTACATGGAGCAGTCGGTGGACAAACGCCTCTACTGGGAGGAGGCGGGCCGCCAGAGGAACACCATGAGGTCCCTCGAAGCTTTCAGGAGAGGGAGGAACGGGGTCTTCTTCTGCGTCATGGGCGGCTCCGTCGCCGAAGGGATGGATTTCCCCGGCGAGGAACTGTGCTTCGCGATCATCATCGGGATGCCGTATCCTCCGCCCACCATCGAGATGAAGGCCATGAAGGAGATGTTCGACGCCAAATACGGCCAGGGGATGGGGTGGAAGTACACCAGCGAGATCCCGGCAGTCAGGAAGATCAGACAGGCCATAGGCCGTCTCATCAGGACCGAGACCGACCGCGGAATGGCCGTCATACTCGACAGCAGGGCATCCAGAAACGCAAGGCAGCTGGAGGCCGTGCCTTCGGACGACCCCGTGGCAGATGCGGTCAGATTCTTCTCGAAGAACTGACGGATGTATGTCGCAGATGTGCAGAAATTCCTCCGCACACCGAAACCCCGTTGCAAAACGACGCCCGCCTTGAGAAAAGCGGGGCTCGCGTCAGAGGAGGGTTTTCTCGAGGAGGGCTTTGGCTTCTTTGCCTTTGAAACTGATGCCGTAGAGAAGAGCCTTTC
>CAZHJV010000003.1:0-55871 GCA_964533525.1 uncultured Methanomassiliicoccales archaeon | reverse complement strand
AATTTGGATCGGACTAATTGAGCTAAAATGGATGGTGGACCCAGCCGGATTTGAACCGGCGACCTCCGCCGTGTGAAGGCGACGTCATAACCCCTAGACCATGAGTCCGTATTCTGCCGATTAACCTTTCCGTATTTAACGGTTAAGTCGGCTTCGATTGCCGCATCGATGTAAACGCTTATCAGCACATCCGCAGATAACCCCGTATTATGCCGTCCGATTTCGATGATGTGAAGTTCGAGGCCGCCCTCCAGATTGCGCTGGACAGGGAGAAACATGATTACCCCGCCATCATCGGGGGAATGAATATCGCATCCGGTGCGGACATGCCTCTCGTGAGTCCCGTGGACGAGACGATCATCTTCGGCACTCTCCAGGAACCGGAGGAGGGAACCGTCGCCGTGGCCGCCGAGAAGGCCGATGCGGCGTTCGCATCATGGTCCAAGACATCTCCCGCGGAAAGGGCGGGAATAATCTCCGCCGTGGCGGAGTCCGTACGTGCCAGAAGGTACAATCTCGCTGCGGAGATCCTCCTCAGTACGGGAATGGTCAGAAAGGAGGCCGTCGCCGAGGTGGACCGTCTCATCGAGGTCCTCGACAGGGTAGCCGCGGATACGCCTTCCGTCAAAGGGAAGCCCATGGGCGTGTGGGCGGTCATCGCCCTCTGCAGTTCTCCGCTCGCATCCGCCGTCGGATACGCCGCGGCCGCAGTGGCCGCGGGGAACACCACGGTCATATGTCCCAGCGGGAGCTGTCCCGTTCCCGTGTACACCCTCTACCGCATGTTCGAGAACGCAGGCCTTCCGGAGGGGGTCATGAACATCGTCTCCGACCGTCTCGACAGACAGGTTTCGGCGCTTTCCGACGACCAGCATGTGTGCGGGGTCGTGGCCTCCGGATGCGGAAAGGCCATGGACGAACTCATGTTCGTTCCCGTGGATGAGGAACTTGCGTTCATCAACGAGGTCAAAGGGATGAATCCCGTCATCGTCGCGAACCCTTCCGATGTCAAGAAGGCCGCCGCCGACGTCCTCGAATCCGCATTCGCATACTGCGGACAGCACCTGTACTCTACATCCAAGGTCATAGTGCTTGCCGAAGACGAGAGGGATTTCACAAGGGCCCTGATCGAGAAGGCGAAGGATTTCCGCGTGGACGATCCCGGGGAGAAGGATGCGGACTGCGGACCGCTCATGTCCGCCGAGTCGGAGAAGAGATTCCTGGCGTTCATGGCGGAGGAGGATGCGCACCTGGCATTCGGGGGCAAGAGGGTCCGCAGGGAGTACACCGCCAACGGCCTGTACTACACCCCCGCGGTGTTCACCGGGATGGACCCCGAGGACGACAACCTCTATGTCGACCAGGGGCTCCCCGTCCTCTGCATAAGGGTCGTGCCCACTTTGGACGATGCGCTGGCGGATCTTTCGGAGACCGACTGCGGACTGTCCGTGGGAGTCATGTCGAAGGACGCCTCCACGATAAACGCGGTCAAAGAGGCCGCCGACGGGATGCAGGTGTTCGTTAACAGAAGCAGCCTGTCCCTCGTCCCCGCCTTCAGGGCGGAGGTCGGAAACTTCACCGAATGATTCAGAAACCGCTGAGCTCGGTCCTCTTCGCGTACCTTTTCGCGGCGGCGGAGAGGGCCGATGCCTCGGATTTGTTGTAAGGTACGGTTCCGCGGTATGCGGGATCGGATGCGGCCGAAGGATCGAACTGGGATATGGTGAGACGGGTCTTCGCATCCGTATCCTTGGCGATCGCCTCGATCCCGGGGCCGTCGATTATCCCGGGTACGGCGTAGACGAAGAATTCCCTGCCGATGTCGAGTCCGTTGACCGTCTCCATGGATCTTCTCAGAAGTTCCGGGTCGCCGGTCCCTCCCGTGGCCTTTTGGAATGCGGGGGAATCCGGATGGGCCGGCACATACAGACGGACCTCGTCGAACATCATGGCCCCGGCAAGGTCGTCGAGGGTATCGGGGCAGGTCCCCCATGTATCTAGCCTGATGGGCCTCTTGGTTTTGCGGAGGGCTTTCAGGAATCCGTAGAGGTTCCTGTCCGACAGGGGTTCCCCCGCGAGGACGATGCCGTCGAGGGTGGTCCCTCTCCCTTTGATATATTCCAATATCTCCTCGGTATCCGCTCCGGGGGCGCTTCCGGAGACGGCCGGGAGATAGGGGCACAGGACGGTGCGGCCGCCGAATTCGATGCGGCAGCAGTCCCTGCCCTTCCAGTCCGCCATCGTGGTCTTGACGAAACGGGTTATCATTTCAGAGATGCTCTACTTCCTTGAGTTCGTACACTCCGTTGAGTTCGGAGAAGTATTCGGGGAGTTTCTTCTTGATCTCGTCCACGGTCATCTTGCTGGCCTTCCTGTCGGCCACGACTTCGATGTCCATGGTCTGGTAGGAGATCATGACCTTGGTGAAGACGGAGATGAGGTTGATCCCGGCCTCCGCCAGCATTTTGAGCGCGGTGTCGATGGATCCCATGCAGTCGGGGACGTTCATATTGATCTTGACGAGGTCGGTGTCCGGTTTGAAGAACACCACGGACACGAGCCAGGAGCCGGGGTCCAGAGTGATCATGACCTCCTGGCCGTCCACGTCGTTCAGGATATCGCCGTACTCCTTGGAGAGGTCGAAGCAGCCGTTCTCGTACGTCACGGGCGCACCGTGCCTGAGTTCCGTCTTGAGGGTGCCGGTGTCGTTCTTCTCGCGGAATATCCTGCCGATGTTGGCGGGTTTGATGCTGACGTACTTGATCTTGTCCACGGAGGGGTCTCCGGCGGCCTTGAGGCGCTCGAAGCGTTCGCTTATGAGTTCCCCTTCCCCTGCGAAGTTCAGGTCCGCGAGGATGTTCCAGATGATCGTGGTGTCGGAGATCCCGGTCAGGGACACGGAGTTGAGGATTCTTATCTCCTGGTCGGTGAGGAACTTGGCGGACTGCACGGTGGAACCGGGGACATCCTCGGCCCATACGGTCACCTGTGCCAGTGTGCGGAAGTTCTCCTGGGGATACATCGAGAGTATGAGTTCGTATCTCTTGGGTCCGCTCTCGGGATACTTGAAAAGGGTGCTGTAGATGCATCCCCCGTCCACGAGTCCCATGGTGTCGGACAGCCAGCTGTCGATCCTAATCTTGTTTCCTTCGATCTTGGTGAACTTCCAGCTCTTCAATGTAGGTCAGCTCCTTGTAATGTGCGCGTAATCGGGAGGTTTCTATAATTCATTTGCGGGAGGGGTATTTGGGGGTGTTGAGGGGTTCCGTCCAAAGGGGCCCCTCGCGTTCCGAATCCCTTATGTCCGCTTCCAGGTTGGGCAGGCTCCCGGCATCCTCCCTGGATTTCAGGATCTCATGTATCTTTCCCGCGGCGAATTCCTTCCGGTCCGGGAAATCGGTGCCTTCCAGCGCCTCCGATATGAGTTTCTCCGCCGCCCTCAGGTGGGACGCGGCCTTCTTCAGCTTCCTTATGCGGTCCTCCGTGTCGGATACTTCGTGCAGGGAGGTCCTGAAGAATATGTATCTTCCCGGGATCCTCGGTTTCCTGCCGATGCTGAACGGGCATACGCTGCAGGTCCTCTTGACCTCGGTCCTGTCGCCCTCCAGCGTCATGTTGATGATCGGGGTCATGGAGTTGCCGCACACCGGGCAGATGTCAGGCAGGTCGTCCCTGTCCGTCTCCCTGTATTCGATCTCCAGCCGGACGGCCTCGGACGAGACTGCGATCTTCCTGATGCGTTCGCCGCTGATGCGGTAGTCGGGGTCGACGGTCTCCAGTTCCTTCTGGACGAGATCGGAGAGCTCCCTCTGGCTCTCCACGCGCTGATTGTGGCGCATCACCTCGCGGACGGAATCCGAGACGGTGTCCCTGTCGGGAATCTTGAATTTCACGCGTCCGAATTTACCTATGGGTATTAACGCTTTTGAATGGGTGCCCGTGCAAACCAACATTTATCAGAGACGGATACCGTCAGTGCGCTGTCCGCGGGGGTGGTCGAGCTGGCCAAAGGCGCCGGACTTAAGATCCGGTCCATAGCGGTTCAGGGGTTCGAATCCCCTCCCCCGCACCATATCCTTATCCGGAACGGCCCTTTCCGAGGACTTCCTCCACGGCCTTATCCGCTATGCTGGCACATTCTTCCGCACGCAGCATCAGCGCGGCCGCGTAACGGAGGGCGTCCTGCACGGTGGCGCCGTGCCTGGCCGCCCAATCCGCCAGCAGGTCGAACTCGGAGTCGTTCAGATCCACATCCACTGTCGGCATCAGTCATCCCCGAGTTCCTCATCGGGGTCGAAGCGGATGTTCTTGCGGACCTCGTCCACCGTGACTCCGTTGGCAACCGCGGCCTTGACGAGGTCGCTGTACTCCGGTTTCCATTTGCGCAGGCCGTAGCCTTCGGAGATCTTTATGCGGACGT
The DNA here is from genome assembly GCA_964533525.1 of uncultured Methanomassiliicoccales archaeon. Lineage (GTDB taxonomy): Archaea > Thermoplasmatota > Thermoplasmata > Methanomassiliicoccales > Methanomethylophilaceae > Methanomethylophilus. Next base: position 51,451 of record CAZHJV010000003.1, on the reverse strand, counting down.
CTCCGAAATCGGTGCGGTAGGTTATGAACGACGACGCCATCTCGTATCTTTCGCAGGTGTGCATCCTCAGCCCGATGGAAGAAGTGTGGGCGAGCATGATTGTGGCGAGGTCGTCGGCGTCCTCCTCCCTGCAGATGCAGGACAGGATGAATCCGGGCCTGCTCTTCTTCATGATGGCCGATGCGATGGTGGCGTCCAGAGCCCCGGAGGCCATGAGCAGGTCGACTATGCCCCCGATGTCCTCGGGAGTCATGTCGTCGATGTTGCAGGAGATCTCCTTTACCGTCGGCATGATCCCATCGACGTCTCCGAAGTAGGCGCGGACCATGTTGGCGGTCCTGAAAGTCTTCTTTCCGAGACCGTAACCGACATCGTCGAACTTCATGAGGGGCATCTGCCCGTATTTCTCGGCGAAATGTCTGACGATCGCGGCCCCCGTGGGGGTGGTGAACTCCCCTTCCTCGTCCCCGGCGTACACGGGCATCCCGCGGAGGATGTACGCGGTCGCGGGTGCGGGGACCGGGAGGATCCCGTGGGCGCATTTCACGCTGCCGAATCCGGTCCTGAGGGAGGATGCGATGATCTGTGCGGGCGCCAGTCTCTCGATGAGCATGCACACTCCGACGATATCCGCTATGGCGTCGAGGGCACCGACTTCGTGGAAATGGACCTCGCTGACGGGTTTGCCGTGCACGTTGGATTCGGCCTCGGCGATGATGCGGTAGATCTGGGACGCATCGTCCTTGACCATATCGGAGACGTTCAGTCTCCCTATCAGGGTGACGACGTCGCCGAGGACGCGGCTGTCGCGGTGGGACGATTCGTTCCCGTCCCCCTCCTCGACCCCGTCGACCTTTATGTGTACCCTGATCCCGGCGACGGCGGACTGTTCGTCCACCTCCACTTCGGCGGCGATCCCGGGGATTCCGGCCGACTCGATCATCTGTTTGAATTCGAAGGGATCCTTCAGAAGGTCCGTGAGGGCTCCGAGGATCATGTCGCCGGACGCTCCGGCGTTGCACTCCAGATACAGCGTCTTCAAAGTGGTGCACTTCTCCTGTCTATCATGCTGGCGATATAACCCGCCCCGAAGCCGTTGTCGATGTTGACAACGCTTACGCCCGACGAACACGAATTCATCATTGATAAAAGTGCGGTGACCCCTCCGAAGGAGGCACCGTACCCTACAGAAGTCGGTACTGCGATCACGGGCACGTCGACGAGGCCTCCCACGACGCTCGGGAGAGCCCCCTCCATGCCGGCGACGGCGACCACGGCCCTCGCCCTGGCGAGGGTATCCGTCTCCGACAGTATGCGGTGTATCCCCGATACTCCCGCATCGTAGATGCGTTCGACGCGGCTTCCGAGGGCCTCGGCGGTCTTGGCGGCCTCTTCCGCCACGGGTATATCGCTGGTCCCCGCAGTCACGATGCACACGAGGCTGTTGGGGGAGGGGACGGGTTTCGGACCGACGGTGCAGATCCCTGACACCGTATCGAATTCCACATGTGCCAGATGTGCCGAGAGGAGTTCCGCGGTCTCTGCGGGGCAGCGGGTGATCAGCACGCAGTCCCCATTTTTCGACAGGGCCTCCGCGATGCCGAGTGTCTGTTCCGGAGTCTTGCCGGCCCCGTAGACGACCTCGGCGGACCCCTGCCGGATCCTCCTGTGGGTGTCGGCCTTCGCATAACCCAGTTCGACGAACGGCTCCGTCTTCAGTTTCGCAAGCGCGTCGTCGGGGGACATCTTTCCGTCCTTTACCGCTTCGAGGATCTCTCTCGTGTTCATGTGCTCGGCTCCTTTCTTCCGTATTCCGTCTTCCCTTCGTAGTATTCCGAAAGCATCCTCTCGAGTTCGGGGCGTATTTTCCTCAGGAGATCCACTTGACTATCTCTGATCTCCACATATGCCGAATCTCCGCGGGTCCTGATGCGGAAATCCGAAAGACCCAGCATACGCGCCCTGCGTTCGGCCTCTTCCGTCCTGAGGAGGTTCTCCGCGGTCAGAGGGGTCCCTGCGGGGATCCTGGTGGCCAGACATGAATCGGACGGCAGGTCCCATGTTCTCAGACCCGCTCTGCGGGACAGTTCCCTTATGTCCGATTTGGACATCTGGCACATTCTCAGCGGAGAAAGTATTCCCATCTCCTCCAGGGCTTTCATCCCCGGTCTTTCGGCGGGGTCGTCGGATGCGTTCGTCGCATCCACGACGGTGTTCCTGCCGTCCTCCGCGGCCGCCCTTTTGATGGCGCCGAACAGGGACAGTTTGCATCTGTAGCATCTGTCGGGGGGATTGGAGGATATCCCCGCATCGGACAGTATATCCATTTCCAACACGCGCAGGTCGCAGCCCAGGATCTCCGCCGTTTCGGCGGCGTATGCCGTCTCCGAACGGGGCTGGAACTGGGACTTCACGCAGTATGCCTTCACATCCGCACCGCATTTCAGCGCCGCATAGAGCAGATATGCCGAATCCGTCCCTCCCGAAAACGCCAGCGCCGGGCGGGGATTCTCCGCGAAGAATCTGCGGAGTTCTTCCGGGACGGTATCTTCCATCGGATTCACCTGAGCTTGTTGTATATCTTCTTCAGCTGGCTTCCGAAGTTGTGGTTCGCATATGCCAGCATGTCGGTTCCGTGCAGGTCTATGCTGGACGGCCCGGAGCGTACGAAGAATGTCTCCGTCTTTCCTTCCCTCAGGAATACGGGACTGTCGCTTCTTCCGCAGTCGACCCTGATGACGGTCTTGCCGTCCACCGTATGCGCCCTGTATGTGATGAAAGGCAGGAATTCTCCGCCTATCTGGCTCTTTATCAGGTTGTTCAGGTGGAGCATCATCTTGTCGCGGCTCTCGAACGACGATTCGTCCGTTCCGATGACCGTCCCGTCGTCCGCCACTCCTATGAGGAGGGTCCCGCCCCTGCTGTTCAGGAACGCCACTATGGTCTTGAGGACCGCCTTCTCCATACGGGGATCCTTCTCCCCGGTGGCTAGATTCGTCCTCAGCGTCGATTTGAACTCCGTCGTGGAAGTCTCTCCCGTCTCGATGATCTTCATGATCTCGTAGACGTCCCTGTCTTCTATCCCCAGAGTGCCGGCGTTCTCCGAGAGGAATTTCTCGAGGGTGTGCCTGAAGAGGCCGTTGTGGCGGTTTAGGTAGAACAGGACGCTTATGAACCCGCTTCCGACCACCACCATGACTATCTCCCTCACGGCGACGAAGGTGGAGTCATAACCTATGTCCCAGCTGTCTCTTACCGAGGTCAGTGTATAGTTCAGGAGCAGCACCAGGATCGACAGCGAGAGGCCGATGCAGAATGCGCAGAGACTCACGAAGAACGCATGCTTCCTGTCGAAATCGGGCATCGATTCCAGCATGGTGTAGACGACGATGAGCCCGATGAGAGCCAGGAAGACACCCATCGTGAAGTCGGCAGCCAGTTCGAAGATGATACCGTTCGATATGCGGGTGCTGTATTTCGCGACCATGAACATGGCGAGTCCCGCGGCGAGGATGATTATGAGCGCCGGGGGCACATAGAATCTGCCGTTGCGCAGAAGGATTATGGCGACGACGGCGACCGTGGGCACGGAGACGAGGGCCCCCTCGTATTCGCCGATGACGAGCGACGTGGCTGCGAATACGAGTGCCACGCACAGCAGCAGAATGCCGCTTATGCGTTTGCGGTCCCTCACGGGTTCGGTTTTCTCCGGCGGTTCTTCCATTCGGCCCCCGATATGGATTCCATGTATTAATTGGTGAACATCCGCTTAAATCATGCACAGCCCGCGTTTTTCTTTACAATATCTTTTTAAACGTTGTGCCCATCGGATTTCGTTGGAGTCATATATTTGGAAGAGAACGCAGAATCCCCGCGCAAGCCTGTTTCCAAAGAGGAGAAACCCAGGAACAGGACGAATGCGCAGACTTCCGGTCAGAGTTCCCGCCCGGATTCACGCACGAACACCGCCGACGGTCAGCGCCGCAGCGCCGGACATTCCAGAGAGGGAGGTTCCGGATACAGGTCCGCCCGTCCGCAGGGATCCCAGAGCGAGAGGAGTTCCCGTCCGCAGGGTGCAGGCACCCATACTTCTTCGGCACAGAGGGGAGGATACAAACCCCGCGACGGTGCCGCCAGGCCGCACACCCCGGGACAGCAGTCTTCCGGATACGGGGCCCGCACTTCCGCGGCGCCCGCGCAGAAACCCGTCTCCTACAAGAAGGACGAGAGCGTCGATGACGATGTTTCGCCCTCCGACCTCTCCGGCGAGAAGACGGTGAGCCTTCCGAAGAAATCCGACGCCAACTACAGCATGTCGTACCGCGGTTCGTCCCAGAGGGCGAACAGCAGGAACAATTCGTCGCCCAACAGGCAGTCCCGCAGACCCGGTCAGGGTCAGAGACCCAAGGAGGCGTCCAAGAGACAGTCCATGCTGAACACCCACAAGGTGGCTCCGTTCAAGTACGATATGAACGAAGTTCTTTCGCAGTCTTCCATGGATCCGGTCATGGCCTCTTCTTTCCTGGCCTCCGTGATCGCGAAGGCTTCCCGCATCTCCACCCGCGATGCGAAGGACTATGCGAAGACGTTCGTGGACGAGGGAAACCTCACCAAGGACGAGTACGACAAGATCAGCAAACTCCTGGACAGGTACAGCAAGTACAGGTGAAGCGGATGAAATTCCGCGAGATGGCCAGAGGACGCATCTTCGTAATCAGACTGGATGACGGGGACAATGTCAAACAGGCCGTCGAGGGATTTGCCAGAGATCACGGCGTGAAGAACGCAGTCTGTACTATGGACGGCAACGTGGCCGCCGGCTCCACTTTCGTCGTGGGACTCGCCGATTCCGGCGCGGCTTACGAACCGCTGGTCTACAGAGTCGAGAACAATGCCGAATTCTTCGGCTTCGGCACCGTTGTTCTGGATGCGGTCGGGGAACCCGTCATGCATCTCCACGGTTCCGTCGGCCGCAACGGCAGGGCCGTGACGGGATGTTTCCGCGAGAATGTCAGGGTGTGGGCCTCCATGGAGATCATCCTCGAGGAAATCATCGGGGACGGGCTGACGAGGGAGTACGACCCCGTCCTCGGAATAAGGGGCCTTGAGATAAAGGACTGACTCAGCGCCTGTTGTATGTGTCCGCCCAGCGGTCGAATACCTCGTCGGTGTAATCGTTCATCGTCCTCTGGTCGGCTTTGTTGCCTTCGGGTACGACGAATCCGCTTATCGGGAATTCCGAGTCGCAGTACGGGCATCTTACGTTGGGGCAGCGGGATGAGGCCTTGGGGCAGTATTTGCAGGCGACGGCCCTCGACTGAAACAGGCTGAATTCCTTTCCGCAGTTGGGGCACAGGAACCTGTGTGCCGCCACCTTGAGATTCTTGTTGATGCCGGCCTGCTTTTCCTCGGGGGTGAGCCACATGGGCGCGGAAGGGGAGATGGGCTGACTGTAGGTCGGCTTGTAATCGTCGTATCTGCCCATATCAGATTCCCTTGGCCGCGTGCACCACGGATTTCAGAATCTCCTCGTCGGAGCACTGTTCCAGGAATGTTCCGGTGACGATGGCGTCCGCACCGGCCTTTCTGGCCCTTTCGGCGGCTTCGGGCGTCCTTATGCCGCCTCCGATGATGAGGGGGACATGGATCGCTTTCTTGACGGCGGCGATCATCTCGGGGGATACAGGCCTGTCCGCACCGCTTCCGGCTTCCAGATACACGAGCTGCATGCCGAGCATCTCCGCCGCAAGAGCGTATCCGACCGCTCCGTTGATGTCGTCGTGGCCGACGCATTTGGCCTTCGAGACTTTGGCCACAGTCATGCCGGGTTCGATGATGATGTAGGCCATAGGGATGGTCTCGATACCCATCTTGGCGATGTAAGGTGCGGCCATGGCGTGGCCGTGCGTTATGAAGAGGGGGTCGGTGCTGTTGAGGATGCTCATGAAGAACATTCCGTCGACCTCCGGGGAGAACGACTTGGCGTTGGACGGGAAGTAGATGGCGGGAAGGCCGGAAGCCTCCTTCACGGCTTTGGCGGCCGCACCGAGGTTCTCGCTGGTGACGCCGGTGGATCCGCCGATCATGAATGCATCCGAACCCGCTTCTTTCATCTTCGCGGCGATTTCCTTTGCTTTCTCCACAGAGAGTTTCTCGGGATCCGGGTCGAGAAGGGAGAGATGAATGGTTCCTTCTTTCATTTTCCCGAAGAGATATTCTTTCAGACCGGTCATCAGATCACACCTAACATGAATGAAATAAGTGCGGCGAACATGGCCGCCTTGGCCAGCTTCTCCGCCTTATGGGCATCTTTGAGTACAATGCTGGCACAGTAGATAAAGATTATATCCGCAATTATGACGGAACAATACAGAATGCCGAAAGTGTGCAGTATAATCGGCACGAAGCTGAGGAGGATCCCTGCCACGAAGAAGGCGGCCGCGACGTATGCGGCCTTTCTCTTTCCGATGGCCATCGGAAGGGTTTTTCTGCTCCCTTCGTCGGATTCCTCGTCCTCTATGTCCTTCGCGATCTCTCTTCCGACGGATGCGAGGACCGCGAGGATGGCCAGGATCCAAACCTGGGAATAATCTCCCACGATGGAACCGCCGAAGATGAAGATGAATCCTGTCAGCACCGCGATGGTGAGGTTTCCCACGAATCCTCTCTGTTTGAGGGCGGTCTCATACAGGATCATGACAGCTGCGCCGGCGGCGACGAGGGGAAAAGTCTCAAGGGAGATGAACGCGGAAAGGATCGCCGCAGATGCGAGACCTCCGTATCCGCATACGCGTGCGGTGCCGGGAGATATCTCTCCGCTGGGAACGGGCCTGTCCGGATGGGCCGTCCTGTCTATGTCGCAGTCGATGCAGTCGTTCAGGGCGTTTCCGCCCGCTTCGAACGATATGACGACCGCGCATCCGACGGCCGCTTTCAGAATGTGGCCGCCGAGGTCCGATCCGGCCGCTATGAAGCATGCTATCAGTACCCCGATCGCACCCATCAGGCAGTTTCCGATCCTGAAAAGGCGGAGGAATCTGTTCACGCCCTCTTCCTATCGCGGGTGCTGTTATAATGTTACTGGCGCGAGAAAAGATGATAATGCCTGGAAAGGGTCCCGTGGACATACTGGATGTACATACTGTCCAATTTCATGTACGGATTCTCGAACGGGTGGGGCAGGACGACTCCCGCCTTGCCGTTTTCCGTGAGTACCTTCGGGAAAGCCTCTAAGGCCCTCGAGTAGATGCGGTCGATCTTCTCGCCGCCCGTCTTGGTGGATCTGCCGTACGGCGGGTCGCATACGACGGCATCGATCTCATGGAACCTTTCGGGGATGGCACCTATGTCAAGAACCTCGAAATCATGAAGTGCCAGATGATAGAAATCCATATTTTCGCGGGTGCCTGCGACCATTTCAGGATCGAAGTCGGATGCGATGGCCTTCATGCCCATTTCGGCCGCTTCTATCACTATGCCCCCCGTACCGCAGAACGGGTCCAGGACGGTCCCGCCCCTTCTGACCCCGGTGAGGTTGATCAGGGCGCGGGCATATCTGGGGTGCAGCGATATGGGCGAAAAGAACGGCCTCTCGCTCACCTTGCGCTGTTTCAGGAGATCCGCATCGAAGACGCATTCCTCGGTATACGCATGTACGCGGTCCGTCATGAGGATGTCCACGACGGTGTCCGGATTCCGGAGGTCCACGTCGTTCTTCTTCGAGAAAACGGCCCCCGTTCTGCGTACCAGTTTCTGAGAATCGACATCCGCCATCCAGCCTTTGAACCGTTTGTGTCTCACGGCGAAGGTGCCCGGAGGGAGTTCCGCATTTTCGATCGGGGACAGGTCCTCGGGATCGAAAGATCCCAGGTACCTTCCCACGCAATGTGTAAGTGCCAGACGCGAACATACCGCGCCGAGTTTGCCCTCTTCGAACTCCAGGACGATGTATCCGGGGCCTTCGCATACGATGCGGAAGTTTCCTTCCGTCTCCGCATTCACCGTGGAGACGGCTTCGTCGCGGGGCATGTTCTCCAGTTCGCCCAGGAGTTCGAAGAGGTATGATTGGTACACGGCCGGACCTACTTCCTCAATCCGTAATACCGTTTTCGGTCACCATGAACACGGCCTCCCCTTCCGGCATGTTGGGGGAGTCGATGAGTCTGGCGATCCTCTTTCCGGCTTTTCCTTTCCTGAGATAGATACGGAAGGTGGCGGTGTGGCCGACGACATGTCCTCCGATGGGCCTCGTCGGGTCTCCGAAGAACGCATCCGGTTTGGATGCGACCTGGTTGGTGACGGCTATGACCGCATTGTTGACCGTTGCGAAGTTCAGGAGGTCGTGCATGTGGCGGTTGAGGACCTGCTGTCTTTCCGCAAGGGCGCCTCTTCCGAGGTACTCGGATCTGAAGTGGGATGTCAGGGAATCCACGATCATGAGCCTGACCTTGATGTCCTTGGCCAGTTCCAGGGCCTTGTCCACGAGCAGGACCTGATGCTGGGAGTTGAACGCCCTGGCTATGTGGATCCTCTTGAGGGTCTCGTCCGGATCGACGCCGAGGTAGTTGCACATCTGCACGATCCTCTCGGGCCTGAAGGTGTTCTCCGTGTCGATGATGATGACATCGGAGTCGAGGCCGCCCCTGTCCTCGGGAAGGGTGGCGTTCACCGCCAGCTGGAAGCACACCTGGGTCTTGCAGCTTCCGAATTCCCCGAAGAACTCCGTTATGGACTGGCTCTCGAGGCCTCCTCCGAGGAGTTCGTCGAACGCCTTGGAGCCTGTGGTCAGTTTGGTGATGGCCGCACGCCTCTGCTGGATCACATCTCCGGTCTCGAATCCGCCGATGTCCGCGACCAGTTTCGCGCCCTCGATGATGTCCATCGCTTTCTTCTCGCCGATCTCGCAGGTCTCGGCGAGATCCTTGGGTGCCGCCACTGCGATGGCCATGATCTCGGTGTACCCCGCCTCGCGGAGTTTGTCTGCGATTGCCGGCCCTACGCCGGGTATGTCTTCAAGGTCTTTCTCAGCCATTGTCTCACTCTCGGATTTCTTCACGCGGAATGCATATTTAAGCGAAACCGAGGGGTGACCGAATCTGACCGATTTGACTAATCTGGCTATGTTTAGGCGGATATGAATAACAAATAATTTGTTATTGTTATTGCTTATATATCCGAGGTTCCGGGCATACCTTCTGTCGGTACGGTCTCGGAAGTGCCTCGATTCTTCCCTATAAGTTTATAAGGGAAATACAGAATCGGGAAGAGTACTATGGCTAAGAAGAGGCGTCTTATACAGGAGAAGCCCGAAGAGGAATACGAGTTCACTCCTACCAATTTCGATGAGAAGGAGTTCATCCTCAAGGACATCTACGGAATGAAGGTCCTTTTCATCACCATCGTCTATGCGATCGTCATCGGGTTCCTCGCCGCGGTGATATGCAACGTTCTTTCCGATCCGCTCTGCTGGATCCTCGACACGGTGATCGTCTTCGCAGTCGTCTTCACCATGAAGAGGCTGTATATGAAGGCAGGCATCAGGGCCGATCTCCTCGAGTCCAAGACCATGATCGGGGACTACTTCGTCTTCCTCATTCTGGCGCTCGGAATGTGCATCGTGTTCGTCAACCCGCCCTTCCTCGCTCCCTGAGCCGGGCGGACATCATTTTCCGGGGGCCTTACGTCCCCCTTCCCATTTTACAAACCTGGGACTCAGGCGTTATTTCGGAAGCGGGCCCTTCCGACCCGTCGTATATGATTTGGGAATCCGATGCGCCGGATATGAAAAACCGGGCGGTATTCAGACGACTTTCCAGCTGAGGACGGGATCCATAAGTTCTGTCAGAAGCAGCGGGTCGACCGCCGTGAGGGAAGCCTCATGGCCGCGGATCTTCATCGATTCGGGGTCGAGTTCCCTGCCTATGCCCGCCAGGGACGCCTCTTCCTCGAGCATCTCCACCGCAGAGAAGTACATCCTCTCGACGATGACGCACCACGCACCGTCGTCTATGAACGGGGCGCCGTATTCGTTGTTCTTCCACTTTTTGAGGAACGATTCCGCCGCCCTTACGAATACCGGAGGGCCCACATGCTTGCAGGTTTTGGACAGCACGTCGCGGTCCAGTTCGAATGCTATGACGAGATGATCGTCATCCATGCTGTGGACCGCCCTGAGCACGTTGAAGTCGAACTCGTCGAGCTTCTTCATGAGCGCGTTCTGGGTCTTCCACAGCTGGGAGTAGAGGTTGTCCTCTATCGCATCGGGCCTGTTGAACGTGACGGTGAGGATCCTGGAACCGTGCAGGGATGCCTTCTCCTCGAGTTCCTCGACGGGGAGGGGGACCCTCTTCTTCGGGAAGAAGAAGTTCTCCGAAGGCGCCGCGATGTAGTCCTTGGCGGCGGCTATGAACAGTGCCAGAGTGTCCAGGTGGACGGCGGATGCGACGTTGCGTTTCTTGTCCACCGGGTCGTAGACTATGAGAGGCCCGATCATAGGGGGTCCCCTCTCCTTGATGGTTATGGCGGTGCCCTCCCTCCACTCGGTCGCAGCGGCCTCCAGGACGTCCCTGAACGTCCCGTATTTCAAGACGAGGAGTTCGCAGAGGTATCCGGAGAAACCGCGGGTGTTGGGCTCGGCGCCGTAGGTTCCGATGCCCTTCATGAATTTTTTGAGGAGTCTCACCTGATCCCTCTGGCCGAGGCTCATGTTCTCCTGGATATACTGCGTGTGGAAGGGGGTCCTGTCCACCGCAGACTGGAGCTTGTCGGTGCTGGCTATGTGATAGCTGGGAACGAGGTCCACGTCGATCCCCTCGAACTTGCCCCTGGTGTAGGGGTGTTCGGAGAACATGCGGATGCCATGGAGGATGTCGTCCCCCAGTTTCAGCCCGATCCTCGTGAGGTCGGCGCGGGGAAGGGTCGGAGGGAACAGGACGAAGAAGTCCAGGTCGGGATCGGAAAGATAGGTGTCTTTGGAGTAGGATCCCACGAATCTGATCTCGGCGTCTATCCCTTCGGTGTCGAGGTACTTCTGTACTTTGGCACGGAGGTCGTCGGCGGCCTGCTTTATGTGCCGCCTCTCCTCCTCCGTGGGCCTTATCTTGGCAAGTACGCTGTCCTCGACGCTCATGTGCCCGCAATTATGCTCGGTACTTTAAAAATTTCCCTCAGATCAGATACGGCGGTCCTTCGGGAGATGCGGGACCCATTCGGGTATCCATTGGCCGCCGTAGGTCTCCGCATCCGAGAGTTCCAGTTTCTCCCCTACGTCGAGCACCATCAGGTCCCTTCCGGCCACCGTACGCACTCCTGTGGCCTTCTGGCACATGCGCGCCTGCCGGTCCGGATCCTCCTCGACCATCACGATCCCCAGGTGGATGAATATGCAGAGCTCGGGTTTCACCAGGTTCACCATCTCGATGGCGGTGTCGGTGCACATGTGGTAGTTGATCCTGTTGCCCATGGGGGTCGTGACGGGGAGGATGAGCACCCTGCTGCCGATGTACTGCTCCCCGATGTCCCTGGTATAATAGGTGTCGCTGACGTACGACACTATCCCGTGAGACGTGACGAAACGGAATCCGACGTTGGTGGGGTCGCTGTGGTTGGCACGGCAGATCTCGGTCCTCAGTCCGTCTATGTCGAGGACGTCCCCCGGACGGAACGCGGTGCTGGACAGCGGAAGACCCAGATGGTACGGGGACAGGCACGGGCCCAGTCCGCCTTCGCCGTTTATGACGGTGGGGCTCCCGTAGAGATGCCCCCTCTTCACCCACCCTCCGCGGGTCATCCCCTCGATGACGCAGGGACCGTCCGAATAATGGTCGGGGTGCGCATGGGATATCACGACGGAGTCGGTGGAGCCGACATCGTAGTGTATCTTCTTCATCTGGGTCAGTGCGCCCGGGCCGGGATCCACGTGCAGGCGCATGGGCGGATCCCCGTGTTCGATGAGCATCCCCCCGGTGCAGCGGGTCTGGAGCATCGACGTGTGTCTGCCGCCGCCTGTGCCGAGGAATGTGATGCGGAAAGTCATCTCTGTCGGGGTTCCGTATCGCATCGGACTATATCCAAATGACGCAGAGGTCCGGATGCGGACGATACAGTTATTACGGCGCCCGATAATCCGCATGGCGTGTACATAAGGTGGCACGGCTACTCGTGTTTCGAGTTCGCCGACGACAGGATAAGAATGGTGCTGGATCCCCATGACGGCAGGTCCATCGGAATCTGGCCTCCGTCCGTAGCCGCCAATCTGGTCCTCTGTACCCATAACAACTACGACCGCAATGCATTCAGGGCGGTCAGCGGCCACCATACGGATTATACTGAGAAGACGGGGGAGACGGTGTTCAACGGATTCACCGTCAGGGGCCTGCCCTCGTTCGCCGACGAGAAGATGGGTGCCGAGAGAGGCCTCAACACGATATATATGTTCGAGATGGACGGTCTCCGCGTATCGTTCTGCGGAGGGCTGGGGGATGTCCCGTCCGACAGGGCGGTGGACGCGATGAAGATGACGGACATCCTGTTCATCCCGGTGGGGGAATACGGGACGATTCCGATTTCCAAGATAGACGGGTTCGTCCGCAGGGTGGGCCCCAAGGTGGTCGTCCCTACGGATTACCGCGTCGGCGGCATCACCCTGCCCCTGTCTCCCCTGTCCCAGTATATGGAAGGGAAGAACGAGGATGACTTCGTCCATGTGGGCAACGAGGTCGAACTGATGGCCGACGATATCTCGGAATTCACGGGGTACTGGATCTTCGACCGCTGATACCGGACTCAGTAATCGAATCTTCCGAAGTATCCGTCGCAGAATGCCTTCATGTCCTTCTTCATGTTGGATTTGTACTGCGAGTTCTCCTTCATGGAGGCCGTCGCCATCCTGCGGATCTGCCAGTTGACGGCGCTTACGACGAGTCCGCGGATCTCCGGCGGGAGTTCGGTTTCGGCGCACAGTTTGTTGAGGGCATCCTTCTTCTTCTCGGACAGGCGGCGGGTTTTCCCGTTGAGGAGACCGCCCAGATGGACGAAGGGTTTGATCGCGTCGTTGTACATGGATCTGCCTGCGAAGAGGGATTTCCCTTCGCCGTCCCTGAGACCGGAGCGGTATTCGAAATAACGGTCCTGGACGGCCTTGCACATATCGTACATGGCGGGCGGGTCGGCCGCGTATTCTATCGCGACGGCGTATGCCACCGAGAGGATGAAGAAATCGGACAGGTCGGAGTTCAGTTTCCCTGTGATGGGCCTTTCGATAATCCCCTGGGCGGTTTTCCCGGAAAGGTCGAAATTCCTCCGTTTCGCGGTTTCGCAGACATCGATGTAGCCGTCCTGCACATCGGGCTGCAGGAAGAGGAGGTCTCCGGGGATATGTTCCGCCATCAGGCGGGGCATCTTGTCCCTCCATATGGCGAAATCCTTGGAGGACAGGGCGCCGACCGCAGCAGACCACTTGGCGAATGCTTCGGCGAGGTTCCTTTCGGCGATGAGGGCCTCTCCGGCCGACATCAGGGATGCGGCCTCCTCCGCAGAAGGGGCCGGCTGCGCGTCGGCTTTTATGACCATACGTCCGCATTCGGGGCAGTAGACGCGGACGGAACCGCTGTCGAAACATACATCTTTTCCGCATTTGGGGCAGACGGCTCTTACATCATCCATGGCAGTACATCCAGAAGTTCGCATATATAGTGTTTCAGAAGGGAAGATTCCCGGAGGGGGATGGAGACGCCTCCGGGTGTGGAACGGGGCCGGAAGGCCCCGGTTAAGGTTTGGGGATCACATCATTCCGGGGGGCATTCCGCCGGCTCCGGCTCCCTGAGGAGGCGCCGGGGGTGCCCTGCGGGCCGCAATGACGTCGTCGATCCTGAGGATCATGTTGGCGACCTCGGTGGCGGAGTCGACAGCCTGGGTCTTTACCCTGAGGGGCTCGATGACGTTCCTGTCGAGCATGTTGACGGGCTCTCCGGAGTCGAGGTCGATTCCGTAGTACTTTCCGTCCTTGTTGGTCTCGTGGGCGGACTTCATCTTGATGATGACGTCGATCTGGTCGAGTCCGGCGTTCTCGGCGAGGGTCCAGGGGATGATCTCCATGGCCTTGGCGAACTTCTCGATGGCGAGCTGCTCCCTTCCGCCGACGGATGCGGCGTACTTCGCGAGCCTGATTCCGAGTTCGATCTCGGGTGCTCCGGCTCCTGCGACGACCTTTCCGTCCTCGAGGGTGATGCCGACGGTGCGGATCGCATCGTTGATGGCCCTCTCGACCTCTTCGATGACGTGCTCGGTTCCGCCGCGGATGAAGATGGTGACGGCCTTGGGGCTCTTGCAGCCGGTGATGAATGCCATTCCGTCCTCTCCGACGCGCTTCTCTTCGACGCATCCGGCGGTTCCGAGGTCCTTCTCGGTCAGCTCGTTGACGTCGCCGCAGATGGTGGCGCCGGTGGCTTTGGCGATGGACTCGATGTCGGACTCCTTGAGCCTCCTGTATCCCATGATTCCCGCCTTGGTGAGGTAGTGCTGCACGAGTTCGTCGATGGCTTTGGAGGTGAAGACGACGGTGGCTCCGGTCTCCTTGATGTGGTCGACCATCTTCTTCATACCGGCCTCCTCCTCTGCGAGGAAGTCGTTCATGCGGGAGGGGTCGGTAATCTGGATCTGGGCGTCGATCTCGGTCTTCTTGACCTCGAGGCCGCAGCTGAAGACGGCGATCTTCGCGTCTTTCGCGATCTTGGGCATCCTGGAGTGCACGAGTTCTTTGTCGATGACGACTCCCTGCACGAGGTAGGTGTCGGCGATGACGCCTCCGACCTTCTTGGTGATGCGGATGTTCTTGGTGTCTACCTTTCCGTCCTCGTCGGCGACGAATTTCGCGGCCTTGACGATGATGTCGGAGAGGTGGCTCAGATCGGAGTCGTCTCCGACGTCCTTTCCGGTGAGGGAGGTGTCGGCGACGGTCTTGAGCATCTTGTCGTTCTTGGCGTCCACGGCGATCTCGTTGAGGATCTTGACGGCCTCGGCGGCTGCCATGTTGTATCCGTTGGTGATGACGGTGGGGTGGACGTTGGCGTTGATGAGGTCCTCGGACTGCTTCAGAAGCTCTCCGGCGAGGACGACGGAGGTGGTGGTACCGTCTCCGCACTCGGTGTCCTGGGTCTTGGCGACCTCGACGACCATCTTGGCGGCGGGGTGCTGGACATCGAGTTCCTTCAGGATGGTGACACCGTCGTTGGTGATGACGACGTCTCCGATGGAGTTGACCATCATTTTGTCCATTCCTTTGGGTCCGAGGGTGGACCTTACGGAATCCGCTACGGCTTTCGCGGCGTCGATGTTGCTGAACTGCGCCTCTTTGTCCTTGCTCCTCTGGGTTCCCTCTTTGAGAACGATGATAGGCTGGTTGCTGTTTCCGTACATAGGATAAATCCCCTATTCTACGGTCTATGGTTATTATGCGCTTCTATAAAAATATGCCTATGTAACCGAAGGTTTACAACCCAGCCGCCACAGGTATGGCCAGATTCAGAAAGCGTTCTTCACTTCCAGTCCGCTGGATATGAGGATCCTGCGGATCTTTTCCAGTGCTTCGGGGGAGCCGCGGACGTGCATCCTCCCGAGCCTCTTGGAGAGTTCGGGACGGGGGTTGAGACGGTCGAGGACGGCCCTTTTCGCACCAGTGGAGACCACCGCTTCGCAGAACTCCTCCTCGTGTCCCTCCAGATGTTCCAGTACGGGACCTATGAGGGCGTACACGTCCACTCCGGCGGAGGCGAGTTCCTTTATCGCATGCAGGCGGACGCCGGGGAGCGGCGCACCCGGTTCGAGCATCTTCGACATCCTCTCGTCGGTGCCGGTGACGGTGATCCCGACCTCGCAGTCCATGTCTTTCAGGAGGTCGAGGTCCCGCAGGACGAGGTCCGATTTGGTGTGGACGTGCACCCTGAATCTCCTGTCGTGAAGAATCTCGAGACATCTGCGGGTCACCGTGAAACGGGCCTCCGCACCCTGATACGGATCGGTGACGGTCCCTATGCCCACGGTCCCGGAGAGGCCCGGCAGTTCCTTCGCGAGACGTTCGGGTGCGTTGACCTTGACCCTGACGACGCGCCATCCGTTCCAGGAGGAATGGGTCACCTCGGGTGCGTAACAATAGACGCAGCCGTGCTCGCAGCCCCCGTAGGGGTTCAGCGCATACTGGATCCCGGGGAGGGACGAGGGGGACAGGGCGCGGGCGCAGCGGACGGCCTCGTAGGGGCCGTCCCACTTCTCCCTGTTCTGGAACTCGATGAGCTTCGAGTCCTGTTCCGCCCCGAACCAGTCGACCATGTCTTTCCCGGACGTCACGGAAGGATGACGGTCCCGACGACCCTGAGCTTCCCGCCTTCGAGGTACATCACGACGGCGGCATCGCCGGGTTTGTGGATGATCTTCCCGTCGAATTCCATCGCCACGTCGCCGTCCTTTCCGGACGCACCCGTTATGCGGGCGGGGACCATCTGCATCCAGTGGCCCACGTGGACCATCATGCCTTCCTTCAGTTCCCCTCTGTAGTATTTGTTGTAATCCACCTTGGCGGTGACGGCGGCCGTCATCTTGATTGACGGGTCGGTGGAGCATACGAACCCTCTGTCGAGTTCGTCGCTCTCGATGCCCTTGAGGGCGAGGCCCACGTGGTCCCCCTTCACGCCGTCGCGGGCGTCCACGTCGTGCTTCTGGATGGAACGGAGGACGACCTCCTTCATGATGGGCCACACGGTCATCTTGTCGTGTACCTTGAAGTATCCGTCCGCGACGGAACCGAGGACGACGGTCCCCACGCCTTTGACGTTGAAGTGGCTGTCCACGGGACAGGATCCGCAGGTCCCCTCTCCGGCGGTCCTGTCCTCGGCCTTCGCCATGCCCACGAGGGCGATCCTCATGGCGGTGGGGTCCTCCTCCACGAACTCGTAGTTCTCGAGGGAGGTGCCGGCGATGAGCGGCTTAAGCTGTTCCGGCTGTATGTAGTTCCTGAGGACGATCCATCCGGCCGTCTTCTTCTGGGAATCCACCATGACGATGGTCTCCCCCAGGAAGGAATCTATCTTGTCCACCGTGAGGATGACGAATTCGGACATCTCGGTGGCGTAGAACAGGGACGAGAGCTTGTCGGGGTATTTCGACGGTTCTATGAGCGTGATGGAATCGGTCCCGTCCTTGACCTCGTAGAAGGTCATGTCGGTGACGGTTCCTTTCTTGCCGATCTCCGCGGCGAGGCCGGGGGCACCGACCGCCGCGACGTTGAGGTTTCCCATTCAGATCTCCGATCCCTTGATGAGCTCGAGGCCCGCCTTCTTCAGGACCTCCACCGCCTTGGCGGGGTCGTCGACCCTCATGAGGAGTCCGCCGATCCCCTTGCCGGTGAACGCGTACCCGTACTCGATGTTGACGCCGGCCTCGCCGAGGGCGGAGGCGGGTCCGTACAGGGATCCGGGAACGTCGGAGATCTTCACGCCGACGATCTCGGTCTTCTTCACGATGACGCCCTTGGCGGCCAGCTTCTCCGCGGAGCCCTCGGGGTCGTCCACGATGGCCCTGAGGATGCCGAACTCGTTGGATTCGGCCAGGTTGCAGGCCTTCATGTTCACTCCGCACTCCTTCAGAATTTTGGCCACCGCCGCGAGCCTGCCGGGTTCGTTGTTCACGAATATCGAAAGCTGTGTGATTATCTCGTCCATTCAAAACACCCTCTTGTCTATGACCCTCTTCGCCTTTCCGTCGAACCTCGGGAGTTCTCCGGGGGCCTTCAGTTCCACCTCTACAGCGATGTTGAGGTATTTCTTCAGCTCGCTTTCCACATGGGCGCGGAGGGCTATCATGTCTTCGACCTTGTCGCTGAACGCCTCGGGTTTGATCTCGACCTGCAGCTGCATCCTGTCGAGGTCCCCTTCCCTCGTGACGTATATCATGTACTGATCCCCTATCTGCGGGATCCTCATCAGGGTGTACTCCACCTGCGACGGGAACACGTTGATCCCCCTGACGATGAGCATGTCGTCGGTCCTGCCGGTGATCCTGCCGATCCTGGGGGAGGTCCTGCCGCATTCGCAGGGCTCCACGTCGAGGTAGGTGACGTCCTTCATCTTGTAGCGGATCATGGGCATGGCCTCCTTCTGGAGCATGGTCACGACCATCTCCCCGGTGTTCCCGGGTTCCAGGACCTCGCCGGTGTCGCGGTCGAGGATCTCCACGAGCATGATGTCTCCGCAGATGTGCGCGCCCTTCTGGGCCTCGCACTCGCTGAACATGGGTCCCGCCTGTTCGGAGGTTCCGTAGATGTCGTAGCATTTGATGCCCATCTCGTTCTGGAGCTTGGTCCTCATGGATTCGGACCAGGGCTCGGCCCCGAGGATGGCCTTCTTGAGTTTCATATCCCTCTTCCAGTCGATACCCATCTGCCTCGCGGTGGTGCAGAGGTGGGTGAGGAAGGAGGGGGTGCAGGCGATGACGGTGACGCCCAGGTCCTGCATCATCTCCAGCTGCCTCTGGGTGTTCCCGGTGGATGCGGGGAGGACGGCCGCGCCGACCTTCTCCGCCCCGTAGTGGGCTCCGAGCCCTCCGGTGAACAGTCCGTATCCGTAGGAGACCTGCATGATGTCGCCGGGCCCGATGCCGGCGGAGGTGAAGGATCTCGCGAGGGCCTCGGTCCAGTAGTCGAGGTCGTGGCGGGTGTACGCCACGAGGGTCGGCTTCCCGGAGGTTCCGGAGGAGACGTGGTACCTGACGATCTCGTTCTTGGGGGATGTGAACATCTTGTCGGGATAGTTGTCGCGCAGGTCCTGCTTGTACATGAACGGCAGTTTCTGTACGTCCTCGAGGCAGTTTATGTCGAGGGGGGACACGTTGGCCTCCCTCATCCTGTCGTGGTAGAACTTGTTGAAACTGTAGAGGTTGTTTACGAGCTGTTTGAGTTCGTGGTATTGGAGCTGCTTCAGCTCCTCGTACGGCATCGTTTCGATTCTAGGGTTCCAGAACATGATCAGTTCCCCGTTTTCGGCCTTCCGATTGCTTTCTTATTAATTAATGTACGTTGCGCGGAGGGCGCGCACCTGCATCTTCCGTTTCGGAACATGTGCCGCATATGCCGGGCAGTTGTGTCGGACCGAATCCTCCGCAGGATTGCTTCAGGGTCGGATAATTATGCTTTTTTACGGATACAATCCGCAATAATGTTGCTTTTTTACGGATAGAGTTATAATTGCACACGGATATCCGTTCATATGGACCGCAAAATCGAAGCTGTGCTGGAAGCCTGGTATGGCCGCAGCAACCACAAAGCATTGGTTGTACGCGGTCCTCGTCAGGTCGGAAAATCATACAGCATCCGGGAATTCGGCAGAAAGAGGTACAGGACGGTCATCGAGATCAATTTCGAGGACAGCCCCCAGTACAAATCGATTTTCGACGGTGATCTGACCGCCGAACACATCTTCGACCAGCTCGGTTTCGCATTCGATATCGAAACCATGGACGGATGTCTGCTTTTCCTCGACGAGATACAGTGCTGCGACGGCGCATATGCTGCGCTTAAGCCCCTCGCTGCGGACGGACGGTGCGACATCATATGTTCCGGTTCGGTGCTTTCGGAGGCGATCAACAGGAAAAGGCTCACCCCGGTTGGTTCCGTGGAGACCGTCCATATGGAGCCGATGGATTTCGAGGAATTCCTGTGGGCGGTGGGATTCTCGCACGGGAAGACCGAGCGTATCCGCACCCACATTAGGGAGATGGAACCCTTCGGAAAACTGCTTCTGGGTCAGCTGAACGATCTCTACAGAAGATACATCGCAGTGGGCGGTATGCCCGAGGCGGTCCTGAATTATGCGGAGACGGGATTATACGCGAATTCCAATAGAACGCATATGGAGATATATCGGCGGATAACCGACGACGTGAAGAGATATGCATCGTCCTCGACCGACAGGACCCGTATCGGTCAGTGTCTCGATTCGGTGCCGCACCAACTCAGCCGCGAGAAAAGCAATGCGTTCCTCTACTCGCAGGTTTCGGCGGCTTCCGGTTACGGGGCCAGGGAATACGGGCATGCGGTCTACTGGCTGAAGGAGGCCGGTATCGTCGACATCTGCCGCAATCTGGAGGAGATCTCCGAACCGTTCAGACTGAAGACAGACGGGAACATGTTCAAGATCTACATGAAAGACACGGGGATGCTGGTCTCCCTGTTCGGTTCCGCGGCCGCGAAAGGTCTGATCGACGGCGATTTCGCCATGAACAACGGTGCCGCCGCGGAGAATGCCGTCGCGGAGGCGCTGATACGCAAAGGATACGACGTGTACTACTACAGCAGCGCTCCGAGGCGGATGGAGATAGATTTCGTTCTGAATCTGAACGGAAAACTCGCCGCGATCGAGGTCAAATCGGGCAGAAAGAAGAGAGCGAAATCCCTCCTCAAAGCGATGGCCGAGGACAAGAATATCGACATCGCGGTCAAAGTATCCGAATCGGACCTGTCGGTCGATGAGAACGGAGTCTACCATTATCCGCTGTTCGGCCCCAGTTTCTTCGAAGAATGCCGCGTTCTCGAACCGTCGCCGATGGGGGACATGGATGCAATTCAGAGGATGCTCTGACCTCCTATCCCGGGATTTTCATCATCTGGGTCATTTCATTCTTCAGATTGGATCGCCCCTGAAGCATCGGAGCGGAATGGCAGGATATGAATTATCGTAATTTATATTACCGTAATTTGCATTACGATAATTATGAGATTCTACGGCCGCGAGAAGGAGCTCTCCGTCCTCCGCAGCATCAAAGAGAGGTCCCTGAAGGAGAGTACGTTCACCGCAGTCCTCGGGAAGCGCAGGGCGGGGAAGACCGCGCTGATCCTCGAATCCGTGAAAGACACGGGGTACGTGTACCTGTTCGTGACCCGCCTGGACCAGAAGGTCCTCTGCAGGAGGATGCAGAGGGCGATGTCCGATGCGGGCATAAACGTCCCCGGGACGGTCGATACCGTGGGAGACATCCTGAAGGCGCTGATGATACACTCCCGTACCGAACCGATCACGGTCGTCATAGATGAGTTCCAGGAGCTGAGGAACGTCGACTCATCCATATTCGGCGACATCCAGGCGGTGTGGGACACGTTCCGTGAAGGTTCGCATATCGACCTCATCGTGAGCGGCTCCGTCCATTCGATGATGACCGCCATCTTCGAGGATGAGAAGGAACCTCTGTTCGGCCGTCTCACATCGAAAATCCGCGTCGAACCTTTCCCTCTGGCACAGATGAAAGCCATACTCTCCGAATACAATCCGGAGCATTCGCACGAGGACGAGCTGCTGCTGTTCATGCTCACCGGCGGAGTCCCTTACTACATCGGTGTGCTGATGGATGCGGGGGCGTTCGATGCCGGCAGTATGCTGGAGGCCGCATTGTCCAACGGTTCGGTCTTCCTGAGCGACGGGAAGGACATCCTGGTGTCGGAGTTCGGCAAGGACTACCGTACGTACTTCTCGATCATGCAGATCATCTCCCAGGGGAGGGGGAGGAGGTCGGAGATAGAGAATATCCTGGGCATACAGGCAGGGGCGTATCTGGAGAGGCTGCAGAGGGAGTATGCGTTCGCCAAGCAGGTCTCCCCCGTGCCCGGGAAACCCAATGCACGCAACGCACGGTGGATCGTATCGGATATGTACCTCCGCTTCTACTTCCGGTTCGTCCAGCCCTACTCGGATTACATCGAGCTCGGGAGGAGCGATCTGCATCTCAGGGCGGTGCGTGCGGGATTGGAGGAGTATGAGGGCAGGGCGCTGGAGGATTTCTTCAGGAGAAGGATCGCGGAGGAGTCCGAGTACACCGAGATCGGCGGATACTGGAACCGCAGCGGGACGGTGGAGATCGACATCGTGGTGCTTGATGACATCCTGGGAAAGGCGAATCTGATCGAGGTCAAAAGGAACCCCGCGAAGCTGGATATGAACGGTCTGAAGACCAAGGGGAAGGTGCTGGAACCTCTGCTGAAGAAGTACGAAGTCACGTACAGCGGACTGTCGATGGATGACGTGTGATCCTCCCGCAGAGGTCAGTCCGATGCGGCCGAATCCGGGATTTTCCGCATCTGGGTCATTTCATTCCCCAGACATCCGGTCCGCAGACCTGCGGTTTTAATACGGGCTGTTCCAATCGGGATGGCATGGAATCCGATGCCCAGAAGGACGCATGGGAGAAGCTGTACTCGTCCCAGGGGAGACCCTGGAGGGGCGTGGCGGACATCCGGTGGACCGGCATAGCGCCCGGAACGAGGGTCCTCGACCTGGGATGCGGGAACGGGAAGACTTCCGAAGCCCTCCTCGAGGCCGGCTGTGCCGTCGTCGGCGCCGATTTTTCCGAAGCTGCGGTGGAATCGTGCAGGAAGCTTCTGGGCCATCGCGCCGAATTCGTCGCGGCCGACTGCCGCGATCTCCCCTTCCCGGACGGCTCCTTCGGCGCGGTCGCGGCCGTTCACGTGCTGGAACACGTTCCCCGGCCCGATCTGGAGAAGGCGGTGTCGGAGATGCTGCGCGTCACCGCACCCGGAGGGAGGATATGCATCCGCTGTTTCGCCGAGGGCGATATGCGTTCCGGAGGGGAGAAGGAGAGCGTCAGGAACGGCATCCTCTACAGGTACTTCTCCGAGGACGAACTGAGAGGCCTCCTCCGTACGGAGAAGATCCTTTCGCTGGAGCATATCGACGAGCCGACCCGTTTCGGGACCGTACGCAGGCGCATGGAGTGTGTGGCGGAACGGACAGTCTTTTAACGGAGTTCCGACATCTTCGGGATGGTATCCATGGACATAGACTACTTCGAACCCGGGCCCAAGAAGGCACCGGTGCCCGTGAAACATCTGTGCATCGCAGCGGCCGTAATAGGGATAATCTCGGCCGTCGCAATAATCCTGAACTGCTGGGTGGCCCTCGTATTCGGTGCGCTGGGTCTTTTCCTCGGAGGATTCTCTATGAGCCGCGCCATGAAGCGCGCGCAGATCGGGGAGATCGGGATGAACTTCGTCTACGTGGCGGCCCTCGGACTCCTCCTGTCGGTCATCGGATTCCTCCTCGGTTACGCCAATGTCGTGAGTGGTATCTGAGATGGCCGTATACAGGGGCAAATATCAGCTGGAGGGACTCGCGGAGATCTCTCCTGAGATGGAGAAGGACCTGGATCTGGCGTACGACATATGTATGTCCTACCGCGGCGAGTTCCCGTGCGAGATGTGCGGGAAGTGCTGCCATCAGCCTAACATCATCATCCGTCCGGAGGAGGTGGACCGTGTGGCCACCGCCGCGGGGATCGACCTCTACACGTTTATGACCCGCTATGTGTGCAGGACATCCGACGGGAGGATTCTCATAAACAAGAAGGACGACGGCCCCTGTCCCTTTCTGGGAGCGGACCGCAGATGCACCATATGGAAGAACCGTCCGCAGATATGCGACGACTTCCCGTACATGGTGTCGATGTTCATGTCCCGCGTATATCTGGCACTTACGAATCCGGATGCGGACATCAACGAACTGACGGCATACATGGATGACACGTGGCCCTGTACGAAGGAGATCAGATCCACCGTCGCCGGGAAGGTCGAGGAGGGCAGGAGGATCCGCGCCGCCCGCCTCGCCGGCGCCTGATGAAATCCGCCACCCGGGGGATGTACGACTCCGGACGGAGTATGTGTCCTTCCCCGGGTATGCGGATCTTTTCGCAGTTCTCTATTGCCGAAGCGATTTCATCCCCTGCCGAAGGTTCCGTCATTATGTCCCCGAGTCCGTGCACGGAAAGGGTGGGCACGCGGATCGTGCGGGCGTCATTCTCCGCATCGTAACCGTCGACCGCGCGCATCTGGCACATGAGCCCTTCCGGGTCCGGGGCCGGCATCTCCTTTATCCTGCGTCCCTTCTTTTCCGCATCCTCGAAGAAGTCCGAGTCTCTGAGGAGGACGTTGAACACCTTCGCGGCGGTGTCCCATGACACCGTTCCCGATCCGAATCCTTCCGTCAGATAATCCAGGATGTAGGCGGACCTCGCAGGGCGGTGCAGGTAGCTGGAGACGAGGGTCAGAGTCTTTACCCTGTCCGGACGGCGGGCTGCCGCGCCGAGGGCGATATGCGACCCCATGGACCATCCGACGAGATTGGCCCTGAATATACCCAGATGATCCATGAGTGCGAGGATGTCGTCGGACATATCGCTTATGCGGAAAGGTCCGGACGGGCGTGTGTTCCCCGCTCCGCGGCTGTCTACGGTTATGACGTCGAATTCTCCGGACAGCATCTGAACGGCTTTGTTCCAAAACGATACCGTTCCGCCGAGACCCGTGATCAGGATGACGGGTTCCCCCTGACCCGTCCTCTCGTAGTACATCGATATTCCGTTGACGTCCGCATATGGCACGGCCCCTCAATCCGTCTCGTCCGATTTATCGTTTAGTACAGTGTCAGTTCCGCATGCACCGTCCCGTAGCGGGAGGTGTAATCCCCGGAGAATCCGGACAGGGCCGTCCCGGAACCGGTCCCGATGCACACGGAGTTCCCCCCGAACGACAGGGTCATGAGGTACGATCCCGGCCTCTCGTACATACCGCCGAGTATCTTCCCGAAATACGCTTCCGCTGCCCCGTCCCCGGATGAGACGGATGCGGCCGTCAGATCCGCGATGTGATAGACGCGTCCGCTCTCCAGATCCATTCCGAATTCGTCCGCAGTCATCTTGGATTTGAACAGTTCGTCGCAGATCTCCGATGCATCGTCATCCTGTACCTGCCCTTCCTGGTACACTGCGCCGGATATCATCGCCGCCGCTATTCCCGTCAGGAGGATGAAGAACATCGCGTCCGCGAACCCCGTGAATCCTCTGCGGTTCAATACCATATGACCGCCTCGAACACCGTCGGCACCGAACGTCCGTCGTCGGAAGGCACCGAACGGACGACGGTGTCCCGTACGGAATCGCCCTCCCTGTTCCCGTATTCCCATGTCGAGGATATCGGGCCCGTGCAGGTCACGGCCACCCCGTTCCATCCTCCGCGGACGGCCTGTTCCTCCGCCGATTCCGCGATTGCACTCCCGTCGTATTCCCCGTTCGCCAGGGATACGGAGTATGCGGCGTTCCAGTCGAATTCCGGCGTTTCCGAATGTTCCTCCGCCAGAGCAGTCGCGAGGAATGCCGTGAAACACGTCAGTACGATGCATACGGATGCCGCGGAGACCATGGCCTCCATGAATCCTATTCCGCCCTTTGCGTTCCTTATCATGGGACGCATGTCGCATCGGGACGTTTTAAAACGGATGTACTGCAGTTAGTCGGTACCCCTGAGGTAGGCCCCGTAGTTTATCCCGCCGCACAGTCCCGTGAGGTCGAGTTTCATGCCTACGTTGTTCTCCGCGAACGCCTTCGCCACGGCCTTGGCGATCCTCTCGGGACGTTTCCTCACGTCGATCCCGGCGGAATCTATGCCGAAGGAACCGAGCTGCCTGAGATACGGAAGGAGCATCAGATCGGTGGAGTTGAGTATATGTGCCAGACCGTGGGAGTCGCGGTACACCGGGAATCTGTAACCCTTCTCGTCCTCCAGGATGCCGTTCTTCATGCCCGGGTCGCGGGTGCACATAAGCTCCGTCCTTCCGAAGACCATGACCTCCAATCTCCCCGGATAGTGCTGTGCGAGATATTCGATCTCGCGGTCGGACATCTCCACGGACAGCGTCGTCTGGTAGAACGGCATGCTCACGCGGGAGTTGAAGACGTTCATGTTGTAACTGGCGTAGACGCGGTCGTCTTTCTTCGGCATGTACTGTCCCGGGGTGTGGACCATGAACGGTCTCGACGTGTCGGGTTTCCAATGCGGATCGAATCTGGGAGCTATCGTCACGATCTCCTTTCCGGCCGCATCGCAGACCTCCTGCGCCTCCGCAAGGGAGTCGCATTCCTCGTAGTAGACTCTGTCCGCATAGGGCAGGACCGCTTCCAGATTCCTCACGGATCCGACGTAGAACGACATCTCCGGCAGGTCCCTCTTCTGCCTCTCGGCAATCCGGGGGCGGGAATGCACAGGCCTCCTCTCCGTCTCCCCGCTGAATTTCGGAACGTCCCCCACCATGTTCTTGATCACGTCGATGCGGGGGTCGTAGGTCCTGTAGACGTCGTAGGTCCCGTCGGGTATGTCGAACGGCGAGGCGGTCTTCCCGACCGCGCTGAGTTTGAATCCGCCGACCTTGACATCCCCATCGTAGAGACTTATCCCGTCCCTGACGCCGACGGCCTCCTTCAGGTCGGAGGTGTCGAACTTCCTGTTTTTGAAGGAGGCCCTTCCCAGGAAGTATCCGCGGTTGTCGGCGTAGGTCATCTGTACGGGTGAGACGACGCCGCCCAGGTATCCGTCGCAGTAGCCTCTGTTGAACACGGTCTTCAGAAGTGCCAGATCCTCCTCGTATTCGGAGGGGTCGAGACCCCTGTTCACCGACGAGTACACCTTCGAGGCGAGGTATGCGTACGCCTGGCTCCTCATCCTGCCCTCGATCTTGGCCGAGGTGATCCCGATGGAATCGAGTTTCTTTATCCAATCCGCGCCGTAGAGGTCGGCGCTGCTGAGTCTGAACGAGGTCTCCCCGTCCATCCTGTATTTCTTCCTGCAGGGCTGGGCGCACTGGCCCCTGTTCCCGCTCCTTCCGCCGACTACGGACGAGAACAGGCACCCGCCGGACAGGGAATAGCACAGGGCACCCTGCACGAAGACCTCCGTCTCCACGGGGGAATCCTTCACGATCTCCTCCAGCTCCTCGAACGTCAGTTCGCGGTTGAGCACCGCGCGGGAGATCCCGTTGGCGGCGCACCATTCGAGCCCCTCGCGGGAGCAGATTCCCATCTGGGTGGAGGCATGCTTCTTTATGTCCACCGAGTGGAGGGATTTCAGGAGTCCCAGGTCCTGGATCAGCACGGCATCGGCGCCGATGTCGGCCAGGAAACGGACGAACGATACAGCCTCGTCCATCTCGGAATCCTTGATGAGGGTGTTCACGGTGACGTAGACCTTCACGCCGTTGTCGTGGGCGTAGTTCACGGCGCCTTCCAGCTGTTTATCCGAGAAATTGTCCGAGAACGCCCTCGCTCCGAAGGATTTGCCGCCGAGGTACACGGCATCGCAGCCGCCTTTGACAGAAGCGACCAGTCCCTCGGGGGAGCCGGCCGGCGAGAGTATCTCCATGATGTTCTCCACGGTTAACAGATAATAAACATTTCCGCAGGGTAGCCCTACATGTAGCAGTGGTCCGTTATATGCTCTTCTCCGCGTCGGACGGAATATGAAGGAAATGAAACGTCCTGCGAAGAGCATCAAGAAGAGCAAGAAGAACGCCGGACCCGTCCCGGGGACGGCCTCTGTGGACAGGTCCGGCAATCTCGTCGTACACTGCGGGGGATGCGACCAGGTCCCCGATGTCGGGTCTCCCGTATGCGTGAGGTGCATAGCGTCCGCAGTCTCCTCCGAGGGGACGGCGGAGAAGATACGGCTGAAGGCCGGGAGAGATACGGAGATCTCGGGGGGCGCGGCGGAGATCCTGTGCGATCTGGCACTTCTGCGGAGAGCATCCCTTCCCACCAACGGGACCAGGAAATGTTCCGTCTGTTCCCGTTCCCCCGTGAAGGTCATGGGGGACGCATGGGCGGATTTCCCCGAACCGTCCTTCGCGGCCGCCTGCGACCGCCTCTACGCCCTCGCGGACGACAGTCCCGAGTGCACCGCCTGCCTGCAGAGGACCCACACCGCCCTCAGGGCGGCCGAGGACAGCATGGCGCGCGTGAAGGACAAGGCTTCGAAACTGGCGTCCGGGAAGGGGGCGGCGTGATGGTGTTCGGACATACGGCGGAACCCGCCCGTACATCCCCGTGGGCGGGCATGTACCCTCCCGGGGGCGGGACGGGATATGCCGCCGTCTCGGTGCAGAAGTCCCGCCCCGTCTTCTCGGGGAGCACGTTCATGGAGGATTACCGCAAGGTCCTCTCCGGAAACGTGAGGACCAAGCCCCCTTATGCTGACTGCTGGCTCATCGGGAGCATAGGGGAACTCGACGTTATCGCCGAATACGACACTCCCAGCGGCCACGTGGTCGTGGGGACCGCCTCCGACGGGGAGACCGAGTACAATCTCACCCCCACGGAATACACCAACTCCGATGCGGTGAACGCCCTCATCGGGGAGGCCATAGAGGAGGTCAGGAGGAAGTTCCGCGAGAACGGGGGGAGGACCGACAGGAGATCCGTCGCGGCCGTCGCGAGGGATTACATCGATTCCGCTTCCGATGCGGTGATGATCGCCTGCGGAGGGAACGCGGGGGCCATGGAGGAGCAGATCGGAAAAATGTGCGACACCGTGTACCGCTACACCGTGGGGCTCGGGGTGTTCGACATCCTGCTGTCGGATCCCAGACTGGAGGATGTGTACATCGACGCCCCCTGCGACCGCACCCGTATACACGTGACCATGTCCGGCATAGGGGACGGCAACACGCATATCAGGTGCAGGACAAACCTGGTGGTGGACCGGAGGGAGGTGGACAGCCTCATCAACGTCCTCAAGAGGGAGAGCGGACTGCCGTTCTGCGAATCCAATCCCGTCCTCGAGACCGATATGAAGACGTATGACGCGAGGGCGACCGTCGTCGGGTATCCCATGAGTCCCAACGGGGACGCCGTCGCCATAAGGAAGCATTCGTCGAACCCGTGGACCCTCACCCGTCTCATAGCCAACGGGACGCTGGATGCCCCGACCGCGGGGCTGCTGTCGTTCCTCGTGCAGAACCGTGCCACCTTCCTGATATGCGGTGCGAGGGGCGCAGGGAAGAGTTCCCTCCTCTCGGCGCTCATGTTCGAGTTCCCGCTGTCCCAGAGGATCCTCACCATAGAGGACACCCTCGAACTCCCCAATACCCAGCTGCGTAAGATGGGATACAAGATACAGTCGATGCTGGTGGACGACCGCATGGACGGCGACAGCCTCTCCCGTGCCAACGACGCCCTGAGGGTGTCCCTCAGGCTCGGGGAGTCGGCCATAGTCCTCGGGGAGGTCAGGGGGGAGGAGGCGAAGACCCTCTACCAGAGTATGAGGACGGGCCGCGCGGGAAGCGCCATCCTGGGCACCATCCACGGCGATTCCGCCAAGACGGTATTCGAGAGGGCGGTGCACGATATGGGTATCTCTCCCGAGGCTTTCATGGCCACCGACATCCTGGTCACCGTCGGTACATTCCGCGACAGGAGGACGGGTGCGCAGGCCAGAAGGGTGAACGAGGTCGTGTCGACCACCGACCGCGCCGGGAAGTTCGCCGACATGTCCGCGGGCAGACTCGATTTCTCCGTCCCCGTGATGAGGAGGGCGACGGCATCCGCATCCATGACGGAGGAGGATGCGAGGACGGAGATAAGGGCCAGAGGACTCCTGAGGGAATTCCTGGCGAAACTCTCGCAGAAACATGAGGAGTTCTGCGGTCCCGAATGGATCGCGGCGGCCAACGACCATATGGCCCGCAATGCGGGAAAGTCGGCGGACGAGATTCTGTCATCGTTCAGGGTGAGGGTTCTTTCCGAGACGGGCGTGGATCCGGGTGATGCCATATGATGTCGGAAACGGTCGGAAAACAACTGTCCGATATCTTCGGGAAGAAGACCCAGACGAAGAAAAGCGTCAGGGTCCCGTCCCTCCTGAACGAAGGTCCGGAGGTCATCGGTCTGATGACCGTCGTCATCGGGAACGGCGGTTCCCTGGATTCCGCCGTGCGCAGCGTGGCGGAGAACGGTCCGCCCCTGTCGGCGGAGTTGTTCCGCCGTGCGGCCGACAGGGCCGATACGCGCGTAGAGGCCGACATGAGAGCGTCCATCACGGAGGAGCTGGCACATCTGCGCGGAGGCGCGGAGGCGTACTCCATGGCGGTGCATATGGTCATGTCCGCATCGGATGCCCGCGACGCCGGGGAGAGGGAGAGGACGCTCCGCGGAGCGTCGGAGACGGCGCTGGCCGGGCTGAGGGAGGCCGGAAAATCATACAGCTCCTCGCTGAACGTCCCCTGCATGGCGGTCTTCGGCATGGGGATCATGATGCCGATGATCCTGATGTCGGTCCTCCCCATGCTCAGTATCAGCGGGATCTTCGGGAGTTCCTCCCTGGACATGGGGCAGCTGTCGGCGGTGACGCTGATACTGGTGCCCGCGGCGGTGGCCGCGGTGATGCTGTCCGTGAAGGAGAGGAATCCGTTCATGTCCCGCGGGAAGATCCATATCGATCTGAGGATGTTCCTCCCCGTCCTGATCTCGGTCCCCGTGTATCTGGCACTTTCGTTTTCCGGTACGGACAGCGTATCTGCGGGATGCATCGGATGCGCTGCCGGAGGTGCCGCGCTCTTCGTGTCCGTATATCCCGGATACCGCAGGGAGACCGAGAGGAAGAAGGTCGCGGCGGTCTTGTGCGACGCCGTGTATGAGATGGGGAACAGGCTCGTGGCGGGGGAGAACTTCGAGGATGCGCTCGTCGGCGCCGTGGCCGCCAGGGACGAGTGCGCGCAGATCGCCGAGGCCCTGAAGAGGGAGATGGCCCTGTGCAGGGGCGATGTGCGTTCCGCAATCGTGAATGCGATGTCCCCCGTATCGCCTGCGGCGGCGGAGGCCGTGTGCGGGATATACGATGCGGGTCTGAAGGACCTGCGCGATGCCGGGAGACTCGCACTTTCCGTAGGAAGGCAGATGAAGGACCAGGAATCGGTGCGCAGGAGTATAAGGTCGGATCTGCGCAGTATGACCGACACGATGTTCTCCACCGCATCGATATTCGCGCCGCTGGTCCTGGGACTCAGCACATCCATGCTGGTGCCTCTGGAACGCATCTCGGAGAGTGCGGACCTCAGCGGGACTGCGGCCGTTCTGGCAGTTTACCTGGCGGAACTGTGCGTGATGATCTCCGTTCTGATCTCGTTCCTCGAAGGGGATGCGAGACCGGAGAATGCCGCCCGCAGACTCGGGATCATGCTCCCGATATCGATGCTGGTGTTCCTGGCAGGGTCCAATTTCGGGCTGTGACGGCGGTGCGGCACATCGTTGGGGTCGTTCTCCGGCCGTCCGGCGGCCGGAATGCGCAGGAGGACGGCGGATATGTCCGACGGAGTCGAAAAACGGTTCGGGAAGGAAGACGTCCGCATCCCGGTGTTTCACGGTGCCGAGTACGAAATCAGACCAGAAATTTCCCAGGTCGATAAGGGGCCTGAATCCAGAAATTTCGGTTATCAACCCGCTTCGGAATAATCGGTTTCGGCCCCGAATCTGCAGAATGGATGTGTCGGTGTCTGTACCGCAGTTCACACAGACCATGTTGCAGTGCCGGGTTCGTGCAATCTTCCGAATCGCATATGCTGGCACATATGCGGACCTATCCCGTGGGCCGGCGGGAATGTCCGAAGCGCAGGTACAAACCTTATTACAATCGGCCCGCTATTCCGAATCCATGATTACGGTTTTCAGGGACGCATGGATCGTCACGCAGAATGCCGGAAGGGAAATTCTCAGAGGAGACCTCGCGGTGGACGGGGAGAGGATCGTCTCCGTCGGCCCGAAATACAACGGCACCGCCGACGAGGAGATCGACTGCAGCGGGGACATACTCATTCCCGGCCTCATCAACACCCACACCCACGTGGCTATGTCGGTGATGAAGGGCGTCGTGGACGATCTCACGTTCCCTGATTTCCTCGACAAGGTCTTCAGGATCGATGCGGACCGCACGGACCGCGATCTGGGGATCGGGACGAAACTCGGCTGCGCCGAGATGATGCTGTCCGGGACCACGACGTTCATGGACCTGTATTATTCCGAGGACGTCATCGCGAAGGCCGCCCAGGAAGCCGGTATAAGAGGGGTGTGCTGCTGGTGCTGTCTCGACGAGGATAAGACGACCCAGAAGGGAAATCCCGTCGACAACTGCAGGCATTTCTATCAGAAGTTCAAGAATGAGAGGAAGATCATCCCCGGCGTCGGACTCCAGGGCGTCTATGTGTGCAACGAGGAGACCTGCACCGAGGCGAAGGCGTTCTCCGACGAGGTCGGGGCACCCATCAACATGCACCTTTCCGAGACCCGCGGGGAGGTCAACGAGCACAAGAGGACCACGGGCATGAGGCCCGCGGAATGGCTGTCCCACATAGGGGCTCTCGGACCGAGGGTGGTCGCCGCACACTCCGCATGGCTCACCATGAACGAGATTCGCCTGATGGGAGAGGCGGGGATGTCGGTATCGTCCTGCCCCGTCTCCAACATGAAACTGGCCACGGGAGGCGTCGCACCCGTTCCCGAATTCGAGAAGTACGGGGTGAACGTATCCCTCGGGACCGACGGCAACACCACCAACAACAGCCTCGACATGATGTCCGAAATGAAGATACTGGGTCTTCTGCAGAAGTCCAGCAGATGGGATCCCACGGTGACCCCCGCGCAGGACCTTCTGGACATCGTGACCGTGAACGGGGCCAAGGCCATCGGCATGCAGGATTCCCTCGGTTCCCTCGAACCCGGGAAGTACGCCGACATCGTCGTTCTGGACGGGAAGGCACCCAATCTCAGGCCTCTCCTCCCCGAGAACATCGTCGCGAACCTGGCTTATTCACTCTCCCAGACCAACGTGAAGACCGTGATGTGCCAGGGAGACATTGTCGTGCGTAACGGGCAGTGCGTCACCATGGATGTGCCGGCCGTCGCGGACGAGTCGGAGGACATATGGAAGACCCTGTGCCTAAGGTGACCGAAGGGAACGGCAGGGTCCTGTTCGCCCCGCCGGACTACATGACCCTTTCCGAGGAGGGGTACCTCTCCGCAGATATGCATTTCCACACCAACTGTTCGGATTCCTTCACCCATGTGGAGGACGCGGTGGCATTGGCGCGTCTGCGCGGGACGGGGGTGGCCATAACCGACCACAATCTCGTATCGTCCGCCGTGAAGGCGGCTGACAGGGAGGACACGTTCGTCGTTCCCGGTATCGAGGTCAGCACTTCGGACGGCCCCCATATCCTGATGTACTTCTACGAGACGAAGGACCTGTCTTCCTTCTGGAGGAGACATATAAAACCCAATTTGCAGGCCTGCCCCTGGCTCGCCCTCAGGGACATGACTACGGAGAAACTGCTCCTGACCGCCGAGGAGGAGGATCTGCAGTGCGTGATCTCCGCGGCGCACCCCATGGGTTACTTCGGGAACAACAAAGGTGTGGAAGTATGCATCGAAAAAGGATATCTCGACGAGAATATCGTCGGGCTGCTGGATGCCTACGAGGTGATCTGCAGCGGCATGACCCATTCGGGCAACCTGAAGGCGCTGGCCGCTGCCGAGCGCTACGGCATAGGATTTACCGGAGGCACCGACGGCCACATGCTGGCCGAGGTCGGGAACGTGGTGACGGCGGTGAGGGCCACCACCCGCGAAGGATTCCTGGACGGGATAAAGGACGGTTGCAGCCTCGTCATCGGCCAGGAGAAAACGGTCATCAAGAAGGCCCGTATGGGTTCGGAATCCTTCGTCCGTTTCCTGGAGCACGCCCCGTCGGCCTTCTACGTACAGACCAAGACCGGGGTGCGCTCCATCAGACGCTCGGGTTCGAAGATCGGTTCCAGAATACGCGGGAAACTCAGAAACCAAGGTCCTCGCCGACGAGGATGACCTTTATTCTCTTCGGTTTTCCGCAGAACGTGATCTGCTCGATGAAGTTGCAGATCGATCTGGGGGACATGCAGTCGTCGGTGACGTCTCCGTCCGTGAACAGGGTGTCCTCCATGCCGAAGCGGGCCGCATTCATCTGGGCGGCCGTGTCCTCCGCACGTGCCAGGGCCTGTTCCTGGGTCTTGCACACCTTGTTCATCCCGACCACGGCGATGACGTTCTTCGGACCGAATGTGATCGCCGCCACGCGGTTCCCGGTGCCGTCGATGTTGAAGACGGTGCCGTCCATGCTGACCCCGTTGAAACTCGTCAGATAGTAATCCACCGAGAGGGCGCGCCTTGCGAGGTCCTCCCTCTCCTCGGGGGTGGACGCCTCCGCGCGGTCGAGGACCTTGTAGGGTCCGGACCTGACCTTATCCAGAAGTCCGATCTCGTCGATGGTGGCGGATCCTCCCCACGATACGGAGGATTTCGCGGGCATGAGCGACAGGGCCTTCTCGGCGGCCTCCTCTCCTGTGTCCACGTAATACGCCTCGTACTGTCTGCGGCCGAGGTTCTCCAGCAGCAGCGCCGACAGCGCCTTGTATCTCTTCTTTTTGATCTGTTCGATATCCGCTTTGCTTGTCATGCAGGATGAATCCCGTTCCGCGGTTTAATACGTTTCCGAAAACGTCGTTTAGGACTGTTCTCCGAACGGTCTTCTCAGAGCTGGTCGTACGGTATCAGGGACAGGAATGTTTTGAAGCGCTGGGTCTTCGTCCGGGACCTGTACATCTCGAGGGTGTATTCCGTACTGTCCTTCATGTCGCGGAGGAACTCCTCGGAGAGTTTCTTCCCCATCTCCTCCGAATAGATCATCACGTTGCATTCGAGGTTTATGCGGACGCTCCTCTCGTCGAAGTTGGCGGATCCGACGGAACAGAGGATTCCGTCCCCGATGAGCATCTTCGTGTGGATGAATCCCCCGTGGTATTCGTACACCTTCGCCCCCGCCTCCATGACGATATTCGCATAGTGGCGGTTTGTCCAGTAGACGCAGGGGTGGTCGGCCTCGTCGGGGATGATGATGCGCACGTCTGTCCCGGAGCGGGCTCTCGCCACGAGGGCATCGAGCACGGGGCGGGGAGGGACGAAATAAGGGGTCTC
The DNA here is from genome assembly GCA_964533525.1 of uncultured Methanomassiliicoccales archaeon. Lineage (GTDB taxonomy): Archaea > Thermoplasmatota > Thermoplasmata > Methanomassiliicoccales > Methanomethylophilaceae > Methanomethylophilus. The sequence goes on along the minus strand of CAZHJV010000003.1, from coordinate 16,582 downwards.
GATCAGAAGGGAATCCACGGAGCTCCCCACGATCGTGATGAACTGGCACATCACGGGGTTGAGGTTTTCGATGACCGGGTCCCCGGGTATGATCTGCACGGGGGTGCACCCGGCGGCGGGTACGGTGCGGGACAGGATCTCCGACCCGGAGATGTCCTCTTTCACCGTATATTCCCAGTCGTCGGCGAACATCCTCCCGAGCTGCTGCGCCTGGGGGCCGGTTATCTTCACGGCGGCGTCCCTCCAATTCCCGAGGGGGCCCTCCCCAAGATATTCGTCGCCGATGTTGTATCCGCCCTGATACGCGGTGTGTCCGTCTATGACTACGGTCTTCCTGTGGTTCCTGCAGTTCTTGAGGGGGCTGAACATCAGTCTGTTCATGTTGTGAAAGAACGCGCACCTGCATCCCGCCTTCTTCAGGGGACGGATGTAGCGCATGCTCTTCCCGTCGTATCCGTAGTCGTCGAAAATGATGCGCACCTCGACGCCTTCGGCCGCCTTCCCGCACAGGATGTCCATGAATTCCCTGGACGTCCCGTCCCTGCGGATGATGTAGCATTCGATCCATATGGCGGATTCCGCCCTGCGGAGGTCGGTGTAGAGCTCGTCGAAGTATTGGGGGCCCCTTCCGATGTAGGATACGGAACTGTCTTCTGAATAGGCCATGGCGCCTGCCGCACTGAGGACGCGGGCGGCGGAGAGGACGTTCTTCCTGGACGGGTCCTCCTCCATCTTTTTCTCGATGACGTCCCTGCCTTCGTTGCTGTGGCGGGCGAAACTCCTGCGGAAGATCGGTTTTCCGACCATTATGTACGCTCCGAACGCCACAATCGGGTTGAAGAGGATCAGTGCCAGCCACAGCATCTGCCGCCGGAAATCCGAACGTTTCCTGGCGATAAGGCTTGCTACGATGTACAGGTCTATCACCAGGAATATCAGATAGAGGAACTGCCACGTGTGGTCCTTCAGGACGTACTCCATTGTATCAGGTGCAAATCTTTCCTGTTAAAAGTCCTGTGCATCCGGCGCCGTTCATTCCGTGACGGAACCGTCGGGATGGACGGTGAATATGCGGACGGGGATGTCCTTCCCGCTGTTCTTCACGGCAGTCTCCGCAGCGGCGGCTATGCCGGAGCAGCAGGGGACCTCCATGCGGGCCACCGTTATGCTCCTGACATCGTTGGACGCGACGATGCGGGAGAGTTTCTCCCATTCATCCTTCGGATCCAGTTTCGGACATCCGATGACCGTGATCCTCCCTTTGATGAATTTCTCATGGAATCTCCCGCATGCGAATGCGGTGCAGTCGGCGGCCACCAGGAGGTCGCATCCGCGGAAGTAGGGTGCGGTCTCGGGGACGAGTCTCAGCTGCACGGGCCACTGGGACAGTTCCCCTTCCCCGCATCCCTCGATGCGTCTGGGGCCCGATCCCGGGCACGGCGCCATGGGGACGGTGCCCATCGGAACGGACATCCCCTTCGGCGCGGAGAACGCCGGCACATCCCTCTCCTCGACGGAGATGGCCCCTGCGGGACAGCAGGGGAGACAGGCGCCGAGGCCGTCGCAGTGCATCTCGTTCACGAGGGCGGCCTTCCCGTCTATCATCTGAATGGCACCTTCGGCACAGGCCTCCACGCATTTCCCGCAGCCCGTGCACTTCTCCCTGTCGATCTTCACGATATCCCGTTTCATTCTTTGTGTATTGTCCCGGCGCCGATATATAATAAGCAGTTACCGGAGGGAAATCTATTATCCGCCTCTCCGATTACCGGGTATGAAAGACGGACGTACGACCGTTGACGATCTGAAATCGCTGGTCGCCGGTTTCTGCGCCGAGCGCGACTGGGACATGTACCACAATCCCAAGGACCTCGCCATAGGGATGGCCACGGAGGCGTCGGAACTCCTGGAGATCTTCCGTTTCAAGGATGCGGCGCAGAGTGCGGCGGCGGTGTCGGATCCCGTCAGGGGCATAGATATCCGCGACGAACTCTCGGATGTGTTCTACTTCGTCCTGCGTTTCGCCCAGATGAACGGCATCGACCTCACGGAAGCCCTGGAGGAGAAGCTCGAGAAGAACGCGGAGAAGTATCCTGCGGACAGGGTCCGCGGCAGGAACGAGAAATACAACGAGTATAACGATATATAACGCCTCTGAGATTACATAACATTATTGTGTGATTCCCATGTGGAGCAGACCCCTTCGGAAAACCGTGCGCGTGATGTACGCCTGCGTAACGTTCGAGACAGTCATGGTCGTAGATCCCGCCCTGCACTATTCCGTGGACGAGATACATCTCTTCCACTACATACGCGACCCCTCGCAGGGCGACAACGTATACAGGGAGTTCTACGGGGAGGTCGTGTCGCAGCTCAGGTCCTCCGCACCCGGCATACGCATAGTCGAACACGCATCCGAGCCCGTGTACAACTTCCAGAAGATGCTGAGATGTCTCCTCACCAGCATAGAGGAGGCCAAGAGCACCTATGAGGAACCGGAGGTTCTGATAAACGCCTCCGCCGGGCCGCCGGAATTCGCCGCGGCCGCCATCATCGGGGCACTCATGACCGACACCACCGCATTCACCGTGGGGACCAGGCAGTACACCATCCCCCGCGAGAAGATCCGCGAACTCTATTACAAGGACGGGAAGCCCGTGGGGCTCGCGGAAGCGATCTACGAACCCCGTTCCATACCTTCATTCATCATCGAGAAGCCCGACGAGAATCTCGTCAGGAGTCTGAGGATCTACTCCGACATGCGCGATTCGAAGCGTTCCGTGACGGCCGTCTCGGTGATCGCCGCCCTCAAGGGGGCCGGACTGTGGGACTACGAGCCGAATCTGAAGGACAAGAAGACGGATCTCAAGCAGAAGGAGATCATGTACTATCAGCGCCACTATATCCAGTTCTGGCAGAAGTTCAAATGGATCGATAAGCCCTCGTCCAAGGCCAAATACGATCTGACCGAGGACGGGAAGAACATAATCGCCACATTCTACGCCGACGGGCAGAACGGCTGCTGAATCCATTCGTATCAGGGTGACCGCCGATGGGGTACGAAGACGAACGCTATGACGAGACCAGGACTCTCACCATATCCAATTTCAGGAATCTGGGACCTCTCATAGACGGCCGTCAGCACCGTACCCGTCTGACCATCAACAGAGGTCTCGACAGGAACTGCATCGGCGGCATAGTCACCCTCATCGGCGCTAACAACTGCGGTAAATCCAGCGTCCTCGCGGCCCTCGAGGCGTGGTACAAGGACCAGATAGGTCCCGACGATTACACCGATTTCGTGAGCGACGTGAGGGAACCGGTCCTGGATATGACCATCGCCGGAGGGAGATACACCGCCCCGGCGCTTCCGCTCACCCAGGCGGACGTCCTCGGCGCCCTCTGCAGCGAAAGGAGTTACGAGATCTTCCTGGATCTTCTGTCCGTGATGGAGAGGACCGATCCCACCGACCGTTCCAGTACATACATGTCGAGCATTGTGGATCCCCTCAGGGATTCCGACGGCAGCGACATAAGGATCAGCTCCGGGACCCTGAGCTACGAACAGTTCAAACAGTACATCACCGACGGAATGGCCTTCCTCGCCATATTCGACACCAACATGTACAACGCCGTGTGCGACACCGGCGCACGTCACGACCAGACATTCTTCACCGATGTCTGCTACAGGATCCTGGCCGCACAGCCGGGAATCGGCAGCAGGTTCGGAAGGTCATGGAGCAGTCTGCTGTCGTTCCTGGAGAATTATCCGGACGAGGCTCTGGCCGGGATATTCGGGAAGGAGTCGGTCTCCCTCACGAAGGGTTTCGAGAACCGCTACGGATACGCCCTGAGCCAGCGTGTCTTCCGCCATGTCCCCCACAAGGCCCGCCGCGGGGACCTGGTGTGCGACCCCTACAACCTCACCGATTTCGTGGTGAGCCTCCTGCGTTCCACCGGATGCACCAAGGAGATGATCATGGATGCGTACAAGGCGGGAAGGGCGGCGAGGAAGGAGCTGGAGGCGGGGATAAACAGGTCCCTCGCCACCACCGCCAGCAATTTCAGCGATCTGATGAGCGGGAACGGATGGTATGATTTCAGGGTGGTCCTCGACAGCAGTTCCGTCTCCGTGGAACTGAGACGCGGGGATATCCTTCTCGACATCGACCACCAGTCCGAGGGATTCAGGTGGCTGTTCGACTTCTTCATAGTCCTGTTCGGGAAGAGGGTCCTCTTCCCCGGGGACATCATCCTCATCGATGAATTCGGGAACATGCTCAACTACAGCACCGTGGGCGAACTGATCGAGACCATGCGCAGGTTCGGGAAGAAGACGGGTGTCACGTTCGTCATCGCCACCCAGAATCCGATGGCCGTCGATATCCGCCATCTCGACGAGGTCAGGATTGTGAGCCCCAGGAGCAACGGCGGTGCGGTCATAAACAACCGTTTCGACCGTACCGAGAAGGACGACCACGATATCCTGAGGCCGATCCTCGAGGGCCTCACCGTCAACCGCAACTACATGCGTTCCGAGGACAGGATGACGGTATTCGTGAGCGGATTCACGGAATATTTCGTACTGAACGCGTTCTCGTCGGAACTGGACGCCCGCGGGTTCCCGACCAATGTGGATTTCCTGCCCATAAACGGCCTCGGCGGCACCAATGCCGAGATGAGCGACATCCTGATGGAACTCAGAAGGATCGAACGCAAAGCGGTAGTCCTCGTGAACACTGACGAGCAGGGCGACAGGTTCTTCGTCTACTCCAAAGGGGTCGGAGGGATAACCGTCGTGAATTTCACGGAAATCACCGACGACAACGTCATGAAATCGGTGGGGGACCTCTTCACTCCGGACGAGCGCGAGAGATTCGGTATCGACAGCGGTTCCTTCGACAGGCTCGCCTGTTTCTCCCAAAGCATTTCGTCAAACTATGACGGCATATCCGCCATGACGAAGCTGCGTTTCTCCAAACTCTTCAGGAATCTGACGAAGCTGCGCAGATGATCCCGGGCTCACAGCACGCCGGTGTGTTCCAGGAGGATCTTCGCGCCGATGAGGATGAGGATGATCCCTCCGAGGACTTCCGCTTTCGTTCCGAACCTGTCCCCGAAGATGCTGCCGATCTTCACTCCCGCCATGGATATGAGTGCGGTGATGGCACCGATGATCCCTGCGGATACGAAGATATTCTCGCCGCCGTCCATCGCAAGGGAGATGCCGACCGCGAGGGCATCGATGCTGGTGGCGATCGCGAGGATGAGCATGACTCTGAAGCCGACGTCGGCATCCACGTTCTCCTCGTCCCCCGACAGTGCCTCCCTGATCATATTGGCGCCGATGATGAACAGGAGTCCTGCGGCGATCCAATGGTCGTAATCGGCGATGAGGTCGTAGCAGGAACGTCCCAGAAAATAGCCGATCGCAGGCATTATCGCCTGGAAGGCGCCGAACCATATCCCGATGATCAGCATGTTCTTCCATTGGATTTTGCCCATGGCGAGACCTTTGCATATGGATACCGCGAAAGCGTCCATTGCGAGTCCTACTGCGAGGAGAACGATGGTGAGGGGTTCCATTGTACGGTCTCTCCGGGAATTGTAACAAGTGGTCCCCACCCCCTGATTTGAACAGGGGACCTGCTGATTTCAGCGGCTGTATCGGATCTCTCCGAGAACACTCTACAGTCAGCCGCTCTAGCCAGTCTGAGCTAGGTGGGGACTGATTCGGATGATAATGAGTCGATATAAAAAGTTATGTGCCTGTTCCCGAAAGTCCGCATCGATGCACGGCTATGGCCCTTCTCTGGGAGCCCATTCTCGGGTTCAGTTCTTTGGAACAGGGTCGGGAATTATATCGAATCATAACTCTCATTCTAGATACGTTTTCGTGACGAAACTCGCTATGGATTCCATAGGGGACCCGTTCCTCGGGTACGGCCCCATATATCCGAAAGAGGGCAAAACCTACAATTGGTGAAAACCGAAACGATCCTCCGTCGTTCGGGAATCTTGATACAGGGCATTCATCCGATGTATCCGAGCTCGTTCAGCTTGGGTTTTGCGTTGTCCGCGGATTTGACCTGTTCGGTGAACTCGTCGATCTTCTTCGACTTCTCCTCGAGTTCTTTCATATCCGCATCCTCGATGCCGAAGATCTTCAGGAGGACGCCGACCACGGCCGAAGCGGCTTTGTGGTCCTCGAAGAATCCGGAGGTCTCCCCCATAAGGCAGAATCCGTCGATTCCGTTGATCTGGGACATTCCTATCAGAAGTCCCGCCGCGCCCACGATGCCCGCCTGGGGTTCTCCGGGGTTGAACGTCACGCCCGCCGCCTCGAGATCATCCCTGAGTTCCTTTCTCGTGACCGCTCCGTAGACATGGGGTTCGTCGGCCATCTGTCCCGTGCCGTATCCGCCGAGGGTGACGGTCTTCGAGACGCCGTAGGACATCATGATCTCCATGACATCCTGTGCAAGTATGATCTGCCCTTCGGGGGTGCTCCCCTGGCAGTCCCCTTTCAGGAATACTATGTCGGTCCCGTCGGGAGCCTTGGCATACCACAGTTCGTTGCAGGCCATGTGTATGACGCAGTCCTGGTCGGGAGTGACCTGCGGAGGGAAATTCATCGAATATATGCTTGCGAACCTGACCGCCTTCAGGGTGTCGGCCAGGAAATCCCCTGCGATCTTCCCGACGTTGCCGATCCCGGGCAGGGATTCGATGAGCACCGGGTCTCTGAGGACGGGTTTGGACTCATATTTTACGATACTTTCCATTCTCTCCGAACTCCTGTTTCAGTGATTCGCGTCTGTATTTCCCGTAACGGTCCTCGGGTGAAAATCTGGGAGGGACCGGACACACGGTGGGTACGGAGCATCCGCCGCATATGTCGGAAAGGGTGTAGCGCCCGCACTGCGGACATTTGCGGATCCGGGATTTCATCTCACTTGCTCTCGCGCTTGAGGACGGCGGTTCCGCCCTCGGAGGTGAGTTTGTCGATGGCGGCCTTCGCGACCCTCTTGAGGATGTCTTCCGCCGTCTTGTATTCGGACGCGGTGACGACGACCCTGTATCTGGGGGATCCGACGACGGTGATCTTGGTGTCTTCTCCGTCGGCGGCTTTCAGTCCTTCCTCGAGGGCTTCCCTGATGAGGACGACCCCGTTGGGTGCGGACGAGGTCATTTCGAGCGTCGCCTCGATCTGGACGGTGGGAGGGGCGATGTTCTCCTTCGCGACCTCCACAAAAGCGTCGATCCAGTCGCCCGAATAATAATTGGTGAATTCTTCCGTGTCGGCGACCACGCCTTCGAAGGCATCGTAGAGGGTGCCGTAATCCTCGAGCAGCTGGTTTCCGAAGCTGTCGTAAGCATCGTCGATGCTGATCGAGAGTCTTGCGGAGACGATCTCGAGGAGCTTCTCCGCCTTCTTCTCGTTCTTCCACTGCTGGATCCTTTCCCTCTTCTGGTGGTCGTTGACGGACTTCAGAGAAAGGTCGATGTGACCTTTCTGAGAGTCCACGCCCAGAACTTTGCAGACAGTTTTCTGTCCTTCTCTTACGTAGTCTCTGATGTATTTGACCCAACCAGTGGCTATGTCCCTTACGTGGATGAAACCCTCTTTCTCGTCATACTCATCGAGCGTGACGAACGCACCGAAGTTCTTCACGGAAGTTACGGTGCAGACAACGAGTTCTCCGTTTTCGGGAAAGCCCCTGGTTCTGGACATCAGCCGACCACCTCAAGTACTTCGCCGCTGATCTCTCCGTTTCCGCCCTTGGGAGTTACAAGGGTGGATCCGCAGGTGTTGCAAAGTACCTTGGTGGCTGCTTTCTTGAATACGATCTGCTCGCCGCCGCAGTCGGGGCATTTTACCTTGACAAAGTTGTTGGTCATGTGGATCACTCCGTGAGCTCGAACTTCTTCGCCCTGATGCATGCGGACAGGTGGGCCTTCTTGCAGGTCTCGCATCTGTATCTGAGGTTGACCCTCTTGGTGGGCTTCTCCCTTCCCTCGGGCTTAGGCCTGGGGAATCCTCCGTAACCGGAGGTGACCTCTCTGAATCTCCTCTGTCCCCATTTGAGCTCGCTGGCTTTCTTCTTCTTTACCCTCTCGACTGCGTGCGCGGTGTGGGTGCCGCAGTAGGGGCAATAGGTTTTGATCGTTCTGGGCATTTTCATTATTATCACCTATGAAATGCAGACTTTCCCAATATGCTGGTTCTATTTAATACCCGCCTATTGTGAAGTAACATTGGCTAGCAATACCGAGGTTATATTTAACCGTATAATGGGGAAGTGCGGTTTTTCAGCACTTCATCTCGGTGACGGTGCCGTCGGCATGGGCTATGACGGCGGCCGCGGCCATGTTGAGGAACAGGCCGCATTCGACCACTCCCGGTATGGTGTCTATGGCCGACTGCAGGAAGAAAGGCTTCTCGATCTGAGGGAATTTGCAGTCGTAGATGTAGTTCCCGCCGTCGGAGACGAAGGGTTTTCCGTCTTTCATCCTCAGCACGGGTTCGCAGCCCTGGAGTTTCAGGCCGTATGCGGTCCTGACGTGGCCGAACCTGCAGACCTCCACGGGAAGGGACGTCCTCGCGCCGAGGGTCTCGACGAGTTTGGACTCGTCCGCAACGATGACCTCGATCTGCGTGGCCGCGGCGACGATCTTCTCCCTGAGGAGCGCTCCGCCGAGTCCTTTGATGAGGTTGAGTTTGGGGTCGATCTCGTCTGCGCCGTCGATGGTCACGTCGATGCAGTCCACGTCGTTGAGGTCGGCGATCTCCACTCCGTTGGCGGCGGCGATGTCCTCGGTCTGCTGGGACGTGGCGACGCACTTCAGTTTGTAGCCGCTCTTCACGAGTTCCGCGACCCTCATGATCGCGTAGTACGCCGTGCTCCCGGTGCCGAGACCCACGGTCATGCCGTCTTTAACGTACTCGTCGACGGCCTTCTCGGCCGCAATCTTCTTCATTGCCGCGGAATCGCACCCTGCCATGGACGCACCTTTCTGGCCCGCCCATCGACGCAAAGTCATTTAAGGATAGCGCAGGATTGAAGGTCCATGCGCTTGGCTTCGCTGTACTCCGGCGGGAAGGACTCCGCATTCTCGATGTATCTCGCGGAGCAGCAGGGACACGAGATCCCGTACCTCGTCAACATCGTCCCGGAGGACAGGGCCTCGTGGATATTCCACACGCCGAACCTCAACACGGTCCCGGCCATGGCGGAGGCCATGGGCAGGGAACTGGTGCTGGGACACAGCACCGGCGAGGAGGACAGCGACATGGAGGGACTCCGCGCCGCCCTCGACGGACTGGACGTCGAAGGCATCGTCACCGGGGCCGTATGGTCGGATTACCAGTGGGACAGGATGAACATCGTCTGCGGGGATCTGGGTCTTAAGCTGATGGCGCCCCTCTGGAGGAAGGATCAGGATATGCTCATGGAGCAGATGCTCGATTCGGGGATAGAGGCGGTCATAGTCGGGTGTTATGCCGAGGGATTCGACGAATCATGGCTCGGGAGGCCCATCGACGCCGCCGCGCTGAGGGACCTCAGGCGTCTGAGGGAGAGATACGGCATCAGTATCATGGGTGAAGGAGGAGAGTACGAGTCGATGACCCTGTATTCCCCGCTGTACTCCGGGAGGCTGAGGATAGCATCCTCGGAGAAGGAGTGGACCAGGAACTGCGGTACTCTCCTGGTCGGGGAACTTGTTCCCGAGAATGCCTGATCTCCGAATGACCCAGACGTTGTTTTTCATCGTTCGCGCAGGGACTCGGGCTCGAACCTTCCGAGGCGCAGCGCATTGGCGGTGACCGAGAGGGACGAGCACGCCATGGCGGCCGCCGCGAGCATGGGCATGTGGCTGAATTCGCCCATCCCGAGCACATACGGGAGACCTGCCGCGATCGGTATGCATATTGCATTGTAGACGAATGCCAGGAAGAGATTCTGACGGATGTTCCCGACGGTGGCCCTTCCGATCTCCAGCACCGCCGGGACCGTGCGCAGGTCGGAGTTCATCAGGACGACATCCGCGGCGCCGATCGCTATGTCCGTACCGGAACCGACAGCCATCCCGACGTTCGCCTGCGTGAGCGCGGGTGCGTCGTTGATGCCGTCCCCCACCATGGCGACGGTCTTCTGCTCCACCTGGAGTTTCTTGACCGCATCGATCTTGTCTTTGGGCATCGCGCCGTAACGGACATCCTCTATGCCGACCTCTGCGCATACGGCGCGGGCGGTGCCGCCGTTGTCCCCCGTGATCATCATGGGGACGGCTCTGAGAGCCTTCATCGAGGCCACCGCCGCACGGGATGTCGTCCTCACGGGATCGGTCACGGAGATTATTCCGAGAGCCTTTCCGCCGGCGGATACATAGATGCAAGTCTTGGCTTCGGAAGACAATCTGGCACATTCGTCTTCGAACCCGGATATATCCACTCCGAGATCCGCCATGAGGGCCGCATTCCCTGCGGCGGCGGTCTTTCCTCCGACGGTGCAGACGACTCCGTTCCCAGTCCTGGATCCGAAGTCTCCGTGGCCGGGGACGGATATGCCTTCCTGTTCCGCCCTGCGCCTGATTGCCTTCGCGATGGGGTGCTCGGAGTCCTGTTCGGCCGCGGCCGCATACATCAGGACGTTCTCCGTATCTCCGTCCGGCGCATAGATGTCCGAAACCTCCGGGCGGCCTTCGGTGACCGTACCGGTCTTGTCGAGGACCACGGTGTCCACCTTCCCCGCGGCCTCCAGGGTGGCGGCGCTTTTGAAGAGGATCCCGTGTTTGGCGGCCTTTCCGGTGCCCATGATTATGGCAAGGGGGGTTGCGAGACCGAGGGCGCACGGACATGATATGACGAGCACCGAGATCAGGACCGTGAGCGAGAACGACACGCTCCTCCCGCCTGCGATGAGCCAGATGAGGCATGCGGCGACGGCGGCGCATATGACCGCGGGTACGAAGACCGCCGCGGCCCTGTCGGCTATCCTGGCTATCGGTGCCTTCGTCCCCTGGGCACCTTCGATCATCCCGATTATCTGATGCAGGACGGTGTCCTCGCCGACGTGTTCCGTCCTTATGCGGAGACTCCCCTCCCCGTTGACGGTGGCGCCGTAGACGGCATCCCCCGCCTTCTTGGCGACGGGCGCACTCTCGCCCGTGAGCATGGATTCGTCCACGCTGGAACATCCGTCGGTGACGGTGCCGTCGGCGGGGATCCCCTCGCCCGGTCTCACCAGGACGACATCCCCTTCCGCAAGATCCTCAGCAGGGATGCGGATCTCCTCCCCGTCCCTGATGACGGACGCCTCCCGGGGCTCCATTTTCATAAGTCCGGACACGGCATCGTTGGTCCTGACCTTCCCGAGGGCCTCCAGATATTTTCCTACGGAGACGAAGGCTATGATCATGGCCGCGGAGTCGAAGGTCAGGCCGTCCGCCATTGCCGCATCGCCGCCGAAGACGGCCGCAGTGCAGTATGCGCCGTACAGGAATCCGACGCCGGATCCGAGGCATATCAGAGAATCCATATTGGGGCTGAGCCTCATCAGTCCCGCTATGCCGCGGGTGAAGAATCTCCTTCCCGCGAAAAGCACCACGGCGCACAGTGCCAGCTGTACCGAGGAATAGATTTCCGCATCGTCTTCGAACGGTACTCCGACGCCGAACATCGGCGCCATGGCGTAGATGCTCAGAGGTATCGCGAAGACCAGGGCGAGGATGAGATTCCTCTTCTTGTAGGAGGCTTCCGCGCGGTCCGCCTCCGCGATGGCCTCCGCATCGCCGTCGATGACGGTGTACCCCGCCTTCTCCACGGCTTTAACTATCTTCGAACGGTCCGTGCCGTCGGAATAGGTCACGGATACGGTGTTGTTGCCGTAATTGGCCACCGCGTCGGAGACGCCGGGGACCTTCTTCACGGACCCTTCTATCTTGACTGCGCATGCGGCACAGGACATGCCGCCGATGCGGAGAGTCTCCTTCGCCATGTCAGAACAGGCCCTTTTTCACCTTCGCGGGGAATCCGGCATCGACGACGGCGGCGATGAGTTTCGTTTCATCGGTCTTCGTCTCGTCGTATTTCACGACGGCCTTCCCCTGCTTCACGTCGGCGCTCTCGACACCGTCGAGTTTTTCGAGGGCATCGGAGACTTTTCCGACGCATACCTCGCACATCATGTTCTCGATCTTCAGGGTGACTTTCTTGCTCATGGGTGACGGAAGGGTAAGAAAAGGTTAAAATGTTTCGGCATCCCTAATTCAGGGATGCATCAGGCGGACTGGGCCTTTTCGATGGCCGCGACGATCTTCGCGATCTCCGCATCGGGGTCCTTCCACATGCCGGGGGTCCATACGCGGTGGATGTGCCAGCCTCTGGATTCCAGGTATTTCTGGCGGTGGTAGTCCCTCTCCCTGGTGTTCCCGCTTATACCGTAGATCCTGCTGTCGCACTCGATTCCCAGAATGTACCTGTCTCCCTGTCTTACCGCCAGGTCGATGGTGTATCCTCCGATGCCCACGTCGCGGGATACGTTGTAGCCCTTCCTGACGAGGGCCCCGTACACCTTGTCCATGACCGGCAGGCGGGCGCTCTCCTCGGAGAATCTCCCTCCGTCATCGCCGACGAACGACTGCAGGATCGACTGTGCCAGATCCTCGTTTCCGTCGCTTACGGCCCTGGCATAGGTCAGGTATTTCTTCAGGATCTTCGGTCCTTCGGATTTGAGGCCTTCCACCTGCAGTTCCTCGGGTTCGAAGGAGCAGACTATGGCGATCTTCTTCTTCGCCCTGGAGATGGCGACGTTGAGCCTGTTCTCCCCTCCGCGGGCGTTGAGCCATCCGAACCTCTGCATGAACTTCCCCTCGCTGTTCCTGGCATACCCCACGGAGAACATGATGACGTCCCTCTCGTCCCCCTGCACGGATTCGATGTTCTTGACGAACAGTCCCACGTCCTCCCCGTTGTCGAACCTCCTGCTCTCCTCCGCCACGGCCGCGGCGAAGACGGGGTCCCTGGCACATTCGTCGTCGATGCGGTCGCTGATGAGATCCCTCTGGGATACGTTGAAAGTGATTATCCCGATGGTCTCGCGGTTCTTCCTCTCGGCGAAGAATTTCTTCAGCAGTTCCACGGCCTTGTCCGCCTCGGCGGAGTTGCACCGGTCCTGCCATATCCCTTCGGTCCTGAAGACCTCGATGGGAGGTCTCTCGGGTTTCGCGATGTTGGGGGACACGAAGAGCCTCCCCCCGTAGAAGGCATAGTTGGAGAAGGCGATGAGTTCCTCGTACTTCGACCGGTAGTGGAAGTTCAGGAGGATGCTGTCGTAGCGGGACCGGGCGAGATCCAGGAGACTCTCCTCCTCCAGGGCGGCGCCGATCTCGAAATCGGAGTCCTCCAGTTCGTCCTCGTCGCTGTCGTAGGTGACCCTTCCGGTACCGAGGCTGGACGGACGGAGCTGTTTGTGGTCCCCGGCGACGACGACCTTCTTCGCCCTGTATATGGACGGTATGCCCCTCTCGACGTACATCTGGGACGCTTCGTCGAACACCAGGAGGTCGAAGAGACCCATCTCCATGGGGATGATCTCGGAGACCACCTCGGGGGTCAGGAGCCAGATGCGGATGCCTTTGAACAGTTCGTACCCGTAGCGGTTGATGAACTTGTTCAGACTCCATTTCCTCTTGTTGTCCACGATCCTCGCTATGTCGCCGCGTCTCTTGGACTCGGTGATGTAGCGGAGGTCGTTGCTGAGGGTGCTCTCGAGGACCTGCCTCGTCATCTCCCTCTTCCTGGCCATCTTCGCATCCATGTCGGCGATGATGCTGTCGAAATCGTGCAGTTCCTGCATGATCTCCCTGTGGGTCGCGTCGAACCTCTGGAGGTGGTCTTCCAGGATGTAGCGGAGGATTCCGTCGTTCACGGTGCTGCAGGGGGAGTTCAGGTCCTTCCCGAGATACAGGAGGTCCTTCCCGTACTCCTTCTCCTCAGGGGTGAGGGCGCGGTATACGGTGGCCCTGCTGGCATATCTCTCGTAATCGTCCAGGGCGTCCGCCACGGCCATCGGGTCGCCCATGACGTTCTCGATGGTCTTGCTGTTGTAATTCTTGAAGTACTTGTTCACGACGGCGGTGGCGTCGCGGGTGACCTTCCCTTTGGAGAAGAGTCTCGAGAGGAATCCTTTCCTGTTCAGGTCGGCGACCTCCCCGTCGAGGCGTTCGAGGTCGGTCTTCATCTCCGTTATCTGATAGGGGTCCAGGTCCTGTTTCAGGATGGTCATCCACGGGGATTTGTCCGCGATCTCCGAATATTCCGCATAGTTCTTCACCAGGGCGGGATCCGAGAATTTCCTGTGGAGGTTCTGCACATCGGAATATCCGATTGAGAGGAGCGACGGGGAGACGGCGTTCTGATATCTCCTGTAGGTCTCGAACTGCCCCCTGTCGTTGGAGTCGAGCCATCTGTCCATGGCATAGAGTTCGACGGGCGCGATCCCGAAGGAGCCCGGTTCGTAGATCTCCCTGGCGATCCCGGTGAGTTTTCCCACATCGGCGTCTATCAGGTCCGCGATGGCGTCGGTATCCGTGCTTTTGGCCAGCGGCGGGATGTTGAGCATGATGCCCAGCTGGCGGTAGAATCTGTCCTTGTCGGCGGTATCGTCGATCTGCATGCAGTATTTGGAGAGGGTGCCCATACGGGAGTAGACGACATCCAGCGCCGTCTTCTTCTCGGACACCATCAGGACGGTCTTGCCTTTAATCACCGCGGCGGAGATGAGGCCGGTGATCACCTGGGATTTCCCGGTCCCGGGAGGCCCCTGCACGACGATCTCGTCCTCCTTCGATATGGCCGTGAGGACGTTCTCCTGCGCGCTGTTGAGGTGGTTGATGTAGACCAGGTCCTTCTCGGAGGCCTCCATCCCCTTCTCCTTCAGTTCCTCCTCGCTCAGGGGTTTGGGGTATTCGGAATAGTAGTCGCCGCAGTCCGGGTCTTTGATCAGGTCGGAGAGGGTGTGGTTGATCTCGTTCCCGCCCAGGAGGGTGTCGAAATCCCTCTGGATGAAATTGGAGTAGGACGGGTATTTTCCGAGGACGGCGTTGTAGGTGAGGTGCAGTTCCCCGGGGCTGTAACGGGGGAATTCATCGGATTTGTATTCCTGGAACGGGACCGGTTCCGCCTTCCCCTTGGGGACTTCGAGGGGGAGTCCGAAGCCGCCGTAGAACGTCAGGAGGTCCTGGATGAAGGTCTCCTTCTCGTAGGTATCGATGGTGCTGTCGGGCATCTCGCGGTTCTTCCTGACCGATTTCATGGCCGCCAGGATGAGGGTGCTGTTGTAGACCGCATCCCTGGAGTCGTCCGGTTTCACCTTGAAGACGCCGCCGTCCTTCTCCATGGTTACGGGGAACAGCGCCAGCGGTGCGCGGATGTAGAAATCGTCCTCGCCGGCGAGCCGTCCTTCGGCGAACGGATAAGCGATGTAGAGGTCGAAGACCCCTCTCTCCCTCTGATCCCTGCTGACTTCCCTCAGTATGTTGCTGAGGCGGCGGTATGCCTTCTCGTTGTCTTTCCCGCGGGAGGTCTCGCAGGCGCGGAGGAGTCTTTTGGAACCGAAGATCAGGTCGAGGACGTCCTTCCCGGGGACGGTGTTCAGGAGGTCGTAGGAATTCTTCTGACCGGTCTTCGGCTGGTAGAGGAGGCGGTTCCCCTTGTTGATATTGACCAGTTTCTTCTGGAGTTCCCTGAGTGTCTGTGCGAGGCCCCTGTCGATACGCGCTCCCTTGGCGGCGGTGACGGCGTATTTCCTGGTCACCGCGAGGAAATCCTCGCCGTACTGTTCCACGAATTTCTGCCCGACGCCTTCGATCGCGGTGAAATCGTCGAGTTTCGTCGGTATGCGCTGGGCCATCTCCCTGAGCGCATCGTCGGAACACACGTTCGGCATGCGGCCGTTGGAGTATTGGTGTTCGTTCCGAAGTCTTTCCCTGAGATCGTACAATTCGTTGTAGAGACTGTCCTCCAGACTCATAAGGTTCCCATCCTTTGCGGAGTGCATAGTATACAATATTAAAAAAGGTGGCCGGATGCCCCGGAACGGACGCAGAATGTTGTAACTTAGGCATGCTTTAAATCGGGGCCGGGCATCGGAGGTGGCATGATAACAGTCGGAATGTCGGCAGAGAAGGTCCTTACCGTCGGAGAGAACGATACTGCGGAGAAATGGGGCAGCGGAACGCTCCCCGTGCTTGCGACACCTAAGATGATCCTGCTCATAGAGGAGACCGCCATGGCGGCCGTCGCCGCGGAGCTCCCGGAGGGGGACACCACCGTCGGGACCCTGGTCGACGTGAAGCACGTCTCCTCCTCCCCCGTCGGATCCGAGGTCAGATGCAGGGTCGAGGTCGTCGAGGTGGACCGCGCCCGCGTGAGATTTTCGGTTTCCGTGACGGATGCGTTCGGGGATGTGGGGACCGGATTCCACGAGAGATTCGTCGTGCACTCCGAGAAGTTCATGGCGAAGGCTGCCGCAAAACTGCAGTGAGCGGACGTCTACTCCGAGAACGCGCAGGACTG
>CAZHJV010000002.1:0-59303 GCA_964533525.1 uncultured Methanomassiliicoccales archaeon | reverse complement strand
GTACGGATGAGTGCGGCGTTCACTATGACGTAGATGTTGGTGGCCACCCCGCACAGCTCCCCCTCGCCGTACCCGCCCTCCCTGAGGGCCTCCGCCAGTTCGGAGGAACCGAAGGTGGGTTTGTCGAATACCCTGCACCTGTCGGATAATTCCTTCAGACAGCCGCAGATCTCCCACCCCTCCGTCCCTTCTGTGCAATGGGGGACGGGGATGTGGGCGCCTTCGTTGGAATCGGCGTAACCGGGGCCGTGGGTGTCCCTGGTGAAGAACACGTCGTACCCCGTGCGCAGGGCCTCTTCGACACGGGAGCGCAGGGCGGGGCCGATGGAACGCGCCGCCTCCGAACCGAGGGAACCGCTTACGAAATCGTTCTGATAATCGATGACCGCCAACGCGCGCTTCATAAGGCTGCGGAAGGGCTGCGGATAATTAATTCATACGGCGATGTTCTCGGGAGAGATGCTTTCGCTCACGATCGCATAAACGTCGCCGAAACTCAGGCCGGTCGCAATGGCTATCTCGGTACAGGTCTGACCGTCGGCGTATCTCTCCATGACCTCTTTCGCAGCCTCCGGATCCACGGAATGCAGCATCTGCCTGGAACGGGACCTGGAAGAGGTCTCTTTGACGGGTGTGTTCCACCTCACGGAATGGCATCTGGGACATCTCTTCGGCTCGCCCTTGGCGGTACCCCAGGAATGGTCGCACCTGAGACAGCGGAAGATGCGGTAATCCTTCATCCATACGGTGGATCTGCATCTGGGACAGTTCTTGGGAATGCCGTCCTTCTTGCGCGCGACCCAGCGGTGCGTACATCTGGAACAAGTATAGATCCTGCCGGAAAAATCCCCTGACGATTCGTCATACTCGTTCTCAGAACTCATCCAATATACATTAGGATATTGCCGATTTAAAAAAGTCTGCGAACATATTCGGAGATCCGGGCACCCAGATCCGGGACGGGGAATATACAGATGCGGGGACGGTTCCCCGTCCCCATTGGAGGAAGAAGTTTGTGTTGACGTTAGTGGTGAACGCGTACAGCATCAACTGACGCGGCCCTTTCAATCGCAGGCGATGGTATATAAACCTTTGTTATAAAATACAAAAAAGACCAATCCGCGCGAAGACCCAGATAAAACAACGTCCCCGCCCCGGCGCGGACGCGGAGTATGGCAGGATCGTCCGCGCCGCCCGTCCCGGGGCGGGACGGGGAACAAGAAGGGGTTTTCCGGGGCATCGCCCCGGGGTAAAAGATTTGAGATGTAACTCAGGCGGCGGAGGCCTCTCCGTCCTCATCGCGGACGGGGGAGGTGTCCTGCTGCTTCGCCTCGGAACGCTGGAGCAGGAACCACAGCGGGATGTAGAGCAGCAGGATAGTAGCTCCGATCACCACCGAGGACGGTCCGTACGCGTTGACGCTGAAGTATGCCAGGCAGGGGATCAGCACGAAGAACTGGTAAATCGCCAGGCAGATCGCCACATAGTACCATCCGCGGGGTGCGCTCCAGACTCTGGGCTGGTCCTTGAACCTGGGGTCCCTGTGGGTCTTGATGAAGCACACCATGGCCATTCCGAGTGCGAAGCAGAATCCGAAGGAGGATGCCGCGAGGATCATACCGGGGGTACCCAGCGGGATCAGGCACATTCCCACGACGAACTGGAACATCATGGCGTAGATGGGCGCGCCGTTCTGGTTGGTCTTGCTGAGGACTCTGGGCATGTTGCCGTTCTGGCTCATTGCGAACAGGGTCCTGGAGGATCCGAGGAAGGCGGTCTGGATGAGCATGACCATCCCGGCCACGAGGAGGACGAGTGCGACGAGCGCTCCGATGGCACCGAAATTGCTGACGCAGACGGGTGCGAGGGTCGCGTATCCGGTCGTCTCGACACCGGTGTGTCCCAGTGTTCCGTACACGGAGAACGAGACGATGAAGTACATGAACAGGCAGATCAGACCGCAGGCGATGAGGGCCTTAGGAAGGTCCTTCCCGGGGTTCTTGTATTCCGCACCGTAGGTGGCGGCGGATTCCCATGCGCATGCGCTCCACTGGGCAACTGCGAGGCATCCGAACATCATGCAGAAGTCATTGGCTCCCCAGGTCCATCCGGTGGGGGTGAACTCGTCGGTGATGTTGCTGAGGCTGAAGGTCCCGTTGAGGAACGGGATGGCGACGACGATGACCAGGGGGATGATGGTGATACCGGCGAGGACCAGCTGCGCCTTGGCGCCTCCGCTGAGACCTCTGGATCCGATGAAGATGATGGTTCCGAAGATGATCAGTCCGAGCACGAGGTTGAGTGCCGTCGAATTGACATCGCCGAGGAAACCGAGATAGTCGGCAAAACTGCTGTCCTGGAGATAAGCTCCGGTCATGATTGTGAAGATGGGTATGACAGGTGTCCACGTGAACCAATAGGACCACGCCGTGAACGCACCTATGAACTTGCCCCAATTTACCTTACGGCCGCGGTACTTGTCCTCGTCCGTGAAAACGTATTGGGCACAGGCGCCGATCCCGGACACTCCGAAGTTGGCGGCCATCTCTCCGATCGCCATGTTCTGGAGGAATCCCTGCAGAACGGATACCACCCAGATGATTATACTGAGGGCCCAGAGACTGCCGTCCAGATCGTATAGGGACGGCAGAATGAGGATCGGGACCCCCATCGCGATGATCACTCCCTGCTTCCAGTCGATGGTCCTTGCGAGACCCGTATCTGGGGAGGCGAGGGAAGATCCAGAGCTTCCGCTAACTGTAACATTATCTGACATACTCACTCCTTCTTGTCCATCCATTGAACGGAGGATCCCGAAACAGAGTGGAAAGAGATCCTCCGGACAGTTTGAATGGAGACAACTGTCGAAAATAATATTTCAGTAGTGTGTATTTAAAAGAGATTACGAACTATCGGTTCTTTTTAAATACAAACATTTTTCAGTTGTGCGGAACGATGAAATGTTTAATCCATGCATATTTAAACTTAACTATTCAGGACGGTAATTACGGGAAAAGGTTTTATACATCCAATCAGGAAACCCGAAAAAGAGAGGAAATCATCTGTTTCCTTCGGGAATCAGCAGTCCGTCCCCCTCCTTCCTCTCCTTCGAAAGCAGGACGAGGACCGATGCGGCGGCAGCCGCAAGGAACATGACGGCCCACAGCGCACCGTAATTCTCCAATGTGTATACATTATGAAGAATGAGGCCCGCGACGGTCGTCCCGACGCTCGCACCCAGGAACAGGAGGACATTCATGGACGAGATCGCCGTCCCGGCGATGGATCTCGGGAACCACTCCTTCACCTGGGCGAAGGAAAGCGTCATGAATCCCCCGAAGAACCCGAAGAGGGCGCAGACCGCGAACCAGACGTACTGATTATCCATATCCCCTGCGGAAAGCCATATGAAGGCCCATACGGCCGCGTAGGCGAGGGTCCCGGCCGCCGTGACCCTCTTCTTGGAGCGTAATGTTCCCCTGCTCACGAGACGTCCAATCATGACCGTGCTGACGATCTTCCCGATCCCGATCATGGTCACGAACCATGCGGCGAGGGGGAAACCGTAGACGTGGTCTCTGAAATATGCGATCGAAGTCGTCCCCTGGAACACCATTATCGTACCGTATACGAGGAAGTACGCGAGGCCCATGGTCCAGAAGACCCTGCCGCTGCCGAATACGGTCTTCAGCGCGGAGAGGACGGGCGCCTTCCCGTCGCTGCGGTCGGAGACGTCCTCCGCAGCGCGGACGTCCTCTATCCCGGGGGCCCCGATATCCTTGGGATGGTCGCGGACGAATGCGAAGCAGAGGAATGCGAGAAGAACCGTGATGCCTCCCAGGAGAAGGAACACATCCCTCCACCCGACGGCGTCCGCCAGATACACGAGCGGGGCGGAGGCGGCGAGGGCACCCACGTTCCCCACGGCTATGACGATGCCGTTGAGCTGGGGGAAATCCCTCTTTCCGAACCACACGGAGATGATCTTCATCAGCGGGATGTAGACGACGGCCATCCCGGCGGCGATGAGGACCTTCCCGGCCGCCAAAGCGAGGAAGGTGTCCCCGAACACGGTTATGAACGAACCGGCGGCGGCGAGGGTCAGGAACACGGACGACGCCTTCCTGGGGCCGAGACGGTCGGACAGGATCCCGCTGGGGATCTGCATGAAGGCGTAGGTCCAGAAATAGACCGAGCTCAGGTATTCCTTGGAACCGCCCCCGACGTCCGAGATCATGTCGGTACCGAGGGCGTTGACGGACATCCTGTGGAAATAGACGAAGAAGTACGCGGCGGCGAGGACGGCGAACATCGCCCATCCGTATCCGGCCGCCCGGCGCCCGGGGTCCGTTCGGGAAACGTGCGGTATTTGCAAAACGACACCTGTTCCTATAATAAGGGCATTGAAAAACGGCGGAGGGTGCCGTGAAACGGTAAAGGTGGCGGGCAAGAGGGGATTCGAACCCCCAACCTACAGCTTAGGAGGCTGTTGCCATATCCAGGTTAGGCCACTTGCCCATGATGGAAGACGTTTTCAAATATCCAGATGAACCGGATAAAGCAGGAGATTTACTCCTGCTTTATATCCTTTTGGTTCACTCCTTGGCTTCGGAGGACTCGTCCTTCTTCGCCGCGGACCAGACCTCGACGAACTCGACGGTGTCGACACCGAAGGCCATACGGAGGTCGGAGACGATCCTGAACTTGGCGGGGATCCAGTCCTGGTGGAACTTGGTGATCTCGGAGACGGTGACGACGACCTTGTCTCCGGGGAACTCGAACTTGAAGCCCTCGGCGTTGCCGAAGTCGGACTCGATGACGGCGGCTGCCTTGGCGGAGTCGTCGGTGACCTCCTCGGTGACCTTCATGACGTATTTCAGGTCGTGGCCGGCCAGGGGGTTGTTGAAGTCCACCTTGACGCGTCCGGCGCCGACGGACATGACGGTACCGCGCTTGTTGCCGAGGCTGACGGTCATGCCGGGGTAGGGGTTGATCTCCTGCCTGTAGAACTCCTTGATGGGGTGGGTCTCGACGAGCTTGGGGTTCCTGAGTCCGGCACCCTCCTCGCAGGGGACCTCGACGGTGAACTCCTCGCCGACCTTCGCCTCGGAGATCGCGTTGTCGAGTGCGGGGAAGAGCTTCTTGGAGCCCACGATGTACGCCATGGGTTCGTATTTGACCTTCTCGTCGAAGATGCCTGCTTCCTTAGCGGCCTCTGCGTCGGTCGTGTCGTACAGTCTGTCGAGGTCTGCCATGTATGCCTTGTATTCAAGGCGGATGATTTTCTTGTTCTCGTTTGCCATTGTTGAATCACCGCGGAAATCTCGGTTGGATGCGTGCGCGATTGATTACCCCTTATTAAAGGTTGCTGGACTGGAAAATCCGCATTTTCCGTATCCGGGAGCCGCATCAGCGGCCTCCGGAATACCGTTAGACAAATGTCTAATCAAACTGAATTTATGTGTAAAAACCTCTAAAAATACAACAAAATATCAAAAAACATGAAACGGATATCTAATTTTTTTCGATTGTATATTCAAATGTTAAATACTACCTCCCGTATACGAAGGATCAGCAAAACTGAGGTATTTGCGATGGCAATCGAAAACAAGTATCTGAAGACCGTCTACGACGGCCTCAAGCAGCGCAACGCAGACCAGCCCGAGTTCCTCGAGGCCGTGGAAGAAGTCCTCGTCTCCCTGGAGCCCGTCGTCGAGGCCCGCCCCGAGATCGAGAAGAACGCCATCATCGAGAGGCTCGTGGAACCCGAGAGGACCGTCATGTTCCGCGTCCCGTGGGTCGACGACAGCGGAAAGGTGCAGGTCAACCGCGGCTACCGCGTCCAGTTCAACTCCGCGATCGGACCCTACAAGGGCGGACTCAGGCTCCACCCCTCCGTCAACCTCTCCATCCTGAAGTTCCTCGGATTCGAGCAGATCTTCAAGAACAGCCTCACCACCCTCCCAATCGGAGGAGGCAAGGGAGGATCCGACTTCGACCCCAAGGGCAAGTCCGACAACGAGATCATGAGGTTCTGCCAGTCCTTCATGACCGAGCTTTACAGACACATCGGACCCGACACCGACGTCCCCGCGGGAGACATCGGAGTCGGCGGAAGGGAGATCGGATACATGTTCGGTCAGTACAAGAGACTCAGAAACGAGTTCACCGGCGTCCTGACCGGAAAGGCGATCGGCTCCGGCGGATCCCTCGCCAGGACCGAGGCCACCGGATACGGCCTCTGCTACTTCGTCGACGAGATGCTGAAGGCCAACGGCAAGTCCTTCAAGGGACAGAAGGTCGTCATCTCCGGTTCCGGAAACGTCGCCATCTACGCCTGCCAGAAGGCCACCCAGCTCGGCGCGAAGGTCATCGCCGTCTCCGACTCCAACGGATACATCGAGGACGACAATGGTATCGACTACAGGAACCTCCAGCTCATCAAGGAGCAGAAGAGGGACAGGATAAAGACCTACCTGAACTACGACTTCGGGAAGAACGCCAAGTACACCGAGGGCTGCAGCGGCATCTGGACGATCCCCTGCGACATCGCCCTCCCCTGCGCCACCCAGAACGAGATCGACGAGGCGTCCGCCAAGATCCTCGTCAAGAACGGATGCTACGCCGTCGGAGAGGGGGCGAACATGCCCTCCACCCCCGAGGCCATCGCCCAGTACAAGAAGGCCGGCATCCTCTTCGCACCCGCCAAGGCGGCCAACGCCGGAGGCGTCGCCACCTCCGCCCTCGAGATGTGCCAGAACTCCGCGAGGCTCTCCTGGACCTTCGAGGAGGTCGACGCGAAGCTGAAGAACATCATGCAGACCATCTACAAGAACGCGGCAGACGCCGCCGAGAGGTACGGCCACAAGGGCGACCTCCAGGTCGGCGCCAACATCGCCGGGTTCGAGAAGGTCTGCAACGCCATGCTCTGGCAGGGCGTCGCATACTGATCCCTTCGGGAGGGGCCTCCGGCCCCTCCACCAAACACTTTGTTCCTTCTCCGTTCACAAGAATTAAAAACAGAACCGCTATTGAGAGGGCAAGGCCACTTTGGCGCAGTCCGGTAGCGCTCCCGCCTTGTAAGCGGATGGTCGGGGGTTCGATTCCCTCAAGTGGCTCCATCCATCACCTATCAGAGGACGCATGTGCCGGGCATCGGCATTATGTGCATGCGCCGTTGATGTTTACCAAACAACCATAAATACGATGGTTGATGTTATCCGCACCTATGGGAAAAAGAGGTCCCAAGCAGCAGTTCACCGATGTATCGTGCCCCAACCCGGAATGTCCGGAATACCGCATGGCGGGCAGGGGGAACATCGTCGGCAACGGCACTTATACGGCGGGAGGGGAGACAGTCCGCAAATTCCTGTGCAGGAGATGCGGACGCACGTTCAACAGCCGTACGGGGACCGTGTACGAAGGACTCCGCACGGAGACCGGAAAGGTCGATGCCGCGATCGATATGCTGTCGCACGGGAAGAGCGTATCCGAGGCCGCGGAGGCCTCCGGATGCAGCAAGAGCACCGTGAGGAGATGGGCAGCCCAATCGGACGACGGCGGCCTCGTTTTCAGTCCCTTCGAAAAGGAACCGATACAGGAGGGGAAGAGGCCCCTAATCCTCGACGACCTGCCCGACACCGACTTCCCCAAATCGCTGATGTATTTCCCCGATAAAATGGCCAAGTGCATCAAGAACATGGTCTCCCTGTACACATGGGAGATCGGCCTGAAACCGCACCACCTCCCGGTGATAATGGAGGTGGGATACCGCCCGCACGCATCCCAGAGGGACCTCAGCGACCGCCTGCCCGTGGATAAATCCCGCATATCGATGATCGTGAGGGAACTGATAGACAAGGACCTCCTGGTCAACGAGAGCGACAGCAAGATCGGTTCCCTGGTGCTCACGGAGAAAGGACGCGAGACCTACGAGACCTGCAGAAACATCTCCCGCGAGACGTTCTCCCAGATATTCAGCGGATTCGATTCCGGGGAGATCGACAGACTGGAGGAGTACGTCTCCCGCATGAACATGCGCATAGACGAGCTGTCCAAGGAGTTCTCCGAGAGGAGGGATCCCTCGCACAGGGACGGGAAAGAATCCTGAAACTTTCCGTGTTCACTCGCCGTATGCTTCGAAGGTGACGGTGAAGGTGACGTTCTTCAGTGCGTGCGTCAGAGCGGGGATGTCCGAAGTCTTCAGGGTGTTCTTGTTGAAGTACACGTATACATCGTAGGATTTCTCGTAAACCCCGTCGTCGAACTTGACATCGGAGATATCGAGATACACTTCGGATCCGTCGATCGGTACGGCCTCTCCGCCTACGGTGAATCCGGAGACGATATCGTTTACGAGAGCCAGATCCTCAGGGTTCCCGTTGGCGCTTACGGATACGGTGACGGACTTCAGAATCGCCCCGCTTTCCTTGTACACCACGGGCGCCGTTCCGGCGAGGATGCCGTTGCTGAGCTTGTCGGCGTGCGTGCCGTAGGCGTTGGCTTTGACAGAGGATACATTCTCCCATTTATCAGGGGCGACCTCCGACAATTCCGAATCGGATGTGAACATGACGACCGGCCCTCTGGTGTAGTCGAAGATGGGGCCTGCACCGCCGTAATCGATGTGGATGTATCCCTCGCCGCCGGAACCGCCGCCGTCGATCTTCTCGGCGACGACATATCCTGCTCCGAACATGGACACGAGGCAGAGAAGCAGAATGAGAAGTATGACAAGCAGCTTCTTCCCGCCCTGTTCCTCCTCTTCGCTGTATTGTTCCATATGTACGCCTTCAGGAAGTTCCGGTGATGTATGCCGTCACAGAGAATTTGATGCTTTCCAATGCGTGGACCAGGCCCGCGACCGTGTCGCCGTCGGCGAGATGTCTGGGCTCGGTGTCCTTAAGATTGAGCGAGAAACTGAACGTCACGTCCTCGCCCGACTCGGTGATAGGGACAGAAGCGATCGTCTTCACGGCGGATGTACCCATATCCGATAAGGTCAGCGTCACGCTTCCCAATACGGAACCATTGCGTTCCGCAGCGACTGTTATGCTCTCAACGATATCAGAGAGTACATATGTCTTTCCGATCGGCGCTTCCGTATCGGCCACGCCTATCGATACCGAGATATCCCCTGCGGTGAAATCAGTACTCGCTACGGTGACGGTCATCTTCCCGAGTTCGGAATGAAGTCCCGCCTCCCCGGAGAACTGATATCCGTCAAAGGTTCCGGATTTATCGTAGACCTTGACTTCGGAAAAGATCACATCGGGGGAATCATCCGAGAAGATCGCTTTCCTCTAGCCCTCGCCGTTCACTTTGTAATCAATGGTGAGATTTCCGCTGTCCAGGGAGTTATCATCCACGTGGAATGCGGAACTGTATGCATATGCCACACCGATCACGGCGAAAAGGCATAGGAATATCACTATTATGGGCACTATCAGTTTCTTCCTGCGACCGTCTTCGTCTTCGTTCGCATCCAACCGACATCACCCATAACAAAAAGGGGTGTGGCCCGAAGGCCACAAGTAGTTTGCAATTCAAGCGTTAGCGACGGTGAACTTCACATCGAGCTTTGCTTTCTCAACGTTAGTCACGAAAGCATCGATATCGGCGCTGGCGTCAGTCGAAACCTGCTGCTTGGTGATGACAAGGTAGGCGACGTAGTAGTTGGTGACACCCTCGTCGACGGTGGAGCCAGTGGTGAGGGGGATTTCTACAGGCGGCTCGGTTGCCTTGGCGTATTCGCCGGCGGTCAGCGCAACGGTGAATGCTGCGGTGGTGCCGGTAACGTTGCCAGAGGAGTCTGCTGCGTAGAATTCTACAGCCGTCGCAACAGTCGAAACCTTCACATCGCCGGAAATGGTGGCATCATTGAGCTTCACTTCCACAGTGAGGTTGGCTTTTGTGACATCGCTGCCGAGATCCTTCGCTTTTATCGTGACATTTGCGTTTCCGAGCTTGGAAAGCAGTTTGCCGCTGACGGTGGCGGGTCCGTCGTTGGCTCCATCCGCGCTGATTATAACACCAGTGGAGGCAGCAGTGCCTCCCGTGTAGGTCTTCTCCTGGGTGAAGACGATGTCTGCGGCCGTGTCTGCGAAGAATGCAGAGCCGTCAGAATCTTTGATGTCCACGGAGATCTGTCCTCCTTCAACGCCGTTGTCTTTGACTTCGACGGAAGAGGTGTATGCATATCCCGCGCCGAGTACGGCGACGGCACACAGCATCAATGCAATGATAGGCACGATGAGCTTCTTTTTGGAAGAGCTCTCCTCCCCATTGATTGTATCCATATTGTGTTCCTCCTTAACAAACGGCTTCGGATGGTATCGCATACCGGCGGTACATCCCCATCCCGTTTATGGGACACACTAGAATCTTCTGTTATTTAAAAGAATTCTAACATCCGGGGGCATCATCCGAGGGATTCACAATAATATATAAATAAAGGAATCAGACGCCGGAGAACGGATCGTCCTGTGTGACGGCCACACAGCAGAAATACGGGCGGTTACAAAAAACCGGGATCCGGAGGGGTCCCGTAAAGTGGTTTCATTTCTTCTTTTTCTGCAGCCTTTCGAGCCTTGCCTTGGCGGCCTCGTCGCCGGAGTTGGCCGCGGCGGAGAGTTTCTCCTCCTCCGCCTTCTTGGACTTGGCCTTCCTGGCGAGCTGCTTCTTGCTCATCGCCATTGACGTTGCGCCTCTGGGACTCGGTACCGCTGTTCTTTATTTGTATTTTTGCGAAGACCCGCTCATGCGGACGGTTCGGAGAAATATTCCTCCGCGAAATCCGCCAGAAGCGCATAGCAGGAACGGCCGTGGCCCTTCTTTCCGAACTTCGTGGGGGACGAGGCGTACCTGCTCTTCTCCCCCAGGGCGTCCGAGAGGTATTTCGTCCTCTCCCTGCGGTGGTCCGTCCAGTAGGAGACCGCCCTGTCGATCTCGTCCTGCCCCCTTCCCGAGAGCACCGTCTCCGTGCAGTCCCTCAGATCCGAGAAGTACTCCCTGTACAGCATCACGGAGCGGTGCGCGGAGCGGGGGTCCATCCCGCGTCCGCCCTTCCCGACGGAATCTATGGCCACGTCCGCCGCATCGGCGCCCCTCAGGACGTCCCCGCACCTGACGGGGACCTCCCTGAGATCGCAGACCGATCCGATGTATCCGATCTGACAGAAGCATGCGCTGGTGAACAGTATCACCGCGCGCTCGGCGGTGCCGCAGGAGGCCATCTTCGACACGAGTCCGTCGAAGACCCTCTGCGTCAGGCTCCCTTCGGATGCGATCTCCGGAAGTTTGACCTCGATCTCCGTCTCGATCCTCGCCACCAGGTGGACGGGGCACACCACCCCGTTCCCGGATTCCCTCCGGCAGCAGTCCACGACGCGGTCCGCGATGTTCGCGCACATCTTCCCGAAGGCCTTGTCGGAACCGTCGAAACGGTCCACCGCCTCGGTCCAGAAATCCACCGCGTACGGTATGTCCCCCGCGTCGAACATCTTATCGCCGTACTGCACGCACGCCCTCCATCCGTCGTCGTCCTTCAGGACGGGTTTCTCCGCCCTCGGCGGCTCCTGCTGCGGCTCCTTCTTCCCGAACAGTCCCATCTTGCAACAGCTCCTTTTATACAGTCCGATTAAACGTATGCGCGTTCATAAATCCTTGTCGGAACCGTACTTCTTCTTCTCGGGAGCGTACCCGCAGACCACGGTCTTCCCGCCGCTGACGCTGCCGTCCACGGATTCGATCACCAGGTCCGCCGCATCCGCGGGGACCTCCACGAACGAGGACGACTGTCCGAGTCCGATCTTCCCAACGTCCGCCTCCCCGAGGCCGGCCCTCTTCCTGACGAGGTCCGCCAGCTGGGTCCTGTTGATGCCGTCGTCCTTTCCGAGATTGATCTCCACCACCGCGCGGTCGTCGGAGGCCCTGCGGGCCTGACGGGGCTCCTTCTTCCTGGGAGTCTTCCCCGTATGGGGGCGCTCGGATACGGGGCGCGTCCTCCTGACGGGTTCGTGGGGGGTGTCGAAGGGACCGAGGTCCTCCGGGTCGGCGGTCTTTATCCTCACGCCGATCTCGTCCTCGTATTCGCGCACGGAATCCATGTCCCTCTTGGTGGCGAGGGTCACGGCGACACCCTCCTTCCCGGCGCGGCCGGTCCTCCCGATCCTGTGGATGTAGGATTCCGTCCTGGAGGGGGCGTCGTAGTTGACCACCAGGTCCACGTCGCCGACGTCCAGCCCCCTGGCCGCCACGTCGGTGGCGATGAGGATCAGCACCCTGTTGTCCCTGAAGTTCCTTATGACCCTCTCCCTGAGGGACTGGGGCATGTCGCCGTGGAGGGTCCCGGTCTTGAAACCGTCCCTCATATCCTGGAACAGGTCGTCCACCATGGTCTTGGTGGCGCAGAACACTATGGCCTTGGGGTTCCCGCGGGAGAGGATCTCCTTCAGGACATCCTTCTTCTCCTCCCTCCGGCACCTGACGAGGTACTGGCCGGTGAGGCCCGTGACCGCGTTCCCCTCGGAGGCGTCCACCACGGCGGGGTCCCGGAGCATGGCTTTCTCCAGCCTCTCCACGGCGCGGGTCATGGTGGCGCTGAACATCATGGTGTGCCTCTCCTTCGGCACGTGGCCCAGGACGGCGGCGAGATCCTCCTCGAACCCCATCTCCATCATGCGGTCGGCCTCGTCGATGACGACCTCCGAGACCTTATCGAGTATGAGGATCCCCCTCTCGCACATGTCCCTCAGGCGGCCGGGGGTCCCGACGACGGCGTCGGCGCCCCTGCGGATGTCGTCGGACTGCCTGCGCATGTCCGCACCCCCGTAGACGGGGATGCAGCAGTGGCCCGACCTCTTGGAGAGTTTCCTCATCTCGGTATCCACCTGCATCGCCAGTTCCCTGGTGGGGGTGATGACGAGGACGGACGGGGAACCGGTCCCCGGGGCGCATCTGGTCAGTGCTATCATGGAATAGGCGCCGGTCTTGCCGGTCCCCGTCTGGGCCTTGGCGATGAGGTCCCTCCCCGCGAGACCGGCGGGGACGGCCTCCGTCTGGACGGGGGTGGGCTCCGCCCACCCCATGTCCGCGGCGGCTTTTGCTATCTCGGGGGAGACCCCGAGTTCTTCGAAAGAGGTCATTTTCGGATACCTTCGGAAGGTCTCCGGAAAAGAAGACCTGAATGACCCGGGGGTAGGTGTCCAAGTATTTGAAAGAAAGCCCTCCCCGGAGGGAGGGCGGGAAAATGAAGACGGTTTCAGTTCTTGCCGATGGTCTCTTCCGCCGACTGGATGCACTTGGTGAGCACGGAGTAGGCGTTGATCATATCGGGCTCGTTGACGATGAAGATCGTGTCGGTGTGGCAGGAGACGGTCTCCTCGATGTTGATGCCGGCGTCGGAGAGGTTGGTTATCAGGTATGCGATGACTCCGGCGGTGTCGACGATCTTCTCGGGGGATTTCACGACGATCTCCACCAGGTTCTCCCTCACCTTGATGATGTTGAACCTGCCGACGGTGTCGGTGATCCTCTCCTTCAGCATGCGGTCGGCGATGATGGTGACCGCGGAGGCGGACTGCACGCACTGCATGATGGAGTTCTCGTTCCAGAGGTCCTTGAAGAGGTTGTCCATCTTGTGGAGGACTGTCCAGTCGTTCTTGGCCGTGACGATGCAGGTCTTGGTCCTCATCTCGAGCCTGCTGTCCTTCAGGACAGCGAGGATCGCCAGTTCGTGGTCGGTGGTGACGTTGAGTTTGGAGGCGTAGCGCCTGCAGGCGATCATGACCGCCTCCTCGTTCCCCACCTCGAGGTCCTTCATGATGAGACGTGCCAGCGAGGAATAGTTGATGAGGCCTTTCGCTACACAGTCCTTGATGCTCGGATGGGCGTCGATATAAATCCTTGTCCTCTCCGCGAGACTCTCGCGGGACACTGACTCTGCCATATATGCGGGAATGAGTAGGATGTATTAATGTCCTATCTCGAACAAACTGTTGAAAAGCGGGATGAAACGGTTTATGTCTGTCCCGAACGGGCATCGGAACCCGCCGGGACGGACTTTATGTCTCACTCGAAGGCGGACGAGAACACCTTCATGAACTCGTCCTTCTGCCCCATGGTGAAGATGAGGGGCGGGATGATCCTGACGGTCTTCCCGTGGGCCACGTTCACGAGGATCCTGCGGTCGATCATGTACTTCCTGACCGCGGACGCGGTCTCCTCGGAATCAAGTTCGACGCCGATCATGAATCCGACGCCGCGGACATCCTTTATCTTGTCGGGATGGCGGGACATGAGGGCCTCCAGGTCCTTCTTCCATGCGGCTCCGACCGAAGCCACGTTGTCGAGGATGTGTCCGCGGTTGATGATGTCGATGACCGCGCATCCGCTGGCACATACGAGCGGGTTGCCGCCGAAGGTGGTCCCGTGGGTGCCGGGCGTCATCACCGACGCGATCTCGTCGGTGGTCATTATCGCGCCGATGGGCATGCCTGCGGCGAGTCCCTTCGCGGACGTGATTATGTCGGGGACGATGCCGTGGTGGTCCATGCACCACCATTTCCCTGTCCTCCCCATCCCGGTCTGCACCTCGTCGACGACCATCAGGACGCCGAGGTCGGTGCAGAGGTCGCGGACCCCGTGCAGGAAGTCGTCCTTCCCGCAGATCACGCCGCCCTCGCCCTGGATCCCCTCGACCATGAGGCACGCGGTGTCCCTGTCGATGAGGTTCTTCACGGATTCGAGGTCGTTGTAATCGTAATACTGGAACGTCTTCTCGTTGATCAGGGGCTCGAAGGTCGCCTGGTACTTCTTCTGGGCGGTCGCGCCGAGTGCGGCGGAGGTCCTCCCGTGGAATCCGTTGTACGCGGAGAGCACCTTGTGCCTCCCGGTGTAGCGGACGGCGGTCTTCATGGCGCCCTCGTTGGCCTCCGCCCCGCTGTTCGCGAAGAGCGTGCGGGTTATGGGGTCGGGGGTGATGCTGGCGAGACGCTGTGCCAGCTGCGCCTGTTCCTCCACGTAGTAGAGGTTGGAGACGTGGACCAGGTGGGACACCTGGTCGCGCATCGCCTTCACCCAGTCGGGGTGGGAGTAGCCGAGGGAGCACACCGCTATGCCGGCGACGGTATCCAGATACTGCCTTCCCTTGGCGTCGTAGAGATAGCATCCCTCGCCGCGCTCGAACGCGAGGTCGAGACGGCCGTAGTTGGGGAAGAGATACTTCGAGCTGATTTCCTTCACAGTTTCGAAATCCATGTGATATCACCTTATTATGAGGGTCCCGTGGGGGATGCCCCTGATCACATCCGTGATTATGCTGTCCGGGTCCTTTCCGTTGACCATGCGGACGGCCTCCGCCCCGGCCTCGACGGCCTTGCGGCAGGCCTCCACCTTGGGGATCATTCCGCCGGATATGGTGCCGTCGGCGATCAGGCCGTCTATCTGTGCCAGGGTGACCGTGTCGATCTTCGAGGAGGGGTCGTGGACGTCCCTCAGTATGCCGGGGACGTCGGTGATGGCGATCATCTCCCTCACCTTCACGCCGGCGGCGATGCCGGCTGCCATGGAATCGGCGTTGACGTTGAGGTGCTGCTCCCCGTCGGAGCCGACGGGGTAGATGACGGGGACGATCCTCTCATCCACCAGGTCGTATATGACCTGCGGGTCCACCGAGACGACCTCTCCGACGAGGCCGTAGTCGACGTCGACCTGCTTCCCTCCGTCCGTGACGGTCTGCGGTCCCTCCCTCCTGCACTCGCTGACGAAGTAACCGGGTATGCCGACGGCCTTGACGCCGGCGTCCTCCAGGCATCCGACGACCTGCGCGTTGATGCCTCTGAGGACCTTCTCCACGACCTCGAGCCCCGCCGCATCGGTGATGCGCTTGCCGGCCACCTTGACGGGCTTCATACCCAGACGTTCCATCTCCGCACTGATCGCAGGTCCGCCGCCGTGGACCATGACGATGCTGACGCCCTCCTCCGTGAGGGCGGCGACCTCCCTGCAGAGGCGCTGCATGCCGCTGTCGTCCAGCGCGTTCCCGCCGAATTTGAGAAGATATATGTCGCGCATTCCGACCGCTCAGGATGCATATTCCGCGTTGATGCGGACGTAGTCGTAGGTCAGGTCGCAGCCCCATCCGACCGCGCTCTCGTCGCCGACGCCGAGGTCCATCTGGAAGATGACCTCCTTGTTATCCATCGCCATGCGGACGACCTCCACGGACCTCCCCTCCTGGAACACGGGCGCCCCGGAGTCGAGGATGGGGACCTCCATGTCCCCTCCCTTGATGGTCAGGTGGACCTCGTCGAGGTTGAACGCGGCCCCGCTGTTGCCGAGGGCCATCATGATACGGCCGTAGTTGGGGTCGGAGCCGAAGATGGCGGATTTCACGAGGGGCGAGTTGATGATGGTCTTGATGACCTTCCTGGCGTCGTCCTTGGTCTCCGCGCCGGTGACCTCGACGGTGATGAGCTTGCTGGCACCTTCGCCGTCCATGGCGATGGTGCGGGCGATCTTCGTCATGATCATGGTCACGGCCTCGATGAAGGCGGGGTCCTTGTCGGCCGCCTGCCCGCCCGCCATGCCGTTGGCGAGCATGATGCAGGTGTCGTTGGTGGACTGGTCCCCGTCCACGGAGACCATGTTCATGGAATCGTCGAGGATCGACTGGAACGTCTCGTTGAACGCGGGGGTGAGCACCGCGTCGGTGGTGATCATGGTGAGGGTGGTCCCGTGGAGCACCTTCAGGTGGGGCGAGATCATTCCGCTGCCCTTGGAGATCGCGGAGACGTAGACGAGGGTCCCGTCGCCGAGGCGGACGCGGGCCGCGCACTCCTTCTTAATGGTGTCGGTGGTCATGATGGCCTCGCAGATGAGACCGTCCGCCTCCCTTCCCATGTCCAGCTGCTTCGCGGCTTTGGAGATTCCGTATCTGATCTTGTGCATGTCCATGAAGCGGCCGATGAGGCCGGTGGACATGACGCCGACCTCCTTGGGGTCGATGTTGAGCTCCGCCGCGACGGATTTCTGCATCATCTCGGCATCCTCGTACCCGCGGCGTCCGGTGAGGGCGTTCGCGTTCCCGCTGTTCACCACCACCGCGGACAGCTTGGGGGAGTTGTCGTTGATCATGAGCTGTACGGGCGCCGCCTTGACCTTGTTGGAAGTGAACGCCTTGAATGCGGTCGCGGGGACCTCCGAATAGAGAAGTCCCAGATCGAGTGAGCGGAACTTGACTCCGCTGTGAACTCCCGCCGCCTTGAATCCCTGAGGGGTCGTAATGCCGCCGTCGATTATCTCTGCCATTCCTAATCACACTCCGAGTCCGGGGAAGTCGAGGCCGTCGGCCTCGGGAAGTCCCAGCATGAGGTTCATGTTCTGCACGGCCTGTCCGGATGCGCCCTTGACGAGGTTGTCGAGGACTCCGAAGGAGACCGCCCTGTCCCCGAGGACCTTCGAACCGACCTGCGCGTGGTTCGAACCGACCACGTCGCGGATCGAGGGTTCCGGGACATAATGCACGAAGCGCTCGGCCCCGTACTGTTTGGTGTAGACCGCGTCGATATCCTCCTGCGACGCGTCCTTTGCGAGTCTGAAGTAACAGGAGGAGATGATCCCCCTGACTATGGGTATGAGGTGCGGCACGAACGCCACGTCGGGGGCCTTCCCCGCAAACATCCCCACCGCCATGTCGATCTCCGGCTGATGCCTGTGGGCCCCTATCTTGTAGGGGATCACGGATTCGCCGCATGTGGGGTGGTGGAGACGGGCGGAAGGGGTCATCCCGGCGCCGGAGGTGCCGCTCTTCCCGTCCACGAACACATCCTCGTGGACCAGTCCCGACTTCATGAGCGGGGCGATGGCCAGTATGGCGGATGTGGCGTAGCAGCCGGGGTTGGCGACGA
The DNA here is from genome assembly GCA_964533525.1 of uncultured Methanomassiliicoccales archaeon. Classification (GTDB taxonomy): domain Archaea; phylum Thermoplasmatota; class Thermoplasmata; order Methanomassiliicoccales; family Methanomethylophilaceae; genus Methanomethylophilus. The sequence goes on along the minus strand of CAZHJV010000002.1, from coordinate 41,394 downwards.
GGTCCGCGCCCCTGATCCTGTCCCTGAAGAGCTCGGGCTGTCCGAAGACGGCCTCCTTCAGGCCCTCGGGGTCCGTGTGGTCCTTCCCGTACCACTTCTTGTAGAGGGCGGCGTCCTTCAGACGGTAGTCCCCGGAGAGGTCGATGCACTTGATGCCCCTCTCGCGGAGGGCGGGCACCTCCTCCATCGCGACGCCGTAAGGAGTGGCCACCATGACGAAGTCGAGGTCCGGCGTATCGGAGATCTTCTCGGTGAATTTGATGTCGGTGTACCCTCTGAGGAACCCGTGGACGGACGAGACGTCCTTACCTGCGTTCGAACGCGACGTGAGCGCCGCGAGTTCTATATCCGGATGTCTGCAAAGCAGACGGGAAAGTTCGCTTCCGGTGTACCCGGTCCCGCCGATGATACCCACTCTGTAGGACATTTGGACTGCTCCTTATTCTGTAAGAGACGCCTCACAGGAAACACATTAAAAAAGGTATTGTCCGATTTGAGACACAAACTGTCGGAACCGTTACGGTGGCAACACGCATGACCCAAGGTTAACGGATGATTCCCTGAGGGACAGCAGGGTACCCCCCTGCGGTCCCGCATGGACGGATCCGGATCCGCACCTGCCGGGGAACACCCGTCCCCGATGCAGCGTTTCCGCATATCTGGCACATCGCATTCCCTGGTATTCCGGACCTCCTCCCGTCTCTGCGACAGTTTATTTTATACGGACGCCATCGCAGTAACGTTTCCCATGAACGAGATTTGGACGGAGAAATACAGACCCAAGACCCTCGACGACGTCATCGGTCAGAAGGACGTGACCAAGAGGCTGAAAGGATACGTCGAGGCGAAAAACATGTCCCATCTCATGTTCGCGGGATCCCCCGGCACCGGGAAGACCACCTGCTCCCTCGCACTGGCGAGAGGCATGTTCGGAGACGGCTGGAAGGGCAATTTCATAGAGCTCAACGCCTCCGACGACAGGGGTATCGAGACCGTCAGGGGGAAGATAAAGGATTTCGCCAGAACCGCCCCCGTCGAGGGTGCGGAATTCAAGATCATCTTCCTGGACGAGGCGGATGCACTCACCAACGAGGCCCAGGGCGCTCTCAGGAGGACCATGGAGAAATACTCTCGTACCTGCCGTTTCATCCTTTCCTGCAACTACTCGTCCAAGATCATCGACCCGATACAGTCCAGATGCGCCGTCTTCAGGTTCCGTCCCCTGAGCGACGAGGATATCCGCGAGTTCCTGGAGAAGATCGTGGCGGCGGAAAACCTCGACGTGGAGGAAGATGCCCTGGACTCCCTGGTCTACATAGCCAGAGGAGACATGAGAAGGGCCGTCAACACCCTCCAGACCTCCGCATCCGTCGGAGGCACCGTCACCGCCGACGTCGTATCCAAGGTCTCCGGCACCGCCAACGAGGAGGAGATCCTGGACATCCTCACCGTCGCGCTCAACGGCGACTTCGTGGGTTCCAGGAACAGACTCGACCGCGTGATGATAGAATACGGCCTCTCCGGCCAGGACGTCATCCGCCAGATCCACTCGGCGGTATTCACCCTCCCCCTGGAGACCAGGGACAAGGTGAGACTGGTGGACAAGATCGGCGAGATCGAATTCCGCCTCGTGGAAGGCAGCAACGAGAGGATCCAGCTGGAAGCCCTGCTCGCATACCTCGTCATGGCCGGCGGGAAGAGCTGAACGCTCCTCCCGCACATATGTGCCAGATATCAAAATTCAGTATCTGTTGTCGAAGATCCTGCTGGTCTTCTTCTCGCTTCTCGGCAGGTCCCCGACCTTCACGGCCTTCGGGTTGATGGCCGGTCCGACGACCTCCTTGAACTTCTCGGCGACCTGCGATTCTATCCTCGCCCACTCCGTCTCGGGCGCGGACGTCTCGAAGAACAGCGTGAGGATGTCCTTCCCGTCGAGATGGTCGATCATCACCTGGTATTCGCTGCTGGCATCGGGTATGGCCGCCAGAACCTCGTCGAACTGCGCCGGGAACATGTTGACCCCCTTCACCTTCACCATATCGTCGGTCCTGCCGGTGATGATATCTATCCTCGGGAATCTGGAACCGCAGGGGCATGCCCCCGTCATGATTCTCGTGAGGTCGTGGGTCCTGTATCTTATGAGAGGCGCACCCTCCTTGCAGAGGGTCGTTATCACCAGTTCACCGACGGTCCCGTCGGGCACGGGCTTCAGGGTCACGGGGTCGATGACCTCGAAATAGAGGTAATCGTCCCACAGGTGGATCCCGTTCTTGTAGCTGCAGCTGATGCCTATGCCGGGCCCGTAGATCTCGGTGAGGCCGTAGATGTCGTAGAGTTCCACCCCGAGTTCGCCAGCGATCCTCTGACGCATCTTGTCCCCCCACCTCTCGGAACCGATGATACCCTTCCTGAGGCAGATCTTGTCCTTTATCCCGTGTTTCGCGATGCTCTCGGCCAGGAGGAGCGCGTACGAGGAGGTGGCGCACAGGGCCGTAGACTTCAGGTCCTGCATCATCTTCAGCTGCTTCTCGGTGTTCCCGGGACCCATAGGGATCGCCATCGCGCCGAGCTTCTCCGCCCCGGCCTGGAATCCTATCCCAGCGGTCCACAGACCGTATCCGGGCGTGATCTGGATCCTGTCGGCGCTCGTGAGACCGGCCATCTTGTAGCATCTCTCGAACATCGTGGCCCAGTCTTCGACGTCCTTCTTCGTATAGGGGATGACCACGGGGGTGCCGGTGGTTCCGGACGAGGAATGAATCCTGACGATCTCCTTCTCCGGGACGGCGGCGAGACCCAGCGGATACGCTTCGCGGAGGTCTCCCTTGTCCGTGAACGGCAGGGTCTCGAAATCCTCCTGCGTACGGATCTTCGAAAGGTCGACGTCCGCGAATTTCTTCCTGTAGAACTCGCTCTTCTCCTTGATGACGGAGAGCTCGCGCAGCACCGCCTCCATCTGGTAGTTGTTCATCCTCATAGAAGGGCCTCTGAATGGTCCGCCAATGTCTAAGACATATATACTTGATTTGAGGGATTTCCACAGGAAACGCCGGTCGGCCCCCTGCTAACTGCAGTATTCACTTTAAAAAACCCCTCGAGAGAATGTTATCCCCGAGGGATAGTATGAGATGTGGAAAGAAAAACAGAACTGAATGTATCCGCGGAAGCGGAACACCCGGAAAAACGTCCCCCGGCCCCCGCGCCGACGGCAGGGACCTGTTCGTACTGCTCGCCGAAGGCAGGAAGTACCTCGAGGAGGACGGCTGCAGATGAACGGCGTGATCGTGAGACTGCGCGATGCCATGGCCGATGACGGCAGGGCGGAGCGCCTGATCTCGTCCTACGGGGAATGCGGCGACCCGGAGGGATACCGGTTCCTGGAGGGGGAGGCCCTGAAGGGAGAGGCTGAGAACACCTCGAGGACCTACCTCGCGGTCGACTCTGAATGCGGCCGCGTGATCGGTTTCTTCACGGTCCTGGCGGCCGACGGATTCTCCTTCGACCATCCCGCATACACAATACACCGCATGAGCGCGGGCGGCCCCGCCGAACTGGAGGAGGCCCTCATAAGGAGCGCGGGCCAGCTGTTCTCGGAGTGCGGGAAGGCCGTCGGATCCTGTTCGGTGACCGCCAGATGCGACGACAGACGCGTGTGCGGATACGAGAAGGCCGGGTTCATGCGCCTGTGCAGGGACGAGAACGGGATGAACGTGATGGGACTGGAAGTCTGATCATCTGGGGGGAAGCGCCGCCAGGAGTTCCTTCGCCTCGGCGCTTCCCCTGACGGATGCCTTCGAGAGCCACCTGCGGGCATTGGAGACGCTTTTGACCATACCCTCTCCGGAGAGGGACATCTTCCCCAGCCACAGGTATGCGTCTGCGTCGGAGGACTCCGACGCCTTCAGGAACAGTTTCGATGCGGCGGCGGGATCCTTAGCCGTACCGCGCCCCTCCAAAATCATAATACCCAGACGCACGAGGGCTTTGCCGTAACCGGTCTCCGTGCACCTTCTGTAGAATGACACCGCCTTCGGGAGATCGGCCTCCGTGCCGCGTCCTTCCTCGTATATCACGCCGAGACGGTAGCATGCCAGCACGCTGCCGCCGTCCATGGCCTTGGTGTACCATTCTATGGCCTTCTGCCAGTCCTGCTCCACTCCGAGACCGTCCGAATACATATGTGCCAGATTGAACATCGCCTGCACATATCCCTTGGATGCGGAATCCGTGTAGAGGCGCAGCGCCTCCTCCAGATTGGCGTTAGTCCCCTCGGCGTGGACGTACATGTACGCGGCGTTGCATTCGCCCTCGGGATCCCCGGCGTCGGCGGCCATGTTGAACCATATGAACGCCCTCTCCAGATCCCTGTCGGCCCCGCCGTCGCCCTTGTAATAGTAGTAGCCGAGGGCGTTCTGCGCACGCGGGTCGCCCCCCGACGCCCTGTCCATGACCTCCCTGAGTCCCATTACCTCACGATCCTCTGGGTGCTCCTGACGTAGAGTTCGGGGCGGGGCATGTACTTGCTGAGGTAGTAATATCCCAGCAGATTCCCGCCGGCCGCAGCCATGGCGAAATACCTGATCGCCTCCTCGATGTTCTTATCCTTCCCGCGGCCGGATTCGTAACTGCGTCCCAGGAACAGCTGCGCATCGCAGGAACCGCCGAGGGACGCCTTCGTCAGGTATTCGAACGCGAGGTGGTCGTTCCTCCTGACTATCCCGCCGTCGTGGTATAACATAGCCAGCATGAACATCGCATCGGTGTTCCCGAGATCCGCGGACTCCCTGTACTTCTCCACGGCCTTGTCGTAGGATTCCCCGTCCATCAGGGCATCCGCCTCGGCGAGGGTCAATCTGCATATCTCCTCCTCCCGGGCGACGGGCGTCTGGAAAAGGAGATTCCTCCTTTCGATGAGCGTGTCCTTCTTCCCGCCGTCCATGGCGGCCGTGGCGCGGGTCAGGCTGAAATAGCACCTGTCATGGCCCATGCGGGCGCCCATGCGGTAGTACTCGCATGCCCTCCCCAAATCCTCCGCGCACCCTTCCAGGCCGAATTCGAAATCCTGACCGATCCTGAAGAATAGGTCGGCATCCGCGGATACGGCGAACTTCCCGTACATGGCGGCCGCCGCATCGGGGTCGCTGCTCTCGGCGATGCCCTTCTCGAGCACGTACGCGTACCTGAACTCCGACAGGGGGTCGTTCCCTTCGGCCGCGCATCTGATCCAGCGGATCGCCTCGCCCATGTCCTTGGGCAGAATGCTGCCGTAGAAGTATCTGGAGGAGAGTTCCCTCTGGGCCTCCGGTATCCCCGCCTCCGCCGCCTCCTTCAGCCAGTGTATGTATCCGGTGCGGTCGGGGTCGGGGACCTCGGAGAAACGGTACATCTTCGCCAGTTCCCATTTGGCGCGGGAACACCCCGCACCGGCGGACTTCGTGTACCAGGCGACCGCCGCCTCCGGATCCTGTTCCTCCCCCTTCCCCTTCTGATAGATATATGCGACGGACAGCATGGCGTAGATGTTGCCTTCCCTGGCGGCCCTCATAATCTTGGCATCCATGTCATCCCTTTCCGGATCTGCTCAGGACCTCTTCTTCATCTTCTTCAGCTGTCTCAGCATCACGGATGCGTCGGGGTCGCCCTGTTCGGCGGCGGCCGTGAGCATCTTTTTGGCGAGGACGAGGTCCTGTTTCACGTACTCGCCCTCGGCGTACAGTTTCCCGAGGTAGAACTGGGCCTCGGGATATCCGCTGCCGGCGGCCTCCTTCAGGAGACGAAGCCCCTCGGGGATGTCCTGCTCCGTGTCCTTCCCGGTGATCTTGAACATACCCAGGAACGACATGGCCCCGGGGTGGCCCTGTTCGGCGGCCTCCTGGAACCATGCGGCGGCCTTCTTCGTATCCTTCGCCACGCCTCTGCCCTCATAGCAGAAGCATCCGAGGGCGTACTGTGCGTTGGGTTCCCCGCCCTCGGCTGCCTCCCTGAACCATTCCGCGGCTTTCGCGTCGTCCTGTTCGAAATAGTATCCGTTGCCGTACATGCATCCGAGGGCGTACTGGGCCATCCCGTCGCAGTTGTCCGCCGCGGCCCTGAACCACTTGGCCGCCTTCGCCAGGTCGCGGGGGACCGCCTGTCCCTCGAAACACATGTTAGCGTAACTGGTCATGGCCTGCTGGACCCCGCCTTCGCAGGCGGCCTCCAGATATTTCACGGCCTTCGCCGGGTCCCTCTTCAGGCCTCCGCCCCCGTAGGCGTACATCATCCCGGCCTGCTCCTCCGCCTCGTGCTGTCCGCTGTCGGCGGCCTTCAGAAGGAGCTGATTCCCGCGGGCCTGGTCGGAGTAGGGGCCGTCCTGCATGAACATGATCCCCGCAAGGGCGAATTCCGCATCCGGGTTGCCCATATCGGCCGCACGGGTGTACCAGTCGTACGCCCTGTCGAGGTCGGGGTCGTTGAAATCCTGGCCGGAGTCGTACATGTACGCCAGACGGTATGCGGCCTGGGAGGAGCCGTTCTTCCACGCCTCCGTGAGGAGTTTCACGGCCAGCTCCCTGTTCTTGGGGATGCCCTTGCCCATGAGGTACATGTACCCGATGGTGTTCTGCGCATCCGCATCGCCCGCGTCGGCGCAGGGCATGTAGAGTCTGACGGCCTCGGCGTGATTCTTCCTGGCAGGGCCTTTCGTACCGTCGGCGTTCTTCCCGGTGTCGTACAGGGGGAAGATCTCCCTGCAGGCCCCGAGGTCCCCGCACTCGGCGCGGAAACGGAGATCCACCAGTTTCTCCTGGACATCCTCCGGGTTGCGGGAGATCTCCTCCGCGACGATCGCGGCCTCGGCGGAACCCATCCCGGCGGCGATGCCGAACTCCTCCACGGCAGCCTTCCTGTCCGTCTGCGTCCCCTTCCCGGTGTATCTGAAAAGACCCAGGAGGTATGCCGCATCCGCATCCTTCCCCGCGAAGTCCTCCGCCGCGGCGCAGGCCTTCCTCAGGTCGGACGTTTTCATAAGGCGGCGTATCTCGGAGGCTGGACTTTCGGCGGCGGTATCGGTATCGGCGGTCATTTTCGCACTTTACGCTCCTCTCGATATTTTATTCTATGTTTTATACAGGATCCGGGGGCCGGATATCCCAGCAACCGATTTATATTCAGTCTCGGTTAGCAACAGGGATGAACGGAGGTCCGGAAGGATGCATGGACTCGCTCGAGTGGGCGAAGTTCGTCATCCGCACCAGGGACGAAAACAACTACGGGGCAGCCATGTCCATTCTGTCCTCGTACGCCTCCAGGGGCGACGACGAGGCGGAATTCTATCTGGGTCTTGTCTACGCCAGAGGTCAGGGCATATCCCGCGACTTCCGTCTCGCCCGCAGCTGGCTCGAGAGTGCCAGCAAAAAAGGGAACCTCAACGCGATGTATTTCCTCGGCAAGATATACGTCCGCGGATACGGAACCGAACCAGATCCGGCGAAGGCCGCCGAACTTTTCGAGAAACCGGCGGAACACGGGGACCCCCGTGCACAGTATGCTCTCGGACTCCTGTACCTCGACGGGAACGGGGTCGGAAGGGATCTCCCCAAGACCTTCGAACTGATGTGCCAGTCGGCCAAGAACGGCAATGTGGAGGCCATGTTCATCCTCGGTCAGCTGTATAAGAACGGCGCGGGGGTGGAGGCGGACCGGAAACAGAGCGTGAAATGGCTCTCGTCTGCGGCCATCAACGGACACAGGGGCGCACAGGTCCTCCTCGGGGACATGTACGAGACCGGGGACGGAGTGGACGTCGATCATGAGGAGGCCGGGCGCTGGTATGACATGGCGGACGGCAGAAACAGAACTGCACCCACAGCCTGAATCACCGTCGGAAACGATGTGCCAGATCATTGGAATGTGACATCCGTACCGTTATAACCGCTACGTCACTACATGCAGTAACAGGGTTTTATCAACAGATGTGTAAGTGGTGCATAATGCCGTAAAGGCGGGAAGTCCGGCACACCGAGGCTTCCTCCGACGGTGTGCCGGAACCGCTCCGGCGGGAGGTGTTTAAGACGTTTGGTTTTAGAACCGAACGCCGGAACCGTGGGTTCCGGATCGTGATCACGATCCTATGGATCAAGATCACGATAGATATCCCATAAGGGGTATCTAAAAGTTGGCTCCGAATAAGAGCCGACTTGGCCCCCGCGAGGGGGCCGCACCGTACGGCAAAAAGACCCCCGGGACATCTGTCAGAGATGTCCCGGAGGGTCAAACCCGCAATTGTAAACCCCAAATACGATCGATTCGACCGTCCTGATACAAAAAATATGCAAATCTCGCGTAATTCCGAAACAATCAATCATCGCAGCCAAATTCTCCGAAGATATTTCCGAACGAATAAACGGCGGAAACGGAATACCCCTGCGAACGGATATCATGTGAACCGAATCTGCTGCAATACCTGCGTTCGAACACATGTGCCAGTAACCCGCACCCGTGTACACCATACCGCACAGCACTTACGATCACATACAGTAACAAAACTGTCGCCGGTTGCGTAAACGGTACATGATGCCGCAAAAGTAAGAAGTCCGGCACACCGGACTTTTCCACAGACGGTGTGCCGGAACCCCTCCTGCCGGGGAGGTTTAAGATGTTTGGTTTTAAAGCCGAACGCCGGAACCATGGGTTCCGAACGCGGTGACAACGACCTCACAAGTAATATCTAAAAGTTGGCTCAGAATAAAAGCAGAATCCGTTGCCATTACATATGAACCGCCAAAGGTAATGTCCGAACCTTTCTTCTGATGTTATACGACTAATATGAATCCCGAACCGAACAATGTACCCGACGTATGGGATGAGGATTCATTGATTGCAGAATGCTACACCACTGCATGTAGTAGCAGGACTTTATCAGCAATTGCACAAGTGGTGCATAATGCCGTAAAGGCGGAAAGTCCGGCACACCGGGACTTTCCAACGAACGGTGTGCCGGAACCGCTCCGGCGGGAGGTGTTTAAGACGTTTGGTTTTAGAACCGAACGCCGGAACCGTGGGTTCCGGATCGTGATCACGATCCTATGGATCAAGATCACGATAGATATCCCATAAGGGGTATCTAAAAGTTGGCTCCGAATAAGAGCCGACTTGGCCCCCGCGAGGGGGCCACACCGTACGGCAAAAAGACCCCCGGGGCATCCGTCAGAGATGTCCCGGAGGGTCAAACCCACCGACCTGCAGCGGGAAACGGAGAACTCACTTGAGTCCGACGATCTTGCCCTCGTCGGTGAGTTCTATCCTGAGTGCCGCCGGCTCCTTGGCCAATCCGGGCATCAGCATGATGCTTCCGCAGACGGGGACGATGAACCCGGCTCCGGCGGAGAGGTTGACCTCCCTCACGTTGAGCCTCCATCCGGTCGGCGCACCCTTGAGGTCCGCATTATCGGAAAGGGAGTACTGGGTCTTCGCGATGCACACCGGAAGTCCTCCGTAACCCTGGTCGACGAGCTGTGCGAGGGTCTTCTCCGCGAGAGGGCTGTAGTCGACGCCGTCGGCACCGTAGATCTTGGTGGCCACGGCCTCGATCTTCTGCTTTACGGTGAGGTTGTCCTCGTAGCAGAACCTGAATTCGGACTTGGGCTTCTCCAGGACCTCGACGACCTTTTCGGCGAGTTCCACGGCGCCTTCTCCTCCCTTGAGGAATCCGTCGGAGAGGACACACTCCGCGCCGATGTCCTTGCAGTGGGCGCGGATCATGGCGATGTGCTCGGGATCGTCGCTGTAGAAGTGGTTGATGGAGACGACCACGGGCGCACCGTAGCTCTTCATGTTGGCGACGTGCTTGTCCAGGTTGGAGAGTCCCTTCCCGAGGGCCTCGCCGGTGAAGGAGTCAGGATTCTTCAGGTCGGCCCCTCCGTGCATCATGAGCGCACGGACGGACGCGACGACCACGACGGCGTCGGGCCTGATGCCGGACTGCCTGCACACGATGTCCATGAACTTCTCCCCTCCGAGGTCGGCGGCGAAACCTCCCTCGGTGACGGCGTAGTCCCCGAACGCCATGGCTGCCCTGGTGGCGATGACGCTGTTGTTCCCGTGGGCGATGTTGGCGAAGGGGAATCCGTGGATGAAGACGGGCTGTCCCTCCAGCGTCTGCACGAGGTTGGGCATGAGCGCGTCCCTGAGGATGACCATCATGGAACCGACGCAGCCGAGCTGTCCGGCGGTGACGGGCTTCTTGTCGTAGGTGTAGGCGACGACGATGCGCTCGAGCCTCTTCCTGAGGTCGGCATAGTCCGTTGCAAGTGCCAGGATGGCGGAGATCTCGGATGCGGAGGTGATGAGGAATCCGCTCTCGTGGGTCACCCCGCCGTTGATCTTGGAATCTCCGAGACCGACGACGATGTGCCTGAGCTCGCGGGCGTTCATGTCCATGGTCTTCTTCCATACGATGCGGGAGGGGTCGATGTTCAGGGGGTTGTCCCTGACGAGGTTGTTCTCCAGCATGGCGGAGAGGAGGTTGTGGGCGGCCGATACGGCGTGGATGTCTCCGGTGAACTCGAGGTCGATCTTCCACATCGGGTACACCTGGGACATTCCTCCCCCGGTAGCTCCCCCCTTCACTCCGAAGGTGGGTCCCATGGAGGGCTCCCTGAGGGCTCCGACGACGTTCTTCCCGATCTTGGCAAGTCCCTGGATGAGGCTGATGGTGGTCACGGTCTTCCCTTCCCCGGCGGGGGTGGGGGTGACGGCGGTGACGAGGACGAGCTTGCCCTTCTTCTTCCCCTTCTTCTCGAGGACGTCGAGGGGCACCTTCGCGATGTACTTCCCATACTGCTCGAGGTCATCGGGAGTAAGACCTATCCCGGCGGCGATCTCAGTGATGTTGCGGACTTTCGCGGACTCGGCGATTTCGATATCGGTCTGCATAATGCGTGTTACCTTATGCGTTCTTTTATAACTATCATCGGAGAAACATCCAACATCATCCAACCGTCGGAAAGAGCCATAAATGACCTCGGCACTATAGACAGCCCAACCCCGCAGAGAAGGGGTTTCGGAAGTCGGTGCGGATGGTCTATACTACATATATCTTCGATTTCGGAAGCACCGTCGCCGACCTCACGCGCGGATACCGGATCGCGTATTCCGAGACCTTCCGCCATTTCGGCATGCCGTTCGACCCTTCTCTGGAGAACGAGTATTACAGCACCCCTCCGGACATCCTCTTCGGGAGATATCACCGCGGATGCACCTGCATGTACCGCGATTTCATCACGATGCTGATGTCGATATACGACAGGAACGTCATCTCCGGCACATCGATCAGAAAAGATGCCGCCGGATGCATCGCCATCCTCGGGAATGCGGGATGCAGACTCGGCATAATATCGGATTCCTACGAGCAGCACATCCGTCAGATACTGAAGGAGTACGGGCTGGAGAAGTCCTTCGGCTCCATCGTCGGCGCCGAGAGGATGGCCCTGAAAAGACCGCACCCGTACTGCATCGACCTCTGCCTGAATGAGATGGGCGCCGGCAGGACGGAAACCCTGATCGTGAGTTCCGATCCGAAGGATATCGAAGCGGGACGGAAGGCGGGGGTGGATACAGCCCTCGTCGACAGGGACGGGACGATCGGGCCCGACTGCGCCCCCACCCATTACCTGAACCGTCTCGAAGCGGCTCTCCTTCTTTGAAATTACAATATGTACGAATAGAAAGGTCCCGCTGTTTCGGATTTTTTATTTAGTCAATCTTAAAATCATTTTTTACTGTTAGGAATGGCTAAATATTACATACGTATCTGTCATCCCAATGAGTAGTCGCATAACGGACTCAGAGGAGCCGGTCCCAACAGCCGGTTCCAGGGAAATAAAGCGTTCCCAGGTCCCGACCTCCCCGAACGGAAGTCACACCTGGGATTATTCCCGGTGGTTTGAATGAAGTTGGAAGATATGAAGTGCGGGGACACCGCCACCGTGGTCAACGTAACCGGTTCCGGACAGCTTAGGAAGCGCATCCTGGATCTGGGGCTGACCAAGGGAGCTAAAGTGAAAATGGTGAGGATCGCTCCTCTGGGCGACCCCATCGAGATTGAATTGAGAGGATACAGGCTCACCGTCAGGAAGACGGAGGCGTCCGTCGTAGAGCTGGAGATGGGTTCTCCCGCATCCTGCGGCGCCGTTACCGAGGAGGCCGCGCAATGATCACGGCGGCACTCATCGGAAACCCCAACAGCGGGAAGACCACGGTTTTCAACAAACTCACCGGAAGCATCCAGCATGTAGGAAACTGGCCCGGGGTCACCGTCGAGAGGAAGCAGGGATACATCAGGAACACCTCGAAGGACAGGATCCTCGTCGTGGACCTTCCCGGAATCTATTCCCTCTCGCCCTACTCCCCCGAGGAGATCGTCTCCAGGGACTACCTCATCGGTACCTCCGAAAGCAGACCCGACGTCGCCATCAACATCGTCGACGCATCCAACATGGAAAGGGCGATCTACCTGCTCCTGCAGGTCTCCGACCTGGGGATCCCCATGGTCGTCGTCCTCAACATGGTAGATGTGGCCGAGGACAAGGGCGTGAAAGTCGACGCGAAGAAGCTGTCCGAGGCCCTCGGATGCGAGGTCGTCGAGACCGTCGGTATCAAGAACATCGGAACCTCCGAGATCGCGGCCGCAGTGCAGCGCGCCTACGACTCCGGAAAGACCCCCAAGACCATCACCTACTCCGAAGACCTCGAGAAGTGCATCTCCGACGTACAGGCGGTCGTCGCACCCTACGTCAGGGACGGACTCGAGAGATGGTGCGCCATCAAGACCATCGAAGGCGACGAGATGGTGCTCGGAGACCTCGGCGAGGACGTGGCCAAGGAAGCCGGGGAAATCATCTCCGCATACGAGAAGGAGAAATCCGACGACGGAGTCCAGATGATCGCGACCGCCAGGTACGATGCGGCCGAGAAGATCGAGAAGGCATGCACCTCCGAAATCGCCTCCGAGAAGGACGGCGGGAAGGCCCCCATCTCCGACAGGATCGACAACGTACTCCTGCACAGGGCCCTCGGTATCCCGATCTTCATCGCCGTCATGTTCGTGGTCTACTACATCTCCATCCAGACCATCGGATCCTGGGGTTCCGACTGGATCAACGACAATGCGACCACCTGGATCTCGGACAAGGTCACCGAAGTCCTCGAAGATGCGGAAGTATCCGAAGCCCTCATCGGCCTCATCGTCGACGGTATCATCGCCGGAGTGTTCGCTGTCCTAGGATTCCTTCCGCAGATCATCGTACTGTTCGTCTGCCTGTCCATTCTGGAAGAGTGCGGATACATGTCCAGGGTCGCCTACCTCCTGGACCGCATCTTCTGCCACTTCGGCCTCTCCGGAAAGACCGTCATCCCCGTCGTCATCGGAATGGGATGCGGCGTCCCCGCCATCATGGGTTCGAGGACCATCGAGGACGACCAGACCAGGCGCATCACGGCAATGACCACCACGTTCATCCCGTGCAGCGCCAAACTGCCTATCATCACCATCATCATCGCCGCGTTCTTCCACGAGTCCGCCCTCATGGCCCTCGCGATGTATCTCCTCGGGATCATCATGATCCTCATGTCCGGAGTCATCCTGAAGAAGTTCGCAGGCATCACCGGGAAGCCCTCGCCCTTCATGATCGAGCTCCCCGTGTACCACGCACCCACCGGACGCAACGTCGTCACCAACACCGGGGAGAAGTCCTGGGCTTTCGTGAAGAAGGCCGGAACCTTCATCCTCCTGTCCGCCGTCATCATCTGGGCGCTCTCGTCCTACAACGGCAGCTTCGAATTCATCGGAAGCAACGGGACCGAGGGATCCATCCTCGCCAGCTTCGGCGAAGCGGTCACCAACGTCTTCGCCCTGCAGGGATTCGGCAACCACTGGGAACTCACCGTGTCGTCCATCACCGGACTCATGGCCAAGGAGAACCTCCTTGCTACCCTCGCGGTCCTCGTCGACCCCGTCGGACTCGTCACCGACGACGACGGTCTGCTGACCCCCGAGGCGCTTGCAGCGTTCTGCACCTCCGGCGAAGCGACCGCATTCCTGATCTTCAACCTCCTCTGCGCCCCCTGCTTCGCGGCCATCGGTGCGATGCACAGGGAACTGGGAACCTGGAAGTTCACCGGAATCGCGGTCCTCTACCAGTGCGTCCTCGCATGGTGCGCATCCCTGGTGTTCTACCAGCTGTGGCGCGCGGTGAACGACATGTTCGACCCCATCGGATTCGCGATCGCGATAGTGATCTGCTGCATCTACGGATACTTCCTCCTTGCAAAGGATCCCGTCGGAGCGATCAAGAAGAACATGGCGAAGAACAAGGCAGGAGAGTCCGCCGAATGAACATGGCCACCGCGATCGTAACGGTCATCGTGGCTCTGGTCATCATAGGGGCCGCATACGGCTCCTACAGGATGGTCAAGACGGGCGGCGTGTGCGCAGGATGCCCCAAAAAGGGATGCTGCCACGGCCGGTCCGCCAATCCGATCAACTGCACCATAAAGAAAAACTGATTGGGACGGGGCCCTCGGCCCCGCCCCCGAAACCGTTTTCCAAGATGTTTTGATTAGATTATCCTAAAATCCGATTTTCGGATTAGGAAGACTTAAAAACAAGTATCCGATTCGGATGGATGATAGAAATGAACGCAGCCACTCTGATTGTTCTCGCAATCGTCGTCCTCGTCATCGCCGGAGCTGTGTACGGATGCTACAGGACCCTCCGCACCAAGAGCTGCTGCGGATCCGGCAAAGACTGCTGCTGCGACGAAAACCGCCACTGCACCATCAAAAAAGGGCAGTGAATCCCGCAGACGTCATTCCTCGGCGCCGTCGATATGGATCATCTGGGTATTCTGTCTTCTGCGTAAGCCGTCGACAAGCTGTACGGCCTCCGCGTTACCCATACGGGCGGCCTTCCCTATACGCCTGAACCCTTCCTCCGCATTCTGCCCGACGCCTTCCCCGTCGATGTACATCCTGCCCGTCTGGAACATGGCATCGGCATCGCCCGAATCGGCAAGGGTGCTGTAGATTCCGAACGCCTTCTCCTTATCCTGAGGAACGCCGTCCCCGTTGAGCAGCATGGTCGCGGCGTTGAATGCCGCCGTGGGGATGGTCTCCGAACAGGCGGAATACCATTCGAACGCCTTCCCCTTCCCTCCGGGGACCGTGCCGTCGTAGGTCAGGACGGCCATCTTGAACATCGCCTCGGGACATCCCCCCGATGCGGATTCTTCGAACATCTTCACGGACATGCCGGGATCGGCCGGGACGCCCGTCCCCGTCTCGTACATGCAGCCGAGCCTGAATTCTGCCTCTGGATCTCCTTCGGAGGAGGCTCTGGAATACCATGCGGCGGCTGCGGAAAGATCCTTCTCCGTACCGACCCCGTCAAAGCACGCATCCCCCATGAACCTGTATGCGGGGGCGAAGCCCGCATTGCAGCACAGACGGAGATACTCCGTCCCTTTCGCGGGATCCGCCCCGGACAGAAGCATAAGACCCAGACGGAACGCCGCGGGGATGTTTCCTGCGGCGGCGGCCTTCCCGTAGAGGACGGCGGCGCCCTCCGTATCCTTCGGGACTCCCCTGCCCGAAGCCATCAGCTCCGCGAGACCGAACATGCCCTCGGGACAGCCTGCGGATGCCGCCGAACGGAACAGTTCCGCAGCCATCTCCGCATCGCCGTTCATGACGGAATCCACGGCCTCCCTGCAGATCCTTTCCGCTTCCTGAGGGTCCATACCTACGGGATTGTCCGGTCCGCTATATATCTGCTGGGTCTTTCCGCCGGCCCCCGAAAAAACCGTTATATATCTCCTTTCGATACAATTGAACAGTTGAACAAGTGTTCAAGTGATTGACATGAGCGGAGAACATTGCGAATGTGAAACGGAGGAGTTCGTCGCCAGGATACGCGAGGGTATGCTGGACGACGATACGGTCATGGACATGGCCGATCTCTTCAAGATATTCGGGGACAGCACCCGCATACGCATACTGTGGGCGCTCCATGAGAGCGAGATGTGCGTAAGGGGCATCAGCAGGAGCCTCGGTCTCACGATGTCCGCGGTATCCCACCAGCTCAAGGCCCTGAAGGATTCCGACCTCGTACAGAGCCGCCGCGACGGGAAGAACGTGTATTACTCCCTGTGCGACGAACACGTGGAGATCCTCCTCAGCACCGCCCTGACCCACCTCCGGGAGGAGAAGTGATGAAGCACAGGTACGGCATAGACATCGACTGCGCCAACTGTGCCAGAAAGGTAGAGGAGGCCATCGCCGCCATGGACTGCGTCGAATCCGTGACCCTCTCCTTCGTGGACAAACAGATGTCCGTCGGGATAAGCGAGGAGAACGAATCCCGCTTCGCCGACATCGAGAAGGCCATCGAGGAAACGGCGCACAGGGTCGAATCCGACTTCGGGATGTGGCGTCTGGAGGAAGAAAGGGAGGAGAAGGAAGAGGAGAACAGCCATCTGATCCTCCGCATAGCCGCCGGGATCGCATTCCTCATGTTCGGCCTCCTCCTCGAATATGTGCTCGACTGGGACATCGACGGTACCGTTCTCCGCTGCATATTCCTCATCGGTCTGCTCACCGTCGGATACGACGTCATCCTCGCCGCCGGACGCAATCTGGTGCACGCGAGATTCCTGGACGAGAACTTCCTCATGTCCGTTGCGACACTCGGCGCACTCGCCGTGGGCTACTGGACGGAATCCGTGGCCGTCATGCTGTTCTATCAGATCGGGGAATTCTTCCAGGACTGCGCCGTGGACAGGAGCAGATCCCACGTGAAGGCCCTCGTGGACCTTAAGGCTCCGTATGCCGAGGTCATCCGCAACGGAAGGACCCAGAGGGTGCGTCCCGAGTCCGTGGAGGTCGGCGAGACCGTCGTCGTGAAACCCGGGGAGATGATACCCATCGACGGCACCGTCATCGTCGGGAACGGATTCGTGGACACGAAGGCCATGACGGGCGAATCCGTCCCCAGGCATGTAAGCGAGGGGGACAGGGTCATGGCGGGCTACATCAGCTCGTCCGGCGCCCTGGGGATCCGCACCGATGCGGCGTACAGGGATTCCGCCGCCGCGAAGGTGCTGGCACTTATCGAGGATTCCGCCGCGCGCAAGTCCCGCTCCGAGAAATTCATCACCAGGTTCGCAAGGGTCTACACCCCTGCCGTCGTGGTATGCGCCCTCGCCGTCGCACTCATCCCGTCCCTTCTGGAACCGTCCGCATGGAAGGATTGGGTATACAGGGGTCTGATCTTCCTCGTCGTGTCGTGCCCCTGCGCGCTCGTGGTCTCCGTACCGCTGTCCTACTACTGCGGGATCGGAAGGGCTTCGAAAGAGGGCATTCTCGTCAAAGGGAGCACGTACATCGAGGCCCTCTCCGGGATCGGCAGTGCGGTCTTCGATAAGACGGGGACCCTCACGGCGGGCGAATTCTCCGTCATCCGCATAGAACCCGAAGGCATGTCCGAAGAGGAGCTCCTCGACCTCGCCGCATGCGCCGAGATGTTCTCGGACCACCCCATAGCGAAGTCCATCCTCGACAGTCTGGGACATGATACCGATCCTTCCCGCGTGGCCGATGCCTCGGCCGTCCCGGGGATGGGCGTGGAAGCCTCGGTCGACGGACGCGCCGCGGCCGTCGGGAATGCGCAGATGATGCGCGGCCTCGGGATCGCCGTCCCTGCGGAGGACGATGCGGCCGAGACCTGCGTATACGTCGCCGTGAACGGAAGGTACGCGGGGCGTATAGCCATATCCGACCGCCTGAAAGACGATGCGGCGGACGCCGTGTCCGAACTGAAACGCATGGGGATCGGGACGTACATGCTCACGGGGGACACCGAGGCCGTCGGAAGGACCGTGGCCGGAAAACTGGGGCTCGACGGATACAGGACGGAGATGCTGCCTCAGGACAAGACCGCCGAACTGGAGAAGATCATGTCGTCCTCCGAGGGGAAGACCTGCTTCGTCGGGGACGGGATCAACGACTCCCCCGCGCTTGCAAGGGCCGACGTCGGGATAGCCATGGGGTGCATAGGGTCCGACTCCGCCGTGGAGACCGCGGACGTGGTCATCCTCGACGACAGCCCTTCCAAAGTGGCATCCTCGGTGCGCATATCAAGAAAGACCCAGAGGATAGTGGCCGAGAACATCGTCCTCTCCCTCGCCGTGAAATTCGCCATCCTCGGACTGACCGTCGCCACGGATGCGGTGGACATGTGGATAGCCATCTTCGGGGACGTGGGGGTCCTCATGATAGCCGTCCTCAACGCCACGCGCGCCCTCGGGATGCCCCGGAGGAAGAGGGCGGCGGAACACCGCTGCGCCTGCGGATGCTGCTCCCGCTGAACCGATACTGCGACATCCGCAGACGGAATGTTTTCCGAAAGGCCGTCTGCGGATTTCGTAAACCTTTTCGCATCTATTTTATAGAGAGGAATTCTACCCCCAGTCGGGATGCACGATGAAGGTTGGGATAGACCTAGGTACGACGTATTCAGCGGTCGCCAGATTTAACGGGATAACCTCAAAGGCGGAGATCATACCGAACGCCTTCGGGAAGGATCTGACGCCGTCGGTGATATGTTTCCTCGGGAACGAGACCGTCATCGGCGACGAGGCGAAGGAGATGCAGGCCGAAGGCGTGGGCGCCGTCGCATCCTCCTTCAAACGCATGATGGGAGACCCGGACTACGTGTTCGAGGCGGACGGGAAGACCTACGACGCCTGCGGCCTGTCCGCGCTGCTCCTCAAGAAACTCATATCCGACGCCGAGGCGAAGACCGGCGAGAAGATCGACGGGGCGGTCATCACCGTCCCCGCATATTTCAACGACATCCAGAGGAAGGCCACGATCCGCGCGGGGGAGGCCTGCGGGATCGGCGTCATGAAGATCATCAACGAGCCCACCGCGGCGGCGGTCTATTACGGATACAGACACACCGAGAAGAAGAACATCCTCGTCTACGACCTCGGGGGCGGGACGTTCGACGTCACCGCCGTGAAGGCCGAAGGCGGGAATATAGAGGTCATCGGGACCGCCGGGAACCACATCCTCGGCGGGAAGGACTGGGATTCCGTCATCGCGGACGAGATGTGCAGGAGATTCGCGGAGGAGTTCGGAGACGACATCATGGAAGACTCCGACGCGGTGAACAGCCTCGCCGTCATCTCCGAAGATTACAAGAAACTGCTCTCGAAGACAAGCGAGATAACCGTCACGGTCAGGTACGGCGGGAACACCGGGAAATACAGGATGACCCGCGAGGAGTTCGAGTCCAAGACCCGGTACCTCCTCAACGCCACCAAGGACGTCATGGACAGACTGTTCTCCGAGATAGGCATGGACCTGTCGGACATGGACGAGATCCTCCTGTGCGGGGGGTCCACCAGGATGCCGCAGGTGGCCGAGTTCCTCAGGATACTGACGGATACGGACGTGGTCACGCACATGGACACCGACCTGGCGGTGGCCAAGGGGGCGGCCGTGATGGCCGACTTCTATGAGAGAGGCGCGGACAGCGGGGTGAACGTATCGGACGTCACCTCCCACAGCCTCGGGGCGCTGTCGGTGAACAGCGACGGCACCCGCTACATCAACAGGATAATGATCCCCTCCAACACGAAGATCCCCTGCTCCGCCGTCAAACCGTTCATGATAGACGGCGGGAACCTCACGGACATGATCGAGGTGTACACCCTCCAGGGCGAGAGCGAGATCCCCCTCGACTGCACCGTATTGGAGAAGAACGTGGTGACGGGGTTCGAGAACAGCGGGGAAGGGGCGGTCATCGACATCGAATACATCTACGGGGAGGACGGGACCGTGCACATCGGGGCGTATCAGAACGGCAAGCCCGTGATCGTGAAGACCGAGCCGGTCCCCGACGACGTGTCGTGGATGGGCGGGACCCCCGGGAACCGCACGACGGAAGTCCCGATAACGAACAATATCGTCGTCTGCATAGACCTGTCCAGAAGCATGAAGGAAAGCCTTCCGGAGGTGAAGGATGTGGTCCGGGATTTCATACAGGGCGTATCCGGGCACCACACCCTCATAGGCCTCGCGGGATTCGGCGACAGGGTCGGCGTGTTCAGGGACCTGACCGTGGACGCCAGCGCCGTCGTGAGCTCCCTGAACGACCTGAAGGTCAACATGCTCGGGAGAGGCACGGACAAGAGTCCCCTCTCCGCCGCCGCGGACATGCTGTCCGAGGCAAAGGGCGCCAAGACGATAGTCGTCCTCTCCGACGGGGAGTGGGGACTGAGGGACAATGCGGTGGCGGAGGCCGAAATGTGCAGGAAGGAAGGCATCAACGTGATCGCCGTAGGATTCGGCGAGGATGCGGAGATGGCATTCCTGAAACAGATCGCCACGGTGGAGGACGGCGCCGTGCTCACGACGCTCGGCGATCTGAAGAACGCCTTCGGCACCATAGCCACCGCGATATCCTCCGATGCGGAGGAACTTACGGAACGGAGGCCGTGAAATGAGCCAGGAAAGGGAGAATTACTGCCGCCTCATCGGACTGAACCCCTACAGGGAGGACAGGTACAGCCCGGGCGAGATAAACAAGCGCATCGATGCGGCGGAGACCGCATGGAAGAAGGAACAGAAGTCGCCGGCGTCCTCCGCCAAGAGGAAGCACCTGGCGGGGACGCACCTCGCCATGGTGGCCGACATGCACTCCGTGATGTCAAGCGACGTCCTCAGGGAGGAGGAGTTCGCGGAGGGGAGGGTCCTTCTGGAATCCAAGGCCTCGAAACTCAACAGGGACGTCATCACGCTGCATGACGGCTCCCTGTTCCTCATCCCGGGATCGGAGGACGGACTCGCCAAGAAACTGAAATGGAACGACGTCGACGGGAAGACCATCCTGGAGGCGTCGAAGATAAAGAGCGTTCCCATCCCGAAACCCACGGACGACGACATCGTCTCCGCATTCGAGAAACTTTCGGATCTGGGTCTTTACAGTTCCGCGGAACTCATCAACACGCTCACAGAGAATCCCGCCATAGATCTGAACGTCGGAAGGCTCGACGCCGGCAGCAGACCCGAGGAGATCCGCGGGGCGTTCGGCGCCGCGGAGCGGAAACTCAGCACCATGATGGCCGACAGGATAGAGAATCAGGATGCCTACATCCAGGCGATGAGGGCGCTCAAGGTGGTGCTGCATCCGGACGAAAAACTGGCCGCCTTCGACAGATACGGAAGGTGCATGAGGGCCATGGAACCCGCCATCCTCACCATGGACGAGGATTACAGTCAGCCTTTCTCCAACAGCTACATCCGCAACCTGCTCAGCATATACGGAACCTACGAGGGCATCGACAGCGAGATGGCGGTGGCGATCCTCGAGAGGCACTGCTGCAGGAAGCACTACATCGCCAACTTCTCCTCCAACAACAGCCGCCTGACCATATGTGCCAGATGCAAGGCGATCGTGGCCGACGGCAGGGACGCTGAGTTCTGTCCCGTATGCGGGGGCGCCATGCACACGGTGTGTCCCCGCTGCGGGACCGCGCAGCCGTCCTCCCACCGCAACTGCATCAAATGCGGTTCCGAACTGGAAGGGGACCTCAGGGAGGTCCGCCGGGAAAGACTCGCCATCGAGAGGCTCCTCGATGCGGGCGACATAAGCGGAGCGGAGGCGGAATTCCGCGCCATGACCGAGAAATACCCCAAGTCCGCCGGGAAGGACGGACTCGGGAAGAGGATCTCCGAGACGGCGGCCGAATACAGGAAGATACTCGACAGGATCAAAGACGACTGCAAACTGAGGAACTTCTACAGCATCAAGACGGCCGTGGAGGACGCCCTCCCGAGATTCCCCAAGATAAAGGAGGACGGGGACGTGGCCGGACTCTACTCCGAAGCCTGCGAGAACGTAAAGGAGGCCGACGCCTTCTGCGACCGCGCCGAGGAATCCGAGGAGGACGGGGCTCTCAACTTCTACATCAGGGCCGCCGACAGATGCTCAGACCACCCCCGCGCCGTCAGGAGACTGCGGGACTATCCCCCGGAGGGACCCGCTGATGCGAAATGCGCAGTGAGGGAAGGGACCGTCCTCATCAAATTCGCCATCCCCGCCGACAGCAAGAACATGTCCTTCTGCATCTTCAGGGGAAGGAACTCCCTCCCCGAGGTCGGTCAGTCCACCGTCCCCCTCACGGAGATCCCCGGATGCGTATTCCAGGACAAGACCCCCGACCCGGGCGTGGACTACTACTACAAGATCTATTCCAAGAGATGGGGCATACTGTCCCGCGATTTCACGCAGTGCGGACCTGCCATGGTCCTCAGCGAGGTCGAAGGCGTCTCGATAGACACCGTCGAGGACGGACTCCGCATAACATATCCGATACCCAGAGGCTGCAGCCGCGTACGCATCTGGAGGAAGGAGGACGGAGGCCGCGGCGAGGAGACGGAGATCGTCCACGGGAACACCGGGACAGTCCTCGACAGGAATCTGAAGGGGGACACCGGATACAACTACCTCTTCGTGGCCGAATACGACGTCAACGGGAGGACGGAGCGTTCCCTGGGGACCGTAGCCTCCGGAAAGACCCCGAAATACCCGGACCCCGTGGACGATATGGAGATCGTCTGGAACAGGACCGACGGTTCGTACTCCGCGAGATGGGGCAGCTCCGAGAAGGTGGACCTCTATGCGTCCCTCAAGAAGACCCGCATCCTCGGGAACACCGTGTCCATCGAGGACGTGGAGAGGTGGATGACCAGGATCGTCCCCGACGAGGAGTACGAGAAGGGGTGCAGGTTCGAGATCCCCGACGGCGCCGTCGTGTACATCCACCCGATGATAAGGATCGGCAGCACCGCGGTCAGGGGCAGGGAGGTCATGATAACCAACCTGCGTCCGTTCAGGGACGTGGAGAAGAGGATGAACGGCGGCGACTGCGACCTCCTCGTCACGTGGCCCGACGGCGCGGAGGCCGCCGCCGTCACCGTGAGGGACCCGGATACGGGGGACGGACCGGAGAAGACCGAGGAGATAACCGTCAGCAGGGAACTCTACGAGAAGGACGGGAGGATCCGCATCCAGATGGGCATGTCCAACAAGAAGACCGTCACCCTGAGGGCCGTCTACGACGTGGAGGGGGAGAAGGCGGAGTCCATCCCCTTCGCCACGGACGTCTACTCCGGTTCCAGCACGAAGATAAAGTACTCCGTGCACGAGGAGAAGGTGAAGGAAGACCGCAACCTCGTCCGCATAATCATCGACTTCGAAAGCACCGACGGGGACTCCGTCCCGCGGGTGGCGATGGCCGCGGCCAGCGTCGGGATCCCCCTGAGGCTGAGCGACGGGGAGACCGTATGGGATTCCGAAGACCCGGTCGTCCTGCAGAACGGAAGGGCGCAGACATGGTTCACCATGGACAGGGCCAGGGCTGACATCCACAGGATGAGGCTGTTCTTCGCCGACAGGGACGAATACGGCCGGTACAAGCTTATACACCCGCTTTACGGCAGGGAGGGATGAGATTGGGGATTCTGAAGAGCAAAAACGTCTACGTGTGTCCGTTCTGCTTCAGCGGCACGGATCTGACCAAGATACATTACGCCTGTACGAACCCGCTCTGCACCAAGGCGTTCCTGGAGAGCGTGGACGGGAAACGCTACAGGTCCGAATACAGGGAGAACGAGGAGGTCGACAGGGAGAACTCCGTATTCCTCGGGAAGGACCCCCGGGCATCCGACGCCGTCACCACCAAGAACCACATCGTGCGCGGTTCCGCCAACGGATGCTGCGACATATGCGGCCGCGCCGCCTACATCAGACTCTGCCCCGTGTGCCACAATCCGATCCCCGCGGGTGCGGAGGAACACGGGAGCAACATCTTCGTGGTCCTCGGGACCGAAGGGGTCGGGAAGAGCCACTACACGGCGGTGCTCATAAACCGCCTGAGGACGGAGTTCTCCGCCGAATTCGGAACCACCTTCACCCCGGCGACGGACAGGACCGCCCTGCGCTACAACGACCTCTACTACAGGAGGCTCTTCGAGGAGGGACGCAAGCTCGCGCCCACCGCACCCTGCAGCGAGGACAGGGATTCCAGGGAACCGATGGTATACTACCTGAAGTTCCCCGGAGAAAAGAGCCAGGAGTACACTTTGGCGTTCTTCGACACCTCCGGGAAGGACTTCGACCCCGACGGGAAGGGGCCCGCCCTGAACATCGCGGCCGCCATGTCCAAGGCATCCGGGATCGTGCTCCTCGCGGACCCGCTGCAGATCCCCTACGTGAACAAGAGGATCCGCATCGACAGGAAACCGACGGGGACCGCCGACATACGGAGCAGTCTCGAATACATCACGGAGACGGTCCGCACCGCCGGCAGACTGAAGCGGAAGGAGAAGATCGGCATCCCCCTCGCCGTCGTCCTCACGAAGGCGGACGTCCTCATGAAGTCCCCCGAGAACGACGAGGAGGAGCGCGTGCTCCTCGGACCGGAATCCTCCGTCCACGTGGAGAGGGAGAAGGGGAGGTTCGACAGGGTCTGCTTCGATGAGATAAGCGCCGAGATGGAGGAATACCTGCGCCGCACCGTCGGAGAGGATTTCATCAAGGACACGGAACAGTACGAGAAATGCGAATTCTTCGCGGTATCCGCCCTGGGCAGCAATCCGTCCGGGAGCATGCTTACGAAGGACATCAAACCGTTCAGGGTGGAGGATCCGTTCATCTGGCTCTTCAACACCTGC
Source organism: uncultured Methanomassiliicoccales archaeon (assembly GCA_964533525.1). Classification (GTDB taxonomy): domain Archaea; phylum Thermoplasmatota; class Thermoplasmata; order Methanomassiliicoccales; family Methanomethylophilaceae; genus Methanomethylophilus. The sequence continues at coordinate 16,617 of CAZHJV010000002.1, read as the reverse complement.
GGCGGGAACGGGAGTATGAGACAATGACCGACAGCATCGACACGGCGGCGCCGGATGCCGCCAAGAAGAAGAAAAGTTCCGGGACGAAGAGGGCCACCTCGGCCGATGTCATGAAGCGCATCGAGGAGCTGGAGAACAAACTGAACGAGAGCGCGGCCCAGATAGCCGAGTCCGACGGCAAGGTGGAGGACATCTACTTCATGGCCTCGAACATGTCCAAGAAGATCGACATCCTGGCCGAGACCCCCAGGCCGGCCGAGGGCGCCGTGCCGTCCGGACAGGAGTTCGTGACGAGCAGGGAACAGTTCAACGCCTACCGCAAACTGATCAACAACCGCGAGGGGGAACTCGCCGACAAGAAACTGCTGAATCTGCTGACCCAGCTCTGCATCATGAGGGAGGATTTCATCAAACTCTGCACGGATATGGGCAAGAGGACTGGCAAATTCACGGCCAAAGAGGTTCTCGAATCCTTCAAAGCATACGAGGTCGACCTGGAGAACATGCTGCTCGATGCAGGCGTCACCATCGGCACGTACGGCGGGGAAGGGGACAGATTGGACTCCCTCCACCAGAGGATCGTCAGCGTGGTACCCACGGACGATGCTTCCAAGAACGGGGTCATCTCCAAGAGGATCTCCGAAGGATACGAATACAACGGACGCGTCCTGGTCAAAGAGAAAGTAAACGTCTTCAAGAAGATCGGCGGATCCGACGCCGGCGAAAACACGGAACAGAACACAGAATAAACACTGCAGCTACAGAGATGGGATGGGAAATGACTGACGAATTCTGCTTGGGCATAGATTTGGGAACCACGTATTCGTGCATGGCTTACGTCGACGACGACGGACAGCCCGTGGTGGACAAGAACTTCGAACAGGAGGAGACGACCCCCTCCGTCATCCTCTTCAACGAGAACGGCGAGATAATAGTGGGTTCCCCCGCGAAGGAAATGACGCTGATGTATCCTCCGGACCGCATCGTAACGGCGATCAAGAGGGAGATGGGGAAGGACTACACCGTCACGATCGACGACACGAAATACTCCCCTGTGACCCTGTCCGCGGTGATCCTCAGGAAGATGATCAACGACTTCAACGACAACCACGCATGCGATGTCAAGAAGGCCGTCATCACCGTCCCCGCATACTTCGGACAGAACGAGAGGGACGCCACCAAACTGGCCGGCAAGGTCGCCGGACTCGAGGACGTGTCCATCATCAACGAACCCACCGCCGCTGCGATCTCCTTCGGATTCGGACACATGGACGGAGGGAAGAAGAGGATCCTCGTCTACGACCTCGGAGGAGGAACCTTCGATGTCACCGTCCTCGAGATCGATGGCAAATCCTTCACCGCGATCGCCACCGACGGCGAGAGGCTCCTCGGAGGGAAGGACTGGGATGCGGCCCTCACCAAGATCATTCTCAGGAAACTCTCGGAACAGAGCGGCATAGAGGAGGAGGACATCGAGGCGGACGCGGACATCAGCCAGACCCTGACCCTCGACTCCGAGACCCTCAAGAAGAGGCTTTCCACCGCGGAGAGCACCAAAGGGACCATGTCCGTCGGCGGGAAGAAGGTCGTATACTCCGTGACCCGCAGCGAGTTCGATACGGCCACCAAACCGCTCATACAGACCACCGTGGACATAATGAAGAGACTGCTGGCCTCGAAGAACCTGTCCGGTTCCGACATCGATTCCATCCTCCTCGTCGGGGGATCGTCGAGGATGCCGCAGGTCAGGGAGAACATCTCCGCCGCATTCCCCGACACATCCATAGAACTGTTCGACCCGGATCAATCCGTGGCCAAGGGCGCGGCGCTGTACAGCAAGTCCAGGGATCTCGTCGACAACGGCATCTCCGACGGAGTTCCTGCGGAAGAAGCTCCCGCCGAGGAAGAGACCCCTGCGGAGCAGCCGGCCGAAGAGGCTCCTGCCGAAGCCGTCCCCGAGGAACAGCCTGCGGAAGAAGCTCCCGCCGAGGAAGAGACCCCTGCGGAGCAGCCGGCGGAGAAGAAACCCGCCGCGGGCGTCAACATCAGCGTGCACAACGTCCTCAGCAAATCCTTCGGGATATGCGCCACCGACGACACGAAGAAGAACTACATCTCCAACATAATCTTCAGGAACGAGGTCCCCCCGATCACCGCCGTGAGGACCTACTACCCCGTGGACGACGGTCAGCCGAGCATCAAGGTGCAGATCTACGAGAACGCCGCCATGAACAATGCGGAAGGCAAGAAGGTCGGCATCTCCGACGGGAACAGGGTAGGGGAATTCCAGATGAACCTTCCCGGGGAGGTCACCCGCGACACCCCCGTGACCGTCAAGTTCACCGCGACGGACGAGGGCATACTGACCGCATCCGTCGACTGCATGGACGTCCACAGGGATTACGAACTCCGCAACAGCTTCCAGATGTCGGCGGAGGAGATCGAGAAATCCCAGGGTCTGATGGAAAAGGTCTCCCGCATGGAGTGATCAAACAACTTACAGACTGCGCCCGGAAACGGGCTTGTCAGTCCTTATCCGCGAGGACGCTCCTGTCCAGCAGGGCGGTGAGCTCCTCGCGTTCCCTCTTCGAGATATCCCTGTATCTCCCGGGTTTAAGGTTTCCGAGTTCGATGTTCATCACGCGGACGCGAACGAGCTTCACCACGCCGTAACCGAAATAGGCGCACATGCGGCGGATCTGTCTGTTGAGTCCCTGACAGAGGATAATGCGGATCGTACGCGGATCCTCCTCGGTCACCTTACAGCGCCTGGTGACGACGCCTTCGTCTATCGGGACCCCGGAGGCCATCCCCTTCAGGAAATCGTCCGTCACATCCCTGTCGAGGGTGACGACGTACTCCTTCTCGTGCCCGTAGCGGGAACGCATGATCTTGTTGGCGAGGTCCCCGTCGTTGGTAAGGAGGAGGAGACCCTCCGAATCCTTGTCGAGCCTCCCTATGGTGAAGATCCTCTTCGGGTATCCGATGTAATCGATGACGCTGTCGGCATTCCCGCGGTCGGATGTGCATTCGAGTCCGCGCGGTTTGTTGAATATGAGTATGATCGATGCGCCCGACTGCTTCTCCACGGCCTTCCCGTCGACGCATACCGCATCTCCGGGCAGAACCCTGTCCCCCAGGACGGCCGTCTTCCCGTTCAGGGTCACGCGCCCGTCCTCTATGAGGCGGTCGGCCGCCCTTCTCGAAGCGATACCTGCCTCTGCGATGAACTTGTTGAGCCGTACGCCGTCCTCTGCCATACTTCGGCCAATCAGGCCAATCTTATTAAGGATAGCGATTGGAAGACCCGATAACCAAAATACGGATGACGGCATCACCCGTATCCATGGGACTCTTCGGGAAGATAAAGGACGGCGGACCCGTCCTGAGGGAACAGGCGGCGGAACTCCACTGGGATACGGAGGATCCGTTCATGTTCGCCTCCCACCACTTCGACGACTACCCCAAGGGGAACAGGCAGCAGGCCCCTCCCCTGGAGGAGATCAAAAAGAGATCGCTGGGTCACGACTACCGCCCGCAGTACGGGTACCGCATGTACGGAGGGAAGGTCGCCCCCGGGTTCCCTCTGCACACCCACTGGGGATACGAGACCGTCACGATCTGCTCCGAAGGATACGTCGACCACTTCGATTCCCTGGGGAACCAGGGCAGGTACGGCTACGGCGACGTCCAGTGGCTGACCGCGCCCTGCAGGTACGGACACTGCGAGATGTACCCTCTGGCGTTCGCCGACAGGGACAACCACCACAGGGTCACGCAGATCATGATCCACATCCCCAACGAACTCAAGAACGGGGAGGCCGAACTGAACAACGTGTGGGCGGAGGATGTTCCCGAGATACGCGGAAACGGATATCTGGCACATGTGTACGCCGGCACATACGGAGGGAAGACCGGCATCGTCCCGAACAGCAGATCCTGGGCGGCCGATCCCGCCCACCGCGTGAGGATCGTCTCCTTCGAGGCCGAGCCCGGCGCGGAGATAAAGATAGATCTCACGTCCGAAACAGCCTGCAGGAACGTCTACCTGACGGACTGCGGAGCAACGGTCGGAGGGAAGGATTACATACCTCAGACGAGGCTCAAGATGAAGCCCGGAGAAGAGGTTGCGATCGTCAACGGGGATAAGAAAAACGAGATCTGGCTCCTCGAAGGCGAACCCATCGGACAGAAGATGTGTTCCTTCGGACCGGTGGTCCTGGCGACCGATAAGGAAGTCCGCGAGGCCAACGCCGCGATAAGAAAAGAGGAGTACAAGGACTGGCCCTGGAACTTCATAAACAAGACCCAGCCCGTCGGCACGGACCGCTTCATACGCTACGCGGACGGGAGGGAGGAGCGCCCCGCCTCCAAGGATCCGCGCGAGCTTCCTCCGGCGGTTCCGTTCCCCGATGAACCTGCGGAAGAGAAAAAAGAGTATGTGCCAGCACCCGATTATTGGAACGAAGAATAAGTCCATCCTGCATCCCGGATGCGGGAAATCGAGGAGATGTTTCCCTCACGCGTGCGGCCCAGCGTAAGCAATGGTTATTAATACCGAGGAGCGCACTAATGGAATATGGTCAAAGAAGTGCACGCGGCACATATCCTCGTGAAGACCGAAAAGCAGGCCGCCGACATCTTGGCAGAGGTGAAAGGCGGGAAGAACTTCGGAGATCTCGCAAAGAAATACTCCGAATGTCCTTCCAAAAAGAAGGGCGGGGACCTCAATTGGTTCAAACGCGGACAGATGGTCAAGCCCTTCGAGGATGCGGCATTCTCGGCCAAGAAGGGAGATGTCATCGGACCGGTGAAGACCGAATTCGGATGGCACGTGATAAAGATCCTCGAACAGAGATGAGAATATGGCAACAGAAAAAACCGCCACGAAGGCTGCAGAGAACAAAGAAGCGAATGCCGAGACCGCCGAGAAGGCCGCAGCGAAGAAGACCACCAAGACCTGGCACATCACCCAGCGCAAGGACGACAAGCTCTGGCAGGTCAAGGCCGAGGGCAACGAGAAAGCCACCAGGACCTTCACCACCAAGAAAGAGGCAGAAGAGTTCGTCAAGACCCTCGTGGCCAACAACAAGGGATCCAAAGTCGTCTCCCACAAGAAGAACGGCGCATTCCAGAAGAAGTGAACACTTCCGAAAACGATACATCCCCGGGGAGGAACCGTCCGTGATCAGCGAGCCGAGATACGACTGCGCGATAGACGCAGCCATGTCCGTCATAGAAGGCAGATGGAAGACAGTCATCATCTGCAAACTCTACTGCAACGGCTCCCCCATGAGATTCAATCAGCTCATGGACCAGATCAAAGGCATCTCCCCGAGGATCTTCACTCTCCAGCTCAAAGAGATGGAGAAGGACGGCATAATCATAAGGACCGTCCGCTCCGACAAGCCCAAGTGCGTCGAGTACTGCCTGTCGGAAAGAGGACTCACACTCATACCTGTGCTCAAGAGTCTTGCGGAGTGGGGTCTCAAGAACATGTTCTCCAACATGGTGGAATTCGACGAAGATACCGTCATCCCCTCGAAGAAGGATCTCGAGGAAAAGGGCATCTGCTGAGCGGAACCCAAGTAAATTTTATATACCAGATTGGCATCTGAAGTTTTGGTCAGACGGCCATAGCAGCGGGGTTCACCCGGTCCCATCTCGAACCCGGAAGTTAAGCCCGCTCACGTATCTGTCGCGTACTGTATTACGCAAGTGTACGGGAAAGCAGACACGCTGTCTACCACTTTTCAAATCTACTCGGTGGGCAGGGCTATCGATTCCGCTCGGTTCCCATCTGCATATCCGAAGCGTTCTTCATATGACCCAGATGTTCGGATTATACTACCCCCGTACATTGCGGACAGACGGTTTGCAAAGCAGGACGGACATTCTGAAGATTCTCTGCCGTCGGCCGGAACGGTATTTTAACTCTGCAATCCATTCTGTATTATCGGAGGAGACGGGGATATGCAGGAATACGTCAGACATCGGATCTCTCAGGCTTCCGAACATCTGAAGGAACTGAGATCGCTCACGGAACACTGCACGGACGGCTGCGGGACGTTCATGTGTAACAAAGCGTTCCGCACGGAATGCTGCTCCCTGGTATGCAAAGCATGCGAATGCATGGATCGGGCATACAGAGCCGACCCGGAATACTTCATCGGAACATTCTCGATCCGCCCAGAAGACATTGCGGACATAGAGGTCAACCTCCTCCGCGAATACGGGCCGCCCGATGACGATGCCGCATGGAAGATTGTTTCCGAAGAGATGCCCGCGTGGGAAAAGGAGATCCTCCATGCACTCGAATCCCCTGATTGAAAAGACCTTCACTCGTCCGTTTCCAACATCCAGTCTATGACGTTCCTGACGGATATGCCACGGTATGATCCGAGACCGAACCTGTCCATTGTCAGAACCGTCTTGGGGAAATTGTCCTTTATGGCATCCAACGAACGGAGTTCCCTCTCCCTCGTGTCTTCGGACAGGACTGTCATCGCTACCTGATAGTACTCCGTATCATTCCCCCTGACGGCAGTGAAGTCAACCTCCCTGCCGCGGTATGAACCGATGCGGACCGTATACCCCCTGCGCAGGAGTTCCAGATAGACGGCGTTCTCCAACGGTTTGCTGAGGTCGTCCGTACCCGACCCCCTCAGAGCCATATACCTCAGACCGAGGTCGGATGCGTAGAACTTGCCGTTGGTGGACAGCAGCTTCTTCCCGACGATGTCATACTTCTCCGCATGGCAGAACAGCAGTGCCGAGACCATCCCTCCGACATACCTGTCCACGGTACCGGGATTCAGACCGGTGCCCTCCGCGATGTTGGCAATGTTGGTTATATTGCATATGTTCGAATAGAGGAACCTGGCTATCGAAGTGATCCGACCCACATCGTCCGTCTTCAGCCTTGTCAGCACGTCCTTTACCAGAACAGTGTTGAAAACCCCTTCCAGATATCCCAGACTGTACCTTTCGCCCCTGTCCGGTTCGGTATCCGGAAGGCCCCCGTACCTCAGATACTGGATGAACCTGTCCTCCTTCTCCCCGGGACGGAGTTCGAGGTATTCCCCGAAGGACAGCGGCAGCATTCTGATCTCGATGTACCTCCCTGCGATATGCGTGGCGAGATCCGTGGACAGCATATCGGAATTGGAACCTGTGAGGTATACATCGAAGTTCCCCGCCCCGATTAATGCGGAAACGATGAGTTCCCATCCTTCCACACCCTGTATCTCGTCCAGAAGAACGTATACGATTCCGTCTTCCGGAAGTTTTCTGAGTTCGGAACGCAGTCTGTCCGGAGAGATCAGATCCTGTCCTTCGAACGTCTCGAAATTGACGTGGTAGATATGCCTGTCATCCACGCCTTCCGCTTTGAGATCCCCGATGAACTGCTCCATAAGAGTGGATTTCCCGCACCTGCGCATCCCGGTGATGACCTTCGCCGCACCCGTGACGCCTTTCGATTCGTGCAGACGCCTGAGATAACCGGCCCTTCTCACGGTTCCATCCATGTCTTCTTCTATGTATCGTGATTATAAATCTATTGCGACAGAGATTTTTTCAAAATATGAAAAATAATACACTGCAATAGATTTTTTTATAACAGTTGATGTCCGGAACGACTGGCGGCATTCTCCGGATAATGGGATAGAATATCCGCACCGCATGAGAGATCCCGAACGGAATCCCCGCATGTGCCAGATGGATAAGATCGAAGGACAGGAAAACCGTCTCCGCCCAAACGGCAGCGGAGATCTCCGTGAACGATCCGCACGGAGAACGAATTCAATACAGAAACAACCACTCCTGAAGCGACATCTGCTTCCGGGTGCGCGGAGATAGATAGTGGGCCCAGAGAGATTTGAACTCTCGACCTTCCGATTATCAGTCGGACGCTCCAGCCAATCTAAGCTATGGGCCCAAACTATCCCGTAGTATAAACACCTCCCATATAAACATTACTCAATCCAGATGTCCGAAGGCGTGGTAACAATTTAATGAATGAAACTGAATCAGCGGTGCGATGCCCACAGAGTACGCAGAGACGGAGGAGATCTTCCCCAAGACGGTTTTCATCATACTGGCCGTAACGCTTATCGCAGCGGATGCGGCGATACTCGCATGCGCACTTGCGGACATCGGAACGTCGATGTGGCAGTTCTACATCATGACAGCGATCGTCATACTGGCACTTCCGTTCTGCTACTTCCTCAAAGTGAAGATAGATGTGAAGGACGGGAACCTCAGCGCAGGCATCCTGAGGACGTACACGGTCCCCCTGAGCAGCGTCATAGACTACAAGACGGGGGACATAGACATACTCAGGAACTACAGCGGATGGGGCATCAAGAAGGTCAGGTTCAAGACCTATTCCTGCCCCGGCGTGGACACCGCAATATCCGTCAAGATCAAGGGAAGGGTCGTCCTCACCGTCACGACCCGCGACCCGGACGCCATCGCGAAGATCCTCTCCGAGAATATGGAGGCGGAGTGATGCAGGCGGTGTTCCACTGGCTCAGGATAGAGACGTTCGTATACGCCACCGAGAAGGAGGACCTGGTCAGGGAGACCTTCTCCGGCCTCATAGGGACCGAGGAATACGACACCGAGATCAGCGAGGGCGAACACGGCAACAGGATGCTCATTCTCCAGCGCATGGCCACCAAGCAGAAGGAGATGGAGAAGGTGTTCTCCAACCTCGGAAACGAACTGCTGGCACAATTGCTGGAAGATGTAGACAACAGGATAGACGACGACTGCGTCTTCTACACCCGTCTCGATAAGCAGAAGGCCGTGTGCGGCACTTATTCGGCGGCGCACCACGGAGACGTCATCTCCATAACCGGGAAGGTCGCCTCGAATCCCGCCAAAAAGGAAGTAGCGGTGAGGAACTTCACCGCCTTCGTCAGTTCCCTTCTTTCTCAGACCCGTCCTCCTGAGTGAGACTCGGATCTATCGCGAACGTGACTTCCCTGATGCGGCGGTTGCGTACGGACTTGACAGTCATCCTGACGTCCTCGTACACGACCTCATCTCCCACCTTGGGGATCCTTTCCAGACGGTAGTATATGTATCCCCCTACCGTGGACGAGTCGTAATCCCCGTCCTCGAAGGACCTTCCGATCTTGCCCATGATGTCGTAGATGTTGGCATCCGCCAGGACCGTGTAGGTACCGTCGGCCTCCTTGGTTATGGGATAGTTGACGATATCGCTCTCGTCCCATATCTCTCCCACGAGCTCCTCCAGGATGTCCTCCATGGTCACTATGCCCATGGTTCCGCCGAAATCATCCAGTGCGACGGCCATATGGAGTTTCGCCTTCTGGAGGTCGCTCATGACCGTGGCTATGCTGGCGGTCTCCGGGACGAACTTCACCGGACGGATTATGTCCGTGACGGCGAAACGCTTCCCGGAGGTGTACTTCATGAAGAAGTCCTTGATGAACACCGCACCGATGATGTGGTCGATCGTGCCTTCGTACACGGGCACCCGGGAGAACTCGGATTCCGCGAACACTTTCCTCATCGTCTCCACATCGGTGTTGACGTCGACGGCGATGACGTCGACCCTCGGGACGCATATCTCCGAGACGCGGATGTCGTCGAACTCTATGGCCGACTTGATGAGGTCCCCCTCGCTCTTCTCGATGGTCCCCTCCTGCTGGATCTCGTCGATCATGACGCTGAGCTCCTCCTCGGTCATGGAAGGCTCCTTCGCAGTGCCGTCGTCGCCGGCTACGCGGGTGACGGCATGCGTCACCTTCATGAAGACCCAGACGACCGGGGAGAGCACTATCATGACTGCACGTATGGCGCCCGAGAACGCCATGGACGCCTTCTCCGGATGCCTCTTGGCGAGGGTCTTGGGAGTGATCTCGCCGAACACCAGAAGCACGGTAATCATGAGGACGGTGGCGATGATCGTTCCCTTCTCGGCGCCGTACACGGACGTGAGTATGGCGGTGACCAGGGTGGACGAGGCGATGTTGACGATGTTGTTGCCCACGAGAACGGTGGTCAGGAGACGTTCGTAATTCTCGCAGTTCGAAAGGACCCGCTGCGCTTTGCGGTTCCCGTCGTTGGCCATGTTCTTTATACGGGTCTTGTTGACGCTCGTATAAGCGGTCTCGGTAGCCGAGAAGAAGGCCGAGAGAATGAGAAGGACGATTATAAACGCGGTCAAAACGATCGTATATGCTGTGTCCATGTAACGAATGCACTTTCCTTTTCGGCCTTATGGCGTATCGAATTGGGGATTCGCATTGCATCCTATGATTTAAGCATATGTCCTCACATGTGTTTCCCGTGGGAGTTTTTATAATATGAAACGGAGTTACAGAATCAGGTAATCGAATGGCAGACACATTCACATATGAAATCAAAGAGAGGATCGCGGTCCTCTCGCAGTCTTCCAAAGGATGGACGAAGGAATTCAACCTCGTCAGCTGGAATGAGAAGGACCCCAAGTACGACATAAGGGAATGGTCTCCGGACGGAAGCAAAATGGGTAAGGGAATCACCCTCACCGATGAAGAAGCATCGGTCCTGAAGAAGGCCCTGATGTCGAGAGAAGACCTCTGAAACGGTCTTTTCTCCCCAAAACCTTTTACAGAAACATCCTGCGGTTTGTTTTATACGCAATGAACCATACGGCATAGTATGGATGACAGTGTCAGATACTGCACCGAATGCGGGAAGGAACTCTCCCCGATAGACAGGTTCTGCCCCTCATGCGGAGCGAACGTCGACGATATGGCCAAAGGCACCGCCGCACCGGCGTCCCAGACGGGCACCGGATACGCGACTGCGGACCCCCGCATGGGGAACCAGTCCTCCGATGCGGCCAGATCTCTTTCCTACTGGATGCTCCTGTGGGGCATCATAGGTACCCTGTACGGACTGTACTCCATATTCACGGCGGATTCAACCGCAGAGAACATGGTGCAGGCCTTCATAGATGCCGATGTGTGGGAGACCCTCGTGGACATGGGATACTCCGAGGACCTCATCAGGACTTCCATCCTCGCCACGGGCGGATGCCTGACCGTATCGGGTCTGGCCGCCCTCGTCGCAGGACACTTCACGTACAGAGCGGAGAACTACAAATTCGCCATAACCGCCTGCGTAATCTCGACCATCTTCGCGGTGACGGGACTGATCACCCTCCTCGTCGGGATCTTCGTGTCCTACCGCCTGTCCAAGTGCAAATATCTTTTCAAATCGTGAAAGAAAAAACCCTTCGGGAAATTTCCCGAAGGTACCTCCCGCCCCGATAGGGCGGGAGGATTTTTTGAAACGGAATTACCAGTTCTGGGCCCTGAGCTCGAAGAACGACTGCGGGTGTTTGCACACGGGACAAACCTTGGGAGCCTCCTTCCCGACATGGAGATGTCCGCAGTTCCTGCACTTCCATACGCAGACCTGGTCCCTGGAGAAGACGGCTCCCTCCTGAAGGTTCTTCAGAAGTGCCAGATACCTCTCCTCGTGGTGCGATTCGACGGCGCCGACCATCTTGAAGAGGTTCGCGATCTGGTCGAATCCCTCTTTCCTGGCAACCTCCTCGAAGTCCTTGTACATGGTGGTGTGCTCGTAGTTCTCCCCTCCGGCCGCATCCTTGAGGTTGGTCACGGTGTCGGGCACGGTCCCGTCGTGAAGGGCCTTGAACCAGAGCTTGGCATGCTCCTTCTCGTTCTCGGCAGTCTCCATGAAGATATCCGCGATCTGCTCGTATCCCTCTTTCTTTGCCTGAGAGGCGTAGTAGGTGTATTTGGTCCTGGCCTGGCACTCGCCGGCGAATGCGGCGAGGAGGTTGGCTTCCGTCTTGGATCCTTTCAGTTCCATGATAATCCTCGCCAGGGAGTAGCATCTACTCGCTTAAAAGACCTGCGTCACATTACAAATTTTTACGAATGAACTACAAACCCCGTGGGTTTCGGAAACGTCCGTATTTAAATACTGCCGACCCCGGCGGGGCCCTCCCGAGATTGAAATAAGGCAATTATTGTAATTCATTACAAACATTTAATCGAAACCCCTGCGGCAAATCCATTATATCATTGAACGGACTGGAACCGAACTGAGATGATCGACCTCAGCGCCAAGATAGCCCGCGTATATGCGGGCATGGTGACGAGACAGCCGAAGAAGGCCGAGATAGACCTCCCGTCCGTCCGTTCCGAGATGAACATACCCTACCTCGAGGATCGCTGCAAAGGCCACTTCCTGGATATCTTCTGGTCCAAGGAGGCCGACAGGCCGATGCCCGTATTCGTGGTGTTCAACGGGGGTGCGTTCTTCCGCGGAAACCGCTCCTCCTCCGAGAACCTGTGCATGGCGCTGGCACAGAGAGGTTTCGCCGTCGTGAACGCCGACATCCGCGACATCTCCGGGGAGACGGGCGTGGAGGACGATCTGGAAGATGCAGTGTCGATCCTGAACTGGATAAACTTCAACAGAGGCCGCTACGGCCTCGACATCGGACGCTGCTACGTCATCGGAATATCGTACGGGGCCCTCATGGCCATGTGGTTCGCCCTGATCTGCAACTCCGACCGCATAAACAGGGCGATGGGTGCCGAATCCCCCTGGGCCCCCGTGAAGGGGATAGGCCTTCTGAGCGGCATGACCGACATACACAGAAATGCGGCCCGCATGGTCATCATAAGGGAATCCGTGGAGGAGATCGGCAGGAAGAACAGGGAACTCGCCGAGTCCCTGGCACTTGACACGAACCACGAACTGAGGACTCTTCCCCGCGTCTATCAGGTGTCGTCGGAATCGGACAGATCCCTGCCAGATACGGAGAAACTGAACGAACTCCTGGACGTGAACAGGGTCGGGAACGAGGCCATGATCTTCGGGAGGAAGGACGGTTTCGCCAGAGGGTTCGTCGCCAGGGATCCGTTCATGCCCGAGAGCACCAGGGCCGTGTCGGCCATGATCCGCTATCTTACCCTCAGCGCTTCTTCAGACGGTCGCGGAAACTTTTCCTGAGGTTGCCGTCCGCGTCGAACTTCTTCCTCATCAGAATGTCGTAGTTCTTCTTCGCCGAAACACTGTCGGGTCTGAGTCTCAGAACCTCCTCCAACTCGTGTTTGGCCCTGACGTAATCCTTCAGATCGTTCAGCAGCAGCACGGCGTAATCCTGATGGTAGGTGTAGTCGTCGGGACATACGGTGACCGCTTTCTCATAATATTCCGCAGCCCCTGCGAAATCCGTCTTCTGCTTCCTCAGGAAGACCGCGTATACGGCGCACACGTCCGCATACTCCTTCGGATCGTTCTTCGCCGAGATAAGACCCAGAAGGCGGGAGAATTCGGATTCCGTCTCCTCCGTCATGGACCTGTCGTTCATCCTGATGGTGGCCGATGCCTTCAGGGCGTCCCTGTTGTCGGGATCCATGTCGAGTATCGCCTCCAGCTGGATCAGCGCCATCCTGCGGTTGTTCAGGGAATAGTTGTAGATGCGTGCCAGCTCCAGCCTCGGGGGTATGTTGTGCGGGTCCGTGGCGAGATATGCCTCAAGGGTCTCGGCGGCTCCGGAGGGGTTTCCTCCTGCATCCTGGTTCTTCGCCCTCTTCACAGCCTCGAAAGCGGGATCGGTCATACACCGCCGTACATAGTGAGGATATAAAAACGGAACTTACCGCTTCTTCTTCAGGGCGTCGTATGCGGCGGCGAAATTCCGGGAGATCCCTTCCCTGAACCCCGTGTAGAACGTGTTCACGTATACGAACGAGGTGACCGCGGCCATGAGGACGATGAATGCCAGATATCCTATGTACGAGAAGACAACCCTCGCCATATCCTGACCGGAATAGAGGCAGATCCACAGGAGCGTCAGCATGAGGAATATGAAGATGTAGCCTCTGAACATCTTCGATTTCATCCCCCTCCACAAGATGAACGGACGGGGGGCATCGGACCATGCCTGCGCATTCAGGGATTTCAGGATGCTGACGGGGATGATGAGGACGCACAGGAACAGGGACAGCAGGATGAGGATCACCATCATCTCGGTGAACCCGATGGTGTCCAGGAACACCGGGTTCAGGAACAGGTATGAGGCGACGATGAGCCCGACGGCGACCGTGTGCACGAACAGACTCTTGAAAAGACCCAGATTGAATTTCTTCCCGTCTCCGCAGGGATCGACGGTGACGTCCGTCACATCGATTATGTACGGCACGGCGAACAGTTTCAGCGAGGATCTCTTGAGTCTCGAATCCCCTGGTTTCATCAGCGAGAGCAGGATACGGTGGTAATTTTTGCGGAAATATGCGACCACCACCGCCAGAATGCCGTAGGATGCGAAGATGACGATAGCAATCAGGATGAACATACCCAGCAGCACGGTTGCGAACGTGACGGCATGCATACTGGAATCCAGAACCGATACGAATCCGGAGACGAACCTGTTGACCGTGTCCTCCCCGTCACCGAATACGAACCACATGAATGCGGACATGGCCGCCCATGCAACCAGTACGGTCGGTACGGAATACCTGAATTTCACGAAACTGTTCTCCGACAGAACGAATGCGGGTACTCCGAGGATAATGAAACCGATGGCGTAGGAAGTTCCGAGGGCATGCAGAAGATGGCCCACTGTGAGACTGTCCCAGCGGAACAGGAACATGAGTACCGCAACGATTCCGAAAAGAACGACGAAACCCGGAAAAACCTTCAGGATGAAAGCATCCAGCTTATCCTGTTTGGTCTGACGGTCCCATCCGACCGCCGGCATCTTTGCGGCGGTGTCGCGGGCCCCGGATCCGTTCCTGTCCATCGTCCGAAAGTATGGTTCCCTATTATTAAAAAGGGACGGGGGTCCGCGGGACGGGGACAAGATATTTAATCATCAGCGGAGTTAAACCAGACAGGCATTCGGATTAGTTAGTTCCGCACCCGTTGCAAGATAGGTTAGGAAGGACTTACGAGAATACCCAGGAAGAATAGCAATGGCCTACGACAACAACAGGAACGGCGGAAGGAACTACAACAGGGACGGACCCAGGGAAATGTTCAAAGCCGTCTGCTCCGACTGCGGAAAAGAGTGCGAGGTTCCCTTCAAACCTACCGAGGGACGCCCCGTATACTGCAGGGACTGCTTCAGGAAACACCAGCCTGAGGACAGGCCCCGCGGAAGAAGGTTCTGATCCGAAACTTGCCGTACACGGACGTGCCCGCGGACGTCCGTGTACGGAAATCCGTCCCGCGGGTTTTTTTACAATCGGAGTTCAGGATACTCTTTCTCCGCCCGTATCGCTCATCATTCCCTCATCGTATACGGCGGTCACCCTGAACTTCCATACGGTGCAGGTTCCCATGCCGTACTTGTCGAGACCTGCGTTCATCTTCTCCACATCGGCGGAATCGCCGGATTCTCCGATGAATTCGCACAGGATGGAATAGGCATTCTTTCCGGACCATACGAAGAACTCCGCACGCGGATCCCTCTCGATGTTCTTCCCGGTGGTGCTGAGCCATACGCGGCCGACCGCGATGACATCCTCCTCCGGGACGGTGAGGGTGCCGCAGACGATGGTGTGGGGCATACCGTCCTCCGAGACGGTAGACATGACCTTGATGCTGTCCGGACGGCGTATCAGGTCCATCATAACGGGAGTCAGCTTCGCCATGAACGTATATCGGCACACAGGAATTTAAAAGAAAGGGGAAGGTCCCCGAAGGGACCTGAAAAGGATTTCAGGCGATCTTCTTGCCGGCGTCGGCACATGCGCCCTGGTTGTAGACGGCGGTGACGTCGAAAAGCATGATCTCGGAGACTGCGAGGTGGATAGCAGCCAGTTTCTGGTTGACGCCGTCGAAGAGGGGGCCGGAGGTCACGGAGCTCTTGAAGACACCGTCGACGGAGTAGGACTCGAGACCTTTGGTAACGAGGAACGCCACCTTCTTTCCGTTCTTTATGTTGTCCGAAGACACCTTGGTGAGGACTTTTCCGAACATCATGGTGTTGGCATCGACGGCGCCGATGGTGCCGGCGGCGATGACATGGGGCTGACCGTCCGCGGAGACGGTGGCGATTACTTTCACCGCGTCGGGTGCGGCGAGCAGATCCATTACATTCTGGGGTATTGCAACCATTGTTTCACCTAACTATCATAATTATAGCTGTCTATATAAACATAGTTCCGCACGGAGCACACGCCTGTGCCGGGTCGGATAAGCAGGGCCGCAGGGGCGCTCACGCGCACCTGCGGCGGATAAGGCAGATTGCGGAAAGCGCCGCGAGAACGGCGACGGCGGCACCGAGATACACATAGGTATCGGAGGGCTCGGAATTCTCATCTGCGGGGGCCGTAGTGCCCTCCGAGGAGGATTCCTTCACCCCGGAGGTGACGGATGAGGTCATACTCTCGAAAACCGCGAGGGTACCGTTTATGAGAACGAAGTCGTAGCTGCTGCCCACGTTGTAGTCGTTCACGTTCACGGCCACCCTGTTCACGTCGGAACCGGGGGTCGTATGGGAACCGCTGACAGATATGTCCATGCAATCCAGATCCGAAGAGATGAATCCCAGACACGAATATCCGTCCGCAGTCAGCGCGGTGCCGTCGTATACCTTGTAGGCGCTGT
>CAZHJV010000001.1:0-87111 GCA_964533525.1 uncultured Methanomassiliicoccales archaeon | reverse complement strand
CTGATTTTTTACGCGGTACCGAGTAAAAGTTTAAACGGATGCTTAACTTGTAACGGGCATACCGAAGGTGGCCCATGTTCGAACTGCAGGTTGTTTCCAATACTCCCATGACCGGGGTGGACGACATAGACGTCCTCGCCGAGACTTTCCTCACGCAGATAGGATATCTTTCGAAAGGATACGACCCCCGGGGCACCGGCGCCCTGTCGATCAGGGACAGCGTCCCGTACAGGATCTTCATGGATTTCTTCATGAAGAACCCCTCCAAGGCCTGGACCGCCGAGGAGATCGCCGTGCTTCTGGACACCACGAAGCCGACGGTCTACCGCTACATCAACAAACTGAAGTCCATGGATCTTCTCGAAGCGGTCGACATACCTTCCGACGGCGGCCCCGTCCGCAGGGGATACCGCATGAGATACGGGGACATCGGCAAGGCCTGGAGTTTCTGTGAGGCCAACGTCGAGATGGCCATGGGGAACTACAGGAAGACGGTGGAACGCTTCCAGCAGCTGGCGAAGGAAAGGGCGGAGAAGAGCTGAATGGAAGGCAGCGTCGCAGAGCGTATCGCAGAGGCCCTGCTGTCGGGGGAGGTCGCCGACCGCGACTCCCTCCAGCGTCTCAAAATGCGGCTCTGTTCGGAGTGCAGTCCGGACAAGGTACCGTCGAATTCCGAGATACTGGCACTTATACCGGAAGGCAGCCGCAAGGCCTGTCTCCCGCTTCTCGTGAAGAAGCCCGTCAGGACCGCCAGCGGAGTGGCCGTCGTGGCCGTGATGACCTCTCCGTACCCCTGTCCCCACGGGAAATGCGCATACTGTCCCGGCGGCGTATCCAACAATTCCCCCCAGTCCTACACCGGGAAGGAGCCCGCCGCGAGGCGCGCCGCCATGAACCGTTTCGATCCCTACGACCAGGTATCGGGACGTCTGGCACAGTTGGAGGAGATAGGCCACGACACCGACAAGATCGACCTGATCATCATGGGCGGGACCTTCACGTCGAGGGATCCGCAGTATCAGGAGTGGTTCGTGAAGAGATGCTTCGAGGCCATGAACGGACATCCGTCCCCGAGCCTGGAGGCGGCGCAGGAGGAGAACTCCCATTCTTCCAGGAGATGCATCGGACTCACCGTGGAGACGCGCCCCGATTACTTCCGCAAAGATGCCCAGATCGAGAGGATGATGAGACTCGGCGCCACCCGCGTCGAACTGGGGGTGCAGATCCTGGACGATGATGTCCTGAAGGGGGTCGAGCGCGGACACGGTACCGCCGAGGTGATACAGGCCACCGAATGCTGCCGCAGACACGGTCTGAAGATCTGCTACCACATAATGCCGGGACTTCCCGGTTCGTCCCCCGAGAACGACCTCAGGTGTTTCAGGAGGATGTTCGCCGAGCCGGATTTCCGTCCGGATATGCTGAAATTCTACCCGACGCTGGTCGTCGGGAATACGGAGCTCCGCAGGATGTGGGAGGAGGGGAGATACACTCCTCTGGATACCGACACGGCGGTGTCGCTGCTCTCGGAGATGAAGTCCGAGGTTCCCGACTACGTCAGGATCCAGCGCATACAGAGGGACATCCCCGTCCCGGAGATAGCCGCGGGCATCCTGAAGAGCAACCTCCGCCAGCTGGTGCAGGCGGATATGGAGAAGAAGGGGCTGAGGTGCAGGTGCATCCGCTGCCGCGAGGTGGGTCATACGGGGGCGGTCCTCGAGGATCCGTCCGAAGTCGTGATGAACACCGAGGAGTACGATGCGAACGGCGGGAAGGAGAAATTCATATCCTACAGCTACCGCGATTCGCTGGTGGGGTACGTGCGGCTCAGGACGGATTCCTCGGACACCGCGTCCGTCAGGGAACTGAAGGTGTTCGGGAACGAGACCGCCATCGGCGCCGCCGCGGAGAGCTGGCAGCACAGAGGGTTCGGGAAGGCCCTTCTGGACGAGGCCGAGCGCATCGCCCGTTCCGAAGGGAAGAAACGCATCCGCGTGACCAGCGGCGTCGGGGTGAGGGAGTATTACGCCTCCCGCGGCTATTCCCTCGATGCGCCGTATATGGCGAAGGACCTCTGATCAGCTGTAGAACGGGTTCCCGCCCCAGCGGTCCCTGCTGCCGCGGGCCTTCGTCGCCATCTCCGTGTATGCTTTGTAGGACATGTCGTCGACGGACGGACCGACCGTCTCCAGGGCCTTTTCGAAGTGCCTCATGCATACGGTCTCGATGGAGTGGTCTTCGCGGTATGCGTTGAATCCCGCCTCCCTGCACAGGGCGAAAAGATCCGCACCGACGTAACCGTCGGTGACGTCCGCGATATGTGCCAGATCCACATCTTTGTCCAGCGGCATCCTGTGGGTGTGGACTTTCAGTATGCCTAGTCTCGCCTCCGCGTCCGGTTTTCCGACGAGCATCATCCTGTCGATGCGTCCGGGTCTGAGGACCGCGGGGTCCACCATGTCGGGCCTGTTGGTCGCGGCCATCACGAGGACGTCGTTCAGCTGTTCCACGCCGTCCAGCGCGGTGAGGAGCTGTGCGACCATGTTGTCCGCCACGCGGGACGTCTCGTCCCCGTTCCTCCTGGGGGCGAGGGAATCCAGCTCGTCGAAGAATATGACCGACGGGGCCATCTGCCTGGCGCGTTTGAAGATCTTCCTGAGGTTCTCCTCGCTCTGGCCCACGTACTTGTTCATCAGTTCGGGACCGTTCACCAGGAGGAAGTTGGAACCCGATTCGTTGGCGACGGCCTTCGCGATGAGGGTCTTCCCCGTGCCGGGCGGCCCGTAGAGCAGGACGCCTTTCCCCGCCGATATACCCAGACGTTCGAAATCCTTCTTCTCCTCGCCGGGGATCAGGATCTCCCTGAGCTCCTTCCTTATGTTGTCGAGGCCTCCGATGTCGTCCCATGTGACCTTCGGGATCTCCGCGGATACCTCCCTCATGCCGCTGGGTTCCACCTCCCCGAACGCACGCTGGAAGTCGCCCATACCGACCTTCATGGATTCCAGGAGTTCTGCGGGGACCGGTTTCTCGGGGTCGATCCTGTCCACGTGGCGCGCGAGGCACTTCATGGCGGCCTCCCTGCAGAGGGCCGCCAGATCCGCTCCGACGAAACCGTGGGTCATACGTGCCAGCGCATCCACGTCCACGTCGGTGTCCAGCGGCATGGTGCGGGTGTGGACGTCGAGGATGGATCTCCTCCCGTCCCTGTTGGGTATTCCGATCTCGATCTCCCTGTCGAACCTTCCGGGCCTCCGGAGGGCCGGGTCTATGGTGTCCTCCTGGTTCGTCGCCCCTATGACTATGACGTTCCCGCGTCCGCCCATGCCGTCCATGAGGGTCAGGAGCTGCGCCACCACGCGCCTCTCCACCTCCCCTTCGATCCTGTTGCGGTTCGGCGCGATGGAGTCGATCTCGTCGATGAATATGATGCTGGGACTTTTCCTTTCGGCCTGTGCGAAGATGCTGCGGAGCCTCTCCTCGGACTCCCCGTAGAACTTGCCCATGATCTCCGGACCCTTGATGGTCAGGATGCTGGCGCCCGATTCGTTGGCGAGCGCTTCCGCGATGAGGGTCTTCCCCGTCCCGGGAGGCCCGTAGAGCAGGACCCCTTTGGGCGCGGATATGCCCATGCGGTCGAACAGTTCGGGGTGTTTCAGCGGGAGCTCTATCATCTCCCTGATGCGCTTCAGCTCCTCGTCGAGACCTCCGATGTCGTCGTAGGTGGTCGTCCTGTTGTCGCGCCCGAAACCGGACTCCTCCTGGGTTCCCTGGCTCTTTCCTTTTCCGGGGGAATCGAGAACCCTGATCTCCGTGCTGTCGGAGATGACGACGGGCCCTGACGGGACGCAGCTCTGGACCTTGAACACGGAACGGTTCCCCATGAGGGAGACGTTCGGGACGGTTATGTCGAGGTCGGGGCACACCGCGCGTCCGATGAGGTTGTTCCTGAACACGTCCACGAACCTTCCGTCCATGGAGATGCGGCTCCCCGGGGGTATGTTGGGGACGAGGACGACCTTCTGGGCCTTCGGCGGTTCGATCCTCCTGACAGTGACGCTGTCGCCGATGGACACCCCGGCACTGGTCCTGGTGAGGCCGTCGATCCTCACGATGCCCCTGCCGGTGTCCTCCTGGTCGCTCCTGAAGACCTTGGCGACGACGGTCTTCTTGCCCTTTATCTCGATGATGCTCCCTATCGTCAGACCCAGCTCCGCATATGCCAGCGGATCCAGGCGGGCTCTCCCGTATCCCGCTTCCTTGAGACGGGTAGGCGTTTCCACTTTGAGAATCAGGGAATCAGACATTGCGCAGGGATTGAGTAACGGGTATTTCAGCATACGCGCCCGCATCCGGCGGGGTTTCCGTTCCCGTACATCCTGTTTCTGCGCATCTGGGTCATTGCGGTGCGGGTCTTCCGGGCTTCGGGCGGCGGGGCCCCGGGGGCATCCGTTCAATACAAATATGCCCGTGCCGATGCAGACTCCGTCGGAACGTCCGCAGTGTCCCGAAAAACCGCCGGAACCGCCCCGGGTCCGTCTGCTCCCCGGGGACGCAGCAGGCATTTCGGATCCTTCCCGCGGTTCCGGGACGTCCGCCTGCCGAATTTATTAAATATAAGTATAGATTCCTGCGACAGGTAGATAGGATATCATGGGCCTGTAGCTCAGCTAGGTAGAGCATCTGACTTTTAATCAGGTGGTCGGGGGTTCGAATCCCTCCAGGCCCGCTGAGATTCTTCATGAGCGATCGACGGCGGATCAAGTATGGGGACCATGGACATTACACAGTTTTGGAAACATCTTTCCCGCTGACCGGAAGCGGGGAATCAGGTAGGTGAAAAATTGGCAGCAGCAGACTCTAACTCGTTCAATATTCTCAAGCACAATCTTGTGCCTGAACACCACCTTCTCAACGAAGAGGAGGCGAATGAGGTCCTCACCAAATTGGGGATCACTCGCGACCAACTTCCTAAAATCAAGACCTCGGACTCTGTGATACAGGTGCTGGAGAGCATCCACGGTCCCATTGCCGAGGGCAGTGTCGTCAAAATCATCAGAAAGAGCGAGACCGCGCAGGAGTTCACGGTCTACAGGCTCGTAACCAGAGGGTGAAACGGAATGAGGGATTTAGTCAATCTTTACTTCAGAGACAAAGACATCGTAAACCACCATGTCGCTTCCTTCGACGACTTCCTCGGGACCTCCGACAATCCCAACAGCAGGATGCAGAGGATCGTGGACGACATCAGGGTGCCCACCGACGACGCGACCCGCGGGATCATCAAGCTGGACCCCGAGCGCACCGGCGGCAGGGACATCGAGATCGTCATCGGAAGGAGGAGGCTCGAGGACGGGAGCATCGACCCCAACTCGAAGCCCACCATCCGCATCGAGGAGCCCAAGGTCATCGAGGCGAACGGATACTGCCACGACATCACCCCGATGGAGGCGAGGCTCAGGAACCTCAACTACATGTCCCCCGTGTACGTCCGCTTCGAGGTCTACGAGGACGGCATCGAGAAGGATCTCGACAACGGCGGATGGGGGCACATCGGCGACCTCCCCATGATGGTCAAATCCAAAGGATGCAACCTCTACAGGGCGAACGTCGAGGCCCGCCTCGAGCGCAAGATGACCGACGAGGAGTACGCCAAGGAGATCATCAGGCAGAAGGAGGACCCGAGGGAGCCCGGAGGATACTTCATCATCGGCGGTACCGAGAGGGTCCTCATCACCCTCGAGGACCTCGCCCCCAACAGGGTCATGGTCGAGTACAACGAGAGGTACGGCGCGGCCGTCGAGACCGCCAAGGTCTTCTCCCAGAGGGAGGGCTACCGCGCACTGACCCAGGTGGAGAAGAAGAAGGACGGCACCCTCATGGTCTCCGTCCCCGTCGTCTCCGGAGACATCCCCCTCATCGCCCTGATGAAAGCCCTCGGAATGGAGAAGGATTCCGAGATCTACGAGACCATCGTCTCCGACGAGGGAATGGCGAACATCGTCTACGCCAACATCGAGGGTTCGTTCGACATCAACTCCAAGACCGGACTCCCCGTGTCCCAGTCGCCGCCTTCGCCCTCCGACAAGGTCCTGCCCGGATACCACACCACCGAGGATGCGCTGCTGTACCTCGAGAGGAACTTCGCCGCCGGTCAGGCGAAGGAATACAGGATCAAGAAAGTGGAGTCCATCCTCGACCGTTCCCTGCTTCCGCACCTCGGGGACACCAAAGAGGACCGCATGAAGAAAGCGATCTATCTGGGACGTATCGCCAAGTCCGTCCTCGAGCTCTCCCTCGGAAAGAGGAAGGAGGACGACAAGGACCACTACGCCAACAAGAGGCTCAAGCTCTCCGGGGACCTCATGGAGGACCTTTTCAGGACCAGCTTCTCCTCTCTCATGAAGGATCTGAAGTACCAGCTCGAGAGGAACATGGGCAGGAAGAAGAACGAATACAGCGTCGCCTCCTCCATCCGCCCCGACCTGTTCACCCACAAGCTCCTGCACGCCCTCGCCACCGGAAACTGGGTCGGAGGCCGCGCCGGAGTGTCCCAGCTGCTCGACAGGACATCCAACATGTCCGCCATGTCCCACCTCAGGAGGATCACCTCGTCCCTTACCAGGTCCCAGCCCCACTTCGAGGCCCGTGACCTGCACCCCACCCAGTGGGGAAGACTCTGCCCCTCCGAGACCCCCGAGGGACAGAACTGCGGTCTGGTGAAGAACGCCGCTCTCATCATCGACGTCTCCGAGTCGTTCCCCGAGTCCGAGGTCATCAGGATGCTGAAGGAGTACGGCCTCGCATCCGTCAAGGAGGAGGACACCCGCGTCTTCGTGAACGGGAACCTCGTCGGTACCTACCCCGACCCCGAGAAACTCGTCGGCGAGATCAGGGAGCGCAGGAGATACGGACTCATCAACTCCAGTATCAACATCCGCTACGACGACGAGATGGGAGAGGTCATCATCAACTGCGACGACGGAAGGCTCAGAAGGCCCCTGCTCGTCCTCAAGGACGGCAGGACCGTCATCACCAGGAAGCACATCGAGGGCATCCGCGAGGGCAAGATCTCGTGGGACGACCTGTTCCGCGACGGCATCCTCGAGTGGCTCGACGCCGAAGAGGAGGAGGACTCCCTCGTGCTCGTCCGCCCCTACACCATGCCCAGGAGATGCCCCTGCTGCGGACACGCGCTGTCCGAGACAGACCTCGACTGGATGAACCCCGGCAAGGCGGAGAAGTTCTGCGAACTCTCCTGCAGGTGGTGCCACGGCGACTTCAACGTCCCCAGCAACATCATCGGCGAGGACGGCAAGTCCGAGTACACCCACATGGAGGTCGACCCCATGATCATCCTGGGAGTCGCCGCCGGTATCGTCCCGTACCCCGAGCATAACTCCGCACCCCGTATCACCATGGGTGCCGGAATGGCAAAGCAGGCTCTGGGAATCTCCACCGCCAACTACAGGATCAGGCCCGACACCCGCGGACACGTCATGCACTACCCGCAGGTCCCGATGGTACAGACCCAGACCATGGATTACATGGGATACAAGTACAGGCCCGCAGGACAGAACTTCTGTATCGCCGTCCTCTCCTACCACGGATACAACATCGAGGATGCGATCGTCATGAACAAGAGCTCGGTGCAGAGGGGACTCGGAAGGACCACCTTCATGAGATCCTACCGCGCCGAGGAACGCCGCTACCCCGGAGGACAGGAGGACCACTTCGAGATCCCCTCCCCCGACATAGTCGGCGCCCGCGCCGACGAGGCGTACCAGTCCCTCGGAGAGGACGGTCTCATATCCCCCGAATCCTACGTCGAGGGATCCGATGTCCTCATCGGTAAGACCTCGCCCCCCAGGTTCCTCGAGGAGGAGACCGACTTCCTGACCCCGCAGAAGAGGAGGGAGACCTCCGTCACCGTCAGGCCCGGGGAGAAGGGATTCGTCGACTCCGTCATCGTCACCGAGTCCGAGAACGGTTCCAGGCTCGTCCGCGTCAAGGTCAGGGACGAGAGGATACCTGAGCTCGGGGACAAGTTCTGCTCCAGGTTCGGACAGAAGGGAGTCGTCGGAAGGCTCGTCGACCAGTGCGACATGCCTTTCACCTCCAACGGCGTCACCCCCGACCTGGTCGTCAACCCCCACGGTATTCCTTCCCGTATGACCGTCGGGCACGTGCTCGAGATGATCGCGGGTAAGGTCGGTTCCATGGAGGGACGCACCATCGACGGTACCGCCTTCTCCGGAGAGAACGAGGAGTCCATCAGGGACGGACTCGTCAGGAACGGATTCAACAGGACCGGTAAAGAGATCATGTACGACGGAAGGACCGGCCGCATGATCCAGACCGAGGTCTACACCGGCGTCATCTTCTACGAGAAGCTGCACCACATGGTCAGCGGAAAGCTCCACGTCAGGTCCAGAGGACCCGTCCAGATCCTCACCAGGCAGCCTACCGAGGGACGTTCCAGGCAGGGAGGTCTCAGGTTCGGAGAAATGGAGCGTGACTGTCTCATCGGTCACGGAGCCGCCATGGTCATCAAGGACCGTCTGCTCGACGAGTCCGACGGAACGCAGCAGTACGTCTGCGGCAACCCCGCATGCGGACACATCGCCATCATGGACAGGAGGGGACAGCTCTACTGCCCCGTCTGCGGCAACAACTCGAGCATCCATCTCATACAGACATCCTACGCCTTCAAGCTCCTCATGGACGAGCTTCTGTCGCTGGGTGTGGCCATGAGACTTCAGCTGGAGGACCTCTCATGATTAACAGTATTACCAAGAGGATAGGATCTATCAAATTCTCCTGCGTCTCGCCCGACGAGATCAGGAGGATGTCCGCGGTGAAGATCATCACCGCCGACACCTACGACGACGAGGGGTACCCCATCACCCAGGGTCTGATGGACCCCCACATGGGTGTCATCGAGCCCGGACTCCGCTGCAAGACCTGCGGATGCAAGGTGGACGAGTGTCCCGGCCACTTCGGCCACATCGACCTCGCCATGCCCGTCATCCACGTCGGTTTCATCAAGGATATCAAGCTCATGCTCGAATCCACCTGCCGCTCCTGCGGAAGGCTGATGCTTCCCGCCGAGGAGATCCAGGCGAGGCTCGACAGGATGAACACCATCCTCGACCTCGGAGGAGACACCATCGACCAGAAGCTCTACAGCAAGGAGACCGTCAAGGACGCTTCGTCCAAAGGCGTCTGCCCTTACTGCGGCGCGGAGCAGATCAAGATCAAACTCGACAAGCCCACCACCTTCAGGGAGGTCAACGACAACCACAAACTGACCGCCAAAGAGGTCCGCGAGAGACTCGAGAGGATCCCCGACGACGACCTGAGGGCGCTCGGCATCGCCCCCGCCACCTGCAGGCCCGAGTGGATGGTCCTCACCGCCCTCGCCGTCCCGCCCGTGACCGTCAGGCCTTCCATCACCCTCGACTCCGGAGACAGGTCCGAGGACGACCTCACCCACAAGCTGGTCGACGTC
This sequence comes from uncultured Methanomassiliicoccales archaeon, assembly GCA_964533525.1. Lineage (GTDB taxonomy): Archaea > Thermoplasmatota > Thermoplasmata > Methanomassiliicoccales > Methanomethylophilaceae > Methanomethylophilus. The sequence continues at coordinate 77,600 of CAZHJV010000001.1, read as the reverse complement.
CTCAGGATCAACCAGAGGCTCAGGGAGAACCGTGACGCGGGAGCACCCCAGCTGATCGTCGAGGATCTGTGGGAACTCCTGCAGTACCACGTCACCACCTACTTCGACAACCAGACGTCCGGTATCCCGCCCGCGAGGCACAGGTCCGGCCGCCCGCTGAAGACCCTCGCCCAGAGGCTGAAGGGTAAGGAGGGACGTTTCAGATCCAACCTGTCCGGTAAGCGTGTCAACTTCTCGGCCCGTACCGTCATCTCGCCCGACCCCAACCTGTCCATCAACGAGGTCGGCGTGCCTATCATCGCGGCCAGGGAACTCACCGTCCCCGTCCACGTGAACGAGCACAACATCGACCTGATGAGGGAACTCGTATCCCGCGGACCCGCCCCCGACGAGACCGACGGCTACAAGCCCGGCGCCAACTACGTCATCAGGTCCGACGGAAGGAGGATCAGGGTCACCGACCACAACGCGGCCGAGGTCGCCGAGGGTCTCGAGATCGACTACACCGTCGAGAGGCAGCTCGTCGACGGCGACGTCGTCCTGTTCAACAGGCAGCCTTCGCTGCACAGGATGTCCATCATGGCCCACCGCGTGAGAGTCATGCCCGGACGTACCTTCAGGTTCAACCTCTGCGTCTGCGCACCCTACAACGCCGACTTCGACGGCGATGAGATGAACCTCCACGTCCTCCAGTCCGACGAGGCCCGCGCCGAGGCGCGTATCCTCATGCAGGTCCAGGAGAACATCCTCTCCCCGAGGTACGGAGGACCTATCATCGGAGGCATCCACGACCACATCACCGGAGCCTACTTCCTCACCCACGGTAAGGACGGAGGACCCCACTTCGACCGCTACGAGGCCATGAACATCCTCCTGAAGCTCCCGGACGTCAAGGTCCCCGAGCCCGCCGGCACCGATGAGAACGGGAAGCCCTACTGGACCGGGAAACAGCTGTTCTCCCTCCTCCTGCCCCCCGATTTCAACATCACCTACAAGGCCGCCGTGTGCCAGTGCCAGGGCGCCTGCAAGAAGGAGGAGTGCCCCTGGGACGGATATGTGAAGATCCGCAACGGGCAGCTCCTCATGGGAACCATCGACGAGAAGGGTATCGGGAACAGCAAGGGAAAGATCCTCGAGCGCATCGCCCGCGACTACGGAGCGGACCGCGCCGCCAAGTTCCTCAACGAGGTCACGAGGCTCGCCCTCGGCGCCATCATGGACCACGGATTCTCCACCGGTATCTCCGATGAAGACATCCCCCTGCAGGCCGTCGACCAGATCAACACCAACAGCTCCGAGTGCATCCAGAAGGTGGACGACCTCGTCAGCTCCTACCGCGAGGGAACCCTCGCCGAGATGCCCGGAAGGTCCCTGAGGGATACCCTCGAGGTCAACATCATGAGCACCCTCGCAGGGGCCCGTGACCAGGCAGGTACCATTGCGGGTAACTATCTGGGTATGTCCAACCCCGCCGTCATCATGGCGAAGACCGGAGCCCGCGGTTCGATGCTTAACCTGTCCCAGATGGCGGGTTGCGTCGGACAGCAGGCCGTCCGCGGTGAGAGGATCGCGAGAGGATACTGGGACAGGACCCTGCCCCACTTCCACAAGGGAGACCTGGGCGCGTACGCCAGGGGATTCTGCTCCGACTCCTACAAGAGCGGACTCAGCCCCACCGAGTTCTTCTTCCACGCAATGGGAGGAAGAGAGGGACTGGTCGATACCGCGGTCAGGACTTCGAGGTCCGGATACATGCAGAGGCGTCTGATCTCCGCACTCGAGGACCTCAAACTGACTTCCGACGGAACCGTCAGGAACACCGTCGGAACGATCGTCCAGTTCAGGTACGGAGAGGACGGTATCGACCCGTCCCGCGCCGTCCGCGGAAAAGCGATCGACATCAACGACCTCCTGGCGGAGGTCCTCGGCGACGACGCGGACAAGCTGCTCAACGTCGACCAGAAGGAGAACAGCGGAGACGACTACGGAGCCCGCGAGAAGGATCTCGAGGGCATCGGAGAGGACGACTTCGACTCCGACGGAGACGAGGAGAGCACCGATTACGACGACGGCGGCGACTATGACGGAGGCGAGTGACGATGGCCAAGAAAGATACGCTCAATGCACTGCTTAAGAGAGACGTCAGCGAGGAGGTCGCGAAGCTCATCATGTCCAAGTACGACACCCTCGGGGACATCTCCGACGCCGGGGCCGAGGGCCTCGCCGCCCTCGGAGTGGACCAGGCGGAGGCCGAGTCCATCATCTCGAAGATCGGCAAACGCAGCTCCTCCCGCAGCACATCCAAAGCCAAGAAGAAGGACGAGGAACCCGTTCCCGAGGTCCCCAGGGACCCTCCCGAGGAGGTCTTCCGCCCCCACGAGTACACCGAGATGGAGAAGAAACTCTACGCCATCGAGGAGAAACTGGGTGTGAACCTCCCCATGAAGATCGTGTGCGACATCGCGCACACCATCGAGAACGCGGAACTCTCCGACGAGATCTGCGAGAAGCTGATCTCCGTGGCGAACAGGATGTACACGTCCCATCTCATGGACCAGAACGAGTCCGCCGGCGTCATGGCCGCCCACTCCCTGGGAGAGCCTGCCACCCAGATGAACCTGCGTACCTTCCACTTCGCGGGAGTCGCGAACATCAACGTTACGGAAGGTCTGCCTAGGATCATCGAGATCGTGGATGCGAGGCGCGAGCCCAGCACCCCGTCCATGAACATCCCGCTCGTCGGCCTCGCCGCCGAGGACGAGAAGTTCGCGAGATATGTGGCATCCAACATTGAGATCACCTCCCTCCTGGACGTCGCATCGATCGAGACCGATATCACCAACCAGAGACTCGTCGTCGTACCCGACGCGAAGAAGATGGAGGACCGCGGCCTTAACATCGACGACATCGCCGAGAGGCTCAACAAGATCAAGGCCGTCCGCGGCATGGTCACCAAAGAGGAGTACGACATCGTCATCGCATCCGAGGAGGCTTCCTTCAAGAAACTCCAGCAGATGTACGACGCCATCAGGCATGCCAAACTGAAAGGCATCGACGGCATCAAGAGAGCTATCCTCGAGAAGGACAAGGCGACCGGACACTGGTCCATCGTCACCGAGGGAAGCAACCTCAAAGAGGTCCTGCAGGTGGAGAACGTCGATGCGCCGAACGTCATGACCAACTCCGTCCTGGAGGTGGCCGACGTCCTCGGTATCGAGGCCGCCAGGAACTCGATCGTCCACGAGGCTATGACCACCATGAGGCACGCCGGACTGGATGTCGATGTAAGACACGTTATGCTCGTTGCGGATCTCATGACCAACGACGGTACCGTCAGGGCCATCGGAAGGCACGGAGTATCCGGAAAGAAGTCGTCGGTTCTCGCCAGGGCCGCCTTCGAGATCACCGCCGCGCACCTGCTGCATGCGGCGATGGTCGGAGAGGTCGACCACCTGGAGGGAGTCACGGAAAACATCATTGTGGGTCAGCCGGTGACCCTTGGAACCGGCGCAGTCAATCTCATATATACACCCAAGAAGAAAAAGGGGGAAGATGAATGAGCGAAGAAGTAGATATCAGCAAAGCACTGAAAGCAGCCATCGCCACCGGAAAGGTGGAGTTCGGAGTAGACCAGACCGAGAAGGCCGTCAAGGCCGGAAAGGCACAGATGATCGTCCTCGCGGACAACTGTCCCAGCGAGTTCCTCGTCTCTAACAGCAAGGTCAAGGTACACGTATACGGCGGAAACAACATGGAGCTGGGAGCCCTCTGCGGAAAGCCCTTCTCCGTGTCTGCCCTGGCCGTCATCGACAAGGGTACCTCCAACATCTTAACGTTGTGAGCTATATGGCGGCGGATATCGTACTGACAGAGGAGACTCTGCGCTATATCGCCCTGTTCCAGCAGCTGACCCACACCAACGCGGTCGACTGCATGGACACCGAGGACAAACTCGTCTTCGTGGTCGAGAAAGGTCAGGGGAACATAGCTGTAGGAAAGAAGGGAGAACACGTCATCAAACTGAAGGACATGACGGGAAAGAACATCCAGGTGGTCGAGTACTCCGATGATCCCCAGCAGTTCGTCATGAACGTGTTCCACATCTATGAACCTCAGAAGGTCGTTATCGAGCAGCGTGGAAACATAACGCACGCCACGGTCACCGTCGACCCGAAGCTCAAGGGCCGTGCGATCGGCAAAGCCGGAAAGAATCTGCGCATAGCCAGAGACATCGTGAACAGACATCACGATATCCAGAGCCTCAGCGTGGACTGACCGGTGCCCCCGGTAAACGTATCAAGGTGTATGGAACATCACAAACCTTTTATCGGCCCTCCCTCCGGGGAGGGCCCTTCTGTTTGGTTTTTTCAGTTCAGCGGGGTCCTTTCGACCTCGAGGCGGTCTTTCGTGGGGTACTCCTCCACGATGTAGCATTTATACGGGAACTCCTCCGCGATCTCGTCGAGGATCCACGATGCCGTTTCGATCCTGTTCCTGTCGCGGTCGACGGAAATAAGTTCGTCTGGCACATCGTAATCTCCCTTCAGCAGCGAGACCGCGGCGTCGAGGTCGTCCGCGTAGACGATGCCCTTCAGGACGGTCCCGTCCTCGGTTACCACGTCGTACTCGCGGGCGGTGTTCTCCGCCCTCCTCTTCAGCCGGTTCCTGAGCTGCACCCCGTCCTTGAAAGTGGACGAACAGAAGTGTATGGGCGCATCGGGCAGTGCATTCATGACATTGACTGCGGTCTCCTCCGATCCGAGGACCGCCGCGGAGAGGTCGTCCTTCACTTCGTAACCGTACTTCTCCATCATATCCCAGTTGGTCTCGGAGAACTCGAGTTCGTTGAGGTTGACGAATTTCACCCCGGCCCCGACGGCGTATCTGATGAGCGCCGTGAGTTCCTCCTCCTTCCCGGGGAGTGCGGGGACTTCTATCCCGACATCCATTCCGACCGAACGGATCACAAGTCCCAGTTCGGTTTTTTCCATCTCCGTCCACAGGTCCTCGCGGGGGTGGTAGCGGATCTCGTCGAGTCCCGCCTCCTCGAGGATCTTCGCATTCTCGAGGCTGATGACAGACGTGTACATGTGGATGTGGTGGTCTTTTCCGAAGTGGTCCTTCAGGAGACGTATGAAGTGGACGGTCCTGTCCATCTTTTCCGACGGGTCCCCTCCCGTGATGCCGGTGCCCAGCGCATCCATCGCCTCGGCTTCCTCGATCACCTGGTCGTCGTTGGCGGCCGGGCATTCGTTGGCGTAGACGGTGTCGCGTCCTCTCCTTTCGGCCGAGATCGGGCAGTAGAAGCAGCCTGCTTTGCAGCGTCCGGTGACGAAGAGGACCATCTTGGCCCCCTCGATGCAGAAATCGCAGCCTTTGGCAAGTGCGCCGTTCGCGGCGGACCCGGAATCGAACCTTACGAAGGACATGACGCACAATCTATGGCAAGGTTTTAAAAATGTTCGGACGATGGCAACTCCGATGAGAAAGAGCAGCCGTCTGATACTCGCACTCGACGAGACCGACAGGGAGAAGGCACTTGCGATAGCGGATTCCGTGTCTGGCACAGTGGATGCGATCAAGATCAACTGGCCTCTGGTACTCTCCGCCGGCCCCGAGATGATCACCGAACTCTCCAAGCGTTCGGACGTCATCTGCGATTTCAAGGTGGCCGACATACCCAACACCGTACATCTCATCGTGGACGGGGCTCTCGGCAGGGGTGCCTCCGCGGTCATCGTCCATGCGTTCACCGGCAGCGACTCCATGAAGGAGGCCGTCGACACCGCCGCGGGAAGAGGGAACATCTACGCCGTCACGGAGATGAGCCACCCCGGAGGACAGGAGTTCACCGCACCCAACGCGGAGTCTCTGGCACTTGTGGGCGTAAGGTGCGGGGTGAAGGGTTTCATCGCACCCGCGACGCGTCCCGAGAGGATCGCGGCGGTCAGGAAGGTCATAGGGGACAGGGAGATCCTCTCTCCCGGAGTGGGCGCCCAGGGAGGTTCCGCCTCCGCGGCCATAAGCGCGGGCGCCGACTATGTCATCGTGGGCAGGGCCATCTACAGGGCCGAGGACCCCGCGGCGGCCGCCGGTGCCGTGGCCGACGAGATCCGCAGGGTATTGTGACCTTCGGAAGCTGTCGGATTAATCCATCCAACCTCTCTTTTATATTATTATATTAAAAACGCGCACCCGTAAACCTATAAATAACAAATCGGGCATGTTCGCGTATTCGATATCGTTACGGAGAATCGAGAATGCGCAAATTTGCTATCGGAAAAGCCGTCCCGGATGATGGGAAAACCAGCTCTTCCGCCGAGGGCGGAAGCAGCGGTGCATGGTTCAGAGAGCATTGGCGCCTGCTTTCCCTGTTCGTGATCATCATTGCAGCCTTCCTCATGAGGTTCGTGTTCGCGTACGGGATCTCCGCCGGGGACAATTACGCACTGTCCGGCGGTTCAAGCGCCACCAACAACCTCCGCATCGTGGAGGAGATCCTCGCGGGCACCTACAGCCCCGCCAGGGATGCCGCACTGAACTATCCCTTCGGGTCGGTCAACACCTTCGGCCCGCTCTTCGACTATATTATCGCAGCCTTCGCATTCGTCGCGACCTTCTTCGGCGTCTCCGACGCCACCGCGGCCGCAGGCGTGCTTGCATGGTCCGCACCCGTATTGGGCGCACTCACCTGCATCCCCGTCTACATGACCGCCAAGAAGATGTTCAAGGGAGACGAGGTCATCGGCATCGCCGCCGCTCTGTTCTACGCCTTCTTCGCGCTGCTCATCATGACGACCCCCTTCTCCAACGGGACCGGTTTCGCCTTCATCTGCTTCGTGGCCGCCTGGATGGTCTACTTCCTGGCGTCCGCCTTCGCAGCCGTCGACAGGGATGCCGTCGCAGGATCCAAAGGGGTCTTCGCCAACAAGTCCGTCCGCAGGAATACCGTCCTCGCAGCGATCTTCTTCGCCGCGGTCGTCCTCTCCTGGACCGACTTCAGGATGTTCGTCATCGTCGCGGCCTTCGGCATCGCGATCGCATCGATCTTCCTGCGCATCGGCGGAAAGGACCTCTGGTCCGCCGTCCTCATCACGGACACCGTCCTCGCGGTCGGGCTCATCCTCGGAGCGTGCTACTACATCCCCGCCGGGCTGTGGGACACCGTCTTCTCCGGAGGATTCGTCCTCGGTCTGCTGACCATCGTCCTCAGCCTCGCCTTCGCGGCGGCGGAGAAGAAGCCTTGGGTCGTCACGATCCCCGCCTTCATCGTCATCATCGCCGTGATCGCCGTCATCTTCGCCTTCGGTCTCCCCGAGATCTCCGAGGCGATGAACAGCGGCAACAGCGTGTACAGCGGAAGCCTCATGAAGTCGCTCGTGAGCAGCAGTTCCGCAACCAGCATCTCCGGCATGGCCGCCTACTACGGATGGCTCACCCTGTGGCTCCCGCTGATCTTCGGCGCCTGGATGCTCTACAAGTACAGGAAGAACGCCAACTCCAGGCTCTACGGGTTCACCGCACTCTTCCTCCTCCTCATGTTCTTCGCGGCATGGTTCAGCGCCGATTACGCGGTCGCCGCAGGTGCGGCATTCGCCATCGGATGCGCCGCGCTCACCGTAACGGTGATCAGGGCCGTCGATCTGAAAGGATACTTCGCGTCCCTCAGGGGCAACGGGGTCAGGGCAGGTGCCAGGAAGGCACTCAACTTCTTCCCGCTCGTAACCCTCCTCGTGGCGGTGTTCCTCGTGGCCGTCCCCAACGCGGTGTACGCCGTCGACGCGGCCACCCCCACCAACGACGAGAAGTCCGATTACTTCGGAGGTCTGGGATATACCGTCAGCACCACCGACGACTCCATGATCGACACTCTTTGGACGGACTACTCCGGAAAGGACAAGAGCGGAGCCCTCGTCACATGGATCACCAACTCCAACGATGCCGTCACCGAGGGCGGTTTCAAGACCGTCACCGACGTCGTCGGCGGAGGTTCGTCCGCCATGACCGCCATATATCTGGCTGACAGCAGCGCCAAGGCAGTGGCCGCATTCATCGTCCGCGTGATGTGTTCCGCGGACATCGACGATTTCAAGGCCGATTTCTCCGCCGTGGATCCCTCCGGACCCTCGAGCACGGCCTTCTTCGACAACGTGAAATCTCTCTTCACCGCCGACGGCGCGGAGAAGTACATCGAGACCGAGTCCGCAAAGTTCTCCGGTATCGATGTCGCGGATGCGACCTGCGAGAACGCGGTGTACTTGGCCGTAACCGACTACATCGCCGACACGATCGGAGAGGACGAGATCCAGAAGCTCTACGCCTCCGTCTGCAAGACCGCCGGACATTACAACGGCATCAAATACGTCCAGGTGGACGGAAGCATGCTTCCGATCTACTACGGCGACAGTTCCTCCTTCGCTACCATGGCATACCTCGGGAACTACACCACCGATTACTACGGCGCCGTCAAGGAGTTCTACTCCTTCGGTTACACCACCGGATACGCGAACTACAAGGACGCAATGTACCAGACGTTCCTCTGGAAGGCCCTCTTCGGTATCGACGGAAGCGGTTACGACAGCACCACCGATCTCCTCGAGAAGCTCGCCCTTGCGGACAGGTCCGTATCGGTCGCTCCCGCGACCGCCCTCGGCAGCTTCGACGTCGTCTACTGGCACGTCAAGTACAACGCCGACTCCGACGCGACCGCCGACTCCGACGGATGGACCGAGATGGACGGCTACGAGGCCGTCGCCAAGCAGAAGTCCGAGGGAGGACTCATCAACTACCTGTCCTCCGTGGTGCTCCTCGAGTACAACGGCGGAAACAGCGCCCGCGGCGAGGTCAGCGGACAGATCACCGCGGACAGCGACAACATCAGCGGAGTTAAGGTCGCCGTGTTCGAGTACAACGAGAAACTCGGCAAATACGTGCAGCGCTCCACCGCATTCACCAACATCAACGGAATGTACACCGTTTCCGTCCCCGCCTCCGGCGACTACTACATCCAGTACAGCGTGGGTGCGTCGAATGCGTTCGACGGCACCGCCGTGAAGACGGTCTACAAGGCCGACATCCCCGCATCCGGGTACTACTCCCTGGAGCTCGACCTCGTGGATATCACGGGTTCCACCGTCATCGAGAGCGACGGTTCCGACTACAATTACGACGGTTACATCAAATTCACCGGGAAATCCTGCGGCAGGACATACCAGGTCGATGTCATCGGCGGAATGTTCAGCGTTGCTGGCATGGTCCCCGACGTGTATTCGGCCGACCTCATCTCCGCGGACGGAACCTCCGTCACCACTGCGGACGTGACCTTTGTCTACAGTATGGTCAACGCACGCGTCTCCGTGCCTTCCGGAACGGTCACCGTGAGCATCACTGAACCTTATGGAGGAAGCTACACCGGACAGGTGACAGTGTACAATGTCTCCACCGGAATGGAGTTCGAGGGTACCGCCGAAGCGGGATCCGCGAAGATCTCCGTCCCCGTCGGAACCTATGCCGTGAAGGCTGTCGAGAACTACTCGTTCAGCTCCACCTCCACCGTCTCCGTGACATCCGGCGGTTCCAAGACCATCAGTCTGACCCTCTTCGACGCGAAGGAACTGGCCATCACCAACACCACCGGATCCGTGCCCACAATCTCCGCCATCGGATACATCGGTGTCGCGGAGTCTGCTGACAAGGCATATGTGCCAGCACCCGGAGGGGCGGTCAACACCTACACCGCCTCCGTCATCGAGAACGGCAAGATCTACTACGGCAGCGGAACCTACGAGAGCGGCATCGTCCTCGTCGGAACCGATTTCTGCACCGTTTCCGGAATCGTGAAGAACGCCGACGGAGACACCGTCTCCGGCGCGACCGTCAACTTCGTCGACGGATCCAACGTGTTCGTCTACACGACCGACAGCGACGGCAAGTACACCGCCTATCTGCCCAAGGACACAACCTTCGTGCAGTACGCATACAACGGCAGTTCCCTCGTCTCCCTGGCGAACATCACCGTCTCCGCCGACACGGACAAGGCGGACATCGCCATGGGTACGGCCTACTCCGTAGGACAGTACGTCAACACCTACACAGCCAGCAGCGGATCCTCGAAGTACCTCGCATACTTCGGAGTCGAAGGGAAGATCACCGTGGGCGACGCGGCCTACACCGTCCCCGTGCTGACCAACACCTCCGGGCGCGCAGTATTCTGGGTCCCCGAGAACTCCGGCATAACCATCACCCTCAAGGCGTTCGACTCCACCTCCGACGGAGGCATCCTGAAGGCCACCGAGGATCAGACCTACAGCAAGGACGAGGTAACCTCCAACACCTCCAACACCTGGACGTTCAGACTGAACGATACCGACAAACTGCAGGTCGCGAAGACTCTGCACGTGACGAACAACACCGGCTATCCCCTCAAGGTGAAGTACAAAGAGTCCGACGAGTACACGGACTGGGCCGACGCGGGCCAGATCGACATGTATGCCGGAAAGTGGTATGTGGACACCGAGGCCCTCCTCGCTCTCGGATACCACTCCGAGGAGAGCTTCACCCTCTACCTCGGACACAGCTCGATCACCCTCGACGACCTGTCCGGATTCGTGTGTTTCACCGCCGAGGTCAAGTACAACGACGGGGACACCCTGAATATCACCGCCTTCGAGGACGCCAGTGAAAATACGGGCAAGTACGTGAAGGGTGAGAAAACGGTCGACGAGACCACCGGTGTCGCCACCGTGAAGTACTATCTCGAGCAGAACTTCGATTACACCTTCAATGTAAAGAACTCCGATGGAGCAGTCGCAGTGTCCTCCATAGTCTTCGCCGACACCCCCACCAGCATATCCGTCGACCTGACGACTCTCTACAAGACCGTGAAGGTCTCGGGTTCCGTCGGTGCGGACATCAGCGGAACGATGGAGGTCGAGTACACCTACAACTCCGAGTCCTACACATTCTACAAGGATGTGACCGACGGGGAGTACGAGTTCGAGGTGCCCGAGAACGTCGGAACCGTCACGATGAGAGTCAACGGACTCGTGTATGAGAACGACGGCAAGATCTACACGTTCGACACCGATGCCGACAAGACCGTGAATGTCGCGGACAAGGACGTCACCTGCAACTTCTCCGTCGTCACCTCTGCGGCCGAGTACGACTGGGGAGACGATGTGTATGTCCATTACGACAATGTCACCGGATCGTTCAAGTCCGACGGCAGCGGAGAGATGACGTTCACCATCACCAACAACAGCGACTTCTACCTGACCTACCTGATCAAGGGAAGTTCCGCATTCGTCCTCGACCAGACGTATGCCCTGTCGATCGTTCCGGGATACGACGGAACCGTTACCGTCAAGGGACACTTCGATGCGGCCACCGTCGGTGCGGGCAGCGAAGACATGTATGTCTGCATCACCGACACGGCCGGAAACGAAGTGGCGGACATCATCGTCCCCGCTGACTGCTACGAGAGGTCCGGAGACGATCTGGGAACCAAGGTGAATGTCACCTCCGCCGACGGCGCAAGCGCCGACATAGCGGCCGGTTCCGCCTACAAGTATGCAGTGACATTCGCCAACTCCAACCTCTGGGCGGAGATGGCGAGCGTCACCGCCGAATTCGTCAGTTCTTCCGACGATTGGACGGTCTGCTGGACGGACAGCGATGGATACATGGTATTCAGCGGTCTGTCGAACGGGCCCTTCCTCCTGAAGGGATACTCGACCACTACGGTGTACGTCACCGTGATCAACACCGACGGACAGAGCACCGCCGTGCCCGATGTGAAGTTCAGCATCTCCGTCACGGACCTGAACGGTGCCGATTCCGCCCTGTCGACCGATTCCGCCGGCCTGACGGTTTCGGGCAAGACTGTGTCCGCAGCGGACCTGAAGGCGCAGAAGGCCGATCTGTCCCTCGACAGCGGCTCCGTCTCCGACGGAGGCGCATCCGACGAGGGCAAGAAGATCGGAACGACCTTCTGGGTCCTCTTCGTACTGACCGTCCTGGTCCTGCTCCTGATAATCTGGACCGGATCCAAGAGGGGGGTGTTCGCACGCAGATGAAAGTATGGACAATCCTGGCGGCCGCACTGGTCGTCTTCTCGGCCGGAGCCGTCCTCCTCAGCGGGGACGGTTCCGCCGCAGACTCCGACGAGGAACAGACCGCCAACTATTCGATAAAGGGAGACGAGACCTCCGCCAAGCCCGGAGCGGAGCTGAAGTTCGACATCACCTTCACGGAGACCGCCGGCTACAGCACCCTCTCCGTCTCCTACACCGCCAAGCTGACCGACTCCTCCGGGAGCACCGAGAGCGATGCCGTCACCCCCTCTTCCGGGGATGTGGACGACGGTGCGATCGTCACCCTCACCGTGACCGCACCGGACGACACCGGCAGGTACACACTCACCGTGACCTGGGAGGAGACCGTCGATGACGGGGACGAGAAGAAATTCACCGACTCCGTCGACATCAGGGTCGTGACCCCGATCACGCTCTCCGCCACCATCTCCAACAACGGAGAGGTCGACATTGACACGAACGTCTACTTCTACGTGGACGGAGTGAAGGCGGAGGACAGCTCCACTGCTCTGAAGGTCTCTCCCGGAGAGTCCACCACCATAACCTACGAGTACTACAACTCCGACCTGTCTCAGGGCAAGCACTCGTTCCATGTGGCGACTTCCGACGGCAGCATCGTTCTGAGCGACTCCTCGTTCTACTACGAGGACGGCAACTACGACTGGCTGAACTACATAATGGCGATCATCTTCGTGATCGTCATTATCGCGCTGGTCTACGTCGTAAGGAAGCCCGTGAAGAACTACGGCAAGCCGAAGGCTAGGCGTTAAAACTTTTCAGGGGCCCCAGGGCCCCTTTCATTTTTACAAAATATCCAGACGGTGCGGTCTGCACTTTCGGGTTTTCATTTGTTCCCGTAACGGGACATGATCCGCGCGGTGGAAAGGTCTGCGCGGGAGCGGTCCATGATCCCTCTGGCTATGTCCTGTTTCCTTCTTACCGGGGCCACGGAATCCTTCACATCGAAGGTCATGAGGGCGTCCGAGAGGGTCTCCATGGAAGAGAAGATCCTTCCGGCACCGTCGATGTCGTCTTTCATCAGATCGTTCAGAAGATCCCTTCTGAGTTCTCCCACGGCATCGGCGAGGCCCATGACCCAGGCGCCCGGAGTGACATCGAGGATGCTGTAAGAAGGTATCTCCTCTCCGCGGGACGCATAGTCGTAGATGACAGTCTCTGCGAACTCCGCCATCGCATCCTCGGCGGCCTGTCCGTACATCAGCTGCGGATGGCCGGCGGCGCTTTCCGCCATGACTGCCAGATCCCCGGATATCGAATCGAGGAGTTCGGGGTCCCGTTTCCCTTCATGTATGAGGTGGATCGCGGTCTTCGTCTTCCTGATGATCTTCCTGGATTGTACGAATATCTCATCTTTGGCCTTTTCGAGATCCGCCAGGGCGGCGGCGGCCCCTTCTATGTCTTCTTTGAAACTCATATCGGTTGCTCCGGGTATTTCAGGGCCCTGTGGAAATCCGCCGTCACGGCATCGGTGTACAGGTCGTGTTCGATGCGTTTGGTGTACGGGCATGTGTCCGGCCTCTTGAATTCCAGATCCGGGAATGTGACGTCCATCAGGGTGAGGCCGTACGGTTTGGCGAGTCCGAACGTGGTGTCCTTTCCGGCCAGAGCCTCTTTGACGTCATCCAGGTCGGACATGCCGTTCCCCACCTGTATGACCGCGGCCATTATCCTGCGTATCATGTTCCAGAGGAAGTAGTTGGCGCAGAAGTCGGTTGATATGACCCCGTTCTCCTCATGCACCTTCACGTAATCGATGGCCATGACGGTGGATCTTCCCGTCTCGTTCTTGGCGAATCTCTTGAAATCATGGTGCCCTTCGAACAGCTTGGCCGCTTCCGTGAAAAGACCCAGATCTATGTTCTTGGACGGGGTGACGTATCTGTAGTAGCGTTTGTCGGCCATTCTCGGATTGAATGTGTCGGGTATCTCCGCGACGGCGGTGTAATAGACTCCGTATGATACGGAGTTGAGAGCCTGGAGAAGAAGACCCAGATCCTTGAATTCGGTGTAGAACGCAATCACATTCCCGAGGGCGCTGACGCCCGAATCGGTGCGGCTGGAGAAACGCAGGTCTATCCTATCCTCGGGCACGTGGTCCACGAGGAGGAGTTTATCCAGTATCTCCCCCGCAACGGTGCGGAGGCCTGTTTCCGGGGGCTGTATCTGGGAACCGCTGAATCCGTCACCCAGATAGGCGATCTTGACAGCTACGCGTCTCATTGTCCGCGGATCTGATTCATGTGCTCTACTCTCTTGGAGATGAGCTCCGCGGTCCCGATGTCGTGGCGGACGTAGGATGCGTCGCATCTTACGTATTTCAGCGCCTGCTCGCAGTTCTCGTTCGCTTCCTCGAGGGTGCTGCCGATGCCGACGACTCCGACGGAACGGGATGTCCCGGTGACGAGTTTCCCGTCTCTCTTCTCGACGCTTCCGAAGTAGGCCACCGCTCCGGCGGTGTCCACGGCATCCGTGTCGACCGCGATCGTGTGTCCGGGTTCGGACTGTACGCCGTATCCCTTGGGGACCAGGTATTTGCAGACCGTGGCCACGGGTGCGAATTCTACTTCGCCTCTCATCTTCCCGGTCGCCATCCACCTGATGATCTCAGTGAAGTCGGACCTCAGGGCAGTGAGGACGTTCATGGCCTCGGGGTCGCCGAATCTGGCGTTGATCTCGATGATCTTGGGTCCGTCCTTGGTGAGCATGAATTGGCCGTACATCGTGCCTTTGTAGGGGCATCCTTCGTCGGCGAGGGCCTTCACGATGGCCCCGATGATGTCGAGGGCCTTCTGTCTGTCCTCTTCGTTCACGAAGGGCAGGAGACCGTCCGCATCGCTGTAGGAGCCCATTCCGCCGGTGTTGGGTCCTATGTCCCCCTCGTAAGCGCGCTTGTGGTCCTGCACGAGCGGCATGGGGATGATCTCCTTTCCGTCGGTGAAAACCATCTGGGTGAATTCCTCTCCCACGGCTTTCTCCTCGATGATGACCTTCCCTCCGCCGACGTTGTTCTGGAAGATCTCGTCGATGTATGCGATCGTATCCTCGATGCTCTCGAGCTGGTCGCCCTGGACCTTGACGCCTTTCCCGCCCGTGAGTCCGACGGGTTTCACGGCGATCTGGTACTTCACGTTCCTGACGTATTCGACCGCATCGGTCTCGTTGTCGAAGCTGGCGAAGGCGATGTTGCCCTCGATGTTGTATTTCTGAACGAGATTCCTCATGAAGGTCTTCGAGGTCTCGATCCTGGCGGCGGCCTTGGTCGGGGATGCGCATTTCACGCCTATGTTGGCGAGGGCGTCCACGACGCCGGCCGCAAGAGGGGCTTCCGGCCCGACGAATGCGAATTCGATGAAGTTGTTGAGAGCGAAATCGCAGATTCTGTCGATATCGGATTCGTCGCAGATCAGAACCTCCTTGGCGAGTTCCTCGATCCCCGGGTTTGCGTTTTTCATGACGGCGTAAATCTCCGCCCCTCCGCGGGAGAGGGCACACACGGCGGCGTGTTCCCTTGCTCCTCCTCCGATTGTCAGGATCTTCATATTGCTCACTTCAATCACCTATGGCTAGCGGGTTATTAAATGATTTTATCCCACGTGTTTGGATTCAGAGGTCCAGTGCGTCTATGATGGCGTCGACGCCGTCTCCCTTCTTGGCGCTGGCCGTGTACATCTTCTTCGCTCCGCCGGTGAGTTTGGAATAATCGTTCAGAATGACCGCCGGATCCACTCCCACCGCATCGCAGATGTCCATCTTGTTGAGGACCGCCACATCCGAGTGGAGGAAGACCGCGTGGTGTTTCCTGACCATGTCGTCCCCTTCCGTGGTGGATATGACGACGGCCCTGTAGTCGGTCCCCAGGGGGAAGTCGGCGGGGCACACGAGGTTCCCGACGTTCTCGATTATGACGGTGTCGTACTGCGAGAGGTCGGTGCCTTCCAGGACCTTCTTTATCTGCCTGGCCTCCAGATGGCATTCCTTGTTCGTGTTGCAGTTGATCGCGTCCAGCCCGGCCGCTCTGAAGCGCTTGAAGTCGTCGTCCCCGGTGACGTCCCCGGCGATCACGACGACCCTCTTCCCGCGTTCCTTGAGACGCTTCCCCATCTCGCAGATGAGGGTGGTCTTCCCGGACCCGATGGACCCCATGAAGTCGACGGACCTTATACCGTGTTCCTTGAACATGTGGTAGATCTCGTGGGCGATCTTGTTGTTCGCCCTGAGGACGTCGGTCTCCATTCCGGCCTGAACTATGTGCATGCGGGTATGATGCCTGTCCTCCGAATTAAAGGTTGAGTGTGCGCGTGCGCGTACGTATAAAAGGGACAAGGGAATACGCCGCAGTATCATGTATGCCGAATTCCTGTCGGGTAAGCTCGCGGAAGCAGGGGCCGAGGAGGGCTGTATGCTTACTGTCGAGACTTCCGGTAAAACTTACAAAGGCGTCCTCATGCCGCATCACGAGTTCAGCGGCAGCGACGTCGTCATCCTGAAGGTGAAGAGCGGGTACAACATCGGTATCCGCATGGATGCGGATGCTAAGATAGAGGTCGTGTCGAGGCCCGCCGAGAGGGTGAAGACCGAGACCGCGGAGGATGCGGTCCCCGGTATGAAGACCATTGTCCTGATCGGCACCGGCGGTACCATTGCGTCCTACGTCGACTACAGGACCGGCGCGGTGCACCCCGCCCTGTCCACCTCCGACATGATCAACGCCGTCCCGGAGATCAGGGAGATCGCCAATCTGAAGGCGAAGGTCCTGTTCTCCATCTTCTCCGAGAACATGACGGTGCCCCACTGGCAGAAACTGGCCGAGGCCATCGCGGAGGAGCTCAACGCCGGCGCGGATGCGGTCATCGTGCCCCACGGCACGGATACCATGGGATACACCGCCGCCGCGGTGTCGTTCATGCTCGGAGACGTTCCGAAACCCGTGGTGTTCGTCGGGGCCCAGAGGTCCTCGGACAGACCGTCCTCCGACGCCAGTTCCAATCTCATGGCGGCCGCCAGGTTCTGCACCGACGGGAACCGCGCAGGGGTCTTCGTGGTCATGCACGACACTCCCGGCGACGACTCCTTCGCGGTGCACTGCGGCACCAGGGTCAGGAAGATGCACACGTCCCGCAGGGACGCCTTCAGGAGCATCAACGTGCCTCCGGTGGCGCATGTGGATGCCGCCGGGAAGATAACGTTCAATGCTCCCGGGAGGGAGGTATCCGCAGGGAAGACGGAGCTCATGAACTCCATGTGCACCGACGTGATCCTCCTGCAGTTCTACCCCGGGATGGACCCCGCCCTCTTCCGCGACGTCGTGATGAAGAGCAAAGGGGTGGTGATCGCGGGTTCCGGTCTCGGACACGTGAACAGCAACATGGTCCCCCTCATAAAGGAGGCATCCGACGCGGGGATTGTCGTCGTGGTGACGTCCCAGTGCCTCAACGGCAGGACGAACCTCAATGTCTACAACACCGGCAGGGACATGCTCGCGGCCGGCGCCGTGACCGTCTGGGACATGCTTCCTGAGACGGCCTACGTCAAGCTGATGTGGGCCCTCGCCAACACCAAATCCGCCGAAGCGGCCAAAGCCGTCATGCAGACTCCCCTCGCAGGCGAGATGAGTGACAGGAGGGAGCTGCTTTGAGCGATGAGAAGTACGAGATGATGTGCGGTATCGAGATCCACCAGCAGCTCGACACCCACAAACTGTTCTGCAACTGCCGCAGCGAGCTGTCCGAGGACGGCACCGGCGGCATCTACAGGAGACTCAGGCCCACCACCTCCGAGATGGGAGAGGTCGACCGCGCCGCGCTGGCACAGTTCAGGAGAGGGTACGGATACAGATATCAGAGCTGCGCCTGCGAGACCTGTCTCGTGGAACTCGACGAGGAGCCTCCCCACGAGGTGAACCCCGATGCCATGGAGACGGCGCTGATCTTCAGCGAACTCCTGGGCGCAAGCGTCATCGACGAGGTCCAGTTCATGAGGAAGATCGTCGTGGACGGTTCCAACACTTCCGGTTTCCAGAGGACCTCCCTCGTGGCCGTCGACGGTTCCGTCGAGGCCATCGGAAGGAAGATCGGGATCCTCTCCGTCTGTCTCGAGGAGGACGCCTGCAGGAAGGTCGAGACCGGCGAGACCGAGGTCACGTGGAGGACCGACCGTCTGGGTATCCCGCTCATCGAGGTGGCCACCGCTCCCGACATGAGGACCCCCGAGGAGGTCATGGAGGTCGCTTCCAGGATCGGAACCCTCCTCAGGGCCACCAAGAGGGTCAAGAGGGGACTCGGGACCATCAGGGAAGATTTGAACATCTCCATCCCCGAGGGCGCCCGCATCGAGATCAAGGGTGTCCAGGAGCTCAGGATGCTCCCCGACTTCGTCTCCAACGAGGTGAAGAGGCAGAAGATGCTCGTCAGGGTCAGGGACATCCTGAAGGGGAGAGGCGTCAAACCCGTCCCCGTGGAGACGGTCGACGTCACCGACATCTTCAGGGACTGCGAGTCCAAGATCATCTCCTCCGCCCTGAAATCCAAGGGCAAGGTCCTCGCCGTGAAACTCCCCGGATTCGCGGGGGTCATGAACGGCGACAACAAGACCCTCCGTCTCGGTTCCGAGATGGCGCAGTACGCCAGGACCGTCGGGGTCAAAGGCATCTTCCATTCCGACGAACTTCCCAACTACGGTATCGAGCAGAAGTACGTCGACTCCCTGAGGGAGTTCCTCGGCATGACCGGCGAATATGACGCATTCGTCATCTGCGCCGCATCCGAGAAGAAGGCCAGGGACGCACTCGTCCTCGCAGCCGGAAGGGCCAACACCGCCCTTGACGGCGTTCCCGAGGAGACCAGGGACCCTCTGCCCGACGGGACCACCAAGTACTCGAGGCCTCTGCCGGGCGCGGCGAGGATGTATCCCGAGACGGACGTCCCGCCCACCCCCATACCCGCCGCGAGACTCGAGAGGATCAGGGCCAACCTGCCCGAGTTCCCCGAGCAGATCAAGGCGAGGCTGATGAAGGACTACGGGCTGAACGCCCAGCAGGCCGACCAGATCGTCAGACAGGGCAGGGACGACCTGTTCTGCCACATCTCCGACGAGTTCGGACTGTCCGCGGTGGCGGCCACCACGTTCCAGAACACCTTCCAGGAGCTGGAGCACGACGGCATCGACACCGACATGTTCACTTACGACGCCCTCTACGGCGTGTTCGCAGGGCTGAAGGAGGGGAAGTTCGCCAAGGAGGCCATCCCCGCCCTTCTGAAGGAGATGGCGTCCGGTGCCTCCATGGAGGCCGCGATCGGGAAGCTGGGTCTTTCCGCCGTGGATGCCGGAGAGGCCGCGGCGATCATCGCCAAGATCGTCGCCGAGCGTGCCGACTTCGTGAAGTCCAAGGGTATGGCCGCCGTCGGCCCTCTGATGGGTCCCGTCATGGGCGCCCTCAGAGGCAAAATCGACGGGAAACAGGCGTCCGATCTGCTCACCGAGGCTATCGGAAAACTTCTCGGATGATGCGTCCGCCCGTCCTCGCGGACGGGTCCGCATCACCCTTTATTTCTGTTTGAAAAACAATGTGCCAGATATGAAAAATCAGATGCCCGGGAACCGAATCTCCAAGACCTGCAGCTTTTCGAAGAACAGAGGGAGTTCTCCGAGGACCTTCACGGGGCGGTCTCCGAGGACCTCTTTCAGGCGTTCCCCGTCCATGAGGGATGACACCACCACGACAATCCTCCCGCCCGGGAGGAGATGTTCCGGCGCTCCTTCCAGGAGTCTCGGCAGCGGCCCGAGGCCGTCCTTTCCGCCGGACCATGCCTTCGCGAGTTCGCCTTCGTCCTCCACCGGGAGGTACGGGAGGTTGAACACGATCGTATCGAACCTTCCTTCGATGGCGGAGTACACGTCGCTCTCCACGGCCTTCACGGAGACGCCGTTCGCCTCCGCATTCCTCCTCGTGAGGGCCACCGCCTTCGGGTTGATGTCCCCGCAGACGACCTCCGCCCCATTGAGGGCGCACTGTATGGATACGATCCCGGAGCCGGGTCCGATCTCCAGGACCTTCTCGCCCTTCCTTATGTCGAGGGACTCCGCCAGCAGTATGCTGTCCTCCGACGGGGGATAGACGTCCGGATCATCCGCTATATCGAGACCGTCCCTGTATTCCATTGTACCGGGACAACATATTCATCGGGGTATTTTATTCCTGATTCCATGACATCCATAGACATCCTGGTCATCGGGCATCTCGAAAGGGACGCATCCGGCGCGGTCGTATCCTCCGGGACCTGGTCCACCTCCTCGCTCGTGAGGACCGACGACGGGCACAACATCGTCATCGACACGTCCCAGGAGTACATGAGGGCCGGGATAAAGACGTCCTTCAGGCAGATCGGGAAGATCTTCCCGGAGGATGTGGACATCGTGCTGCTCACCCATTCCCACCCCGACCATGTCGGCAACGTCGGGATGTTCCGCAATGCGAAGGTCTACAAGTTCTCCGGCGGGGAACCCATGGACGGGGTCACGGTCCTGGAGACCGAGAAGGAGATCGCCAGAGGCGTGCGTTTCGTCCGTACCCCCGGTCACAGCGACGATTCCGGTTCCGTGTTCGTCGACGCCGACAGGAACTACGCGTTCGCAGGGGACGCGGTCCCGCTGCAGGACAATCTGGCCAAGAAGACAGTCCCAGCACTCAATACGGACCCGGAGAAGGCGATGGCGTCCATGGCGAGGATCGCGAGATACGCCGACGTGGTCATTCCGGGCCACGGGAAACCGTTCACCGTCGGGTCCCTTAAAAGGCTTTATAAATAAGACCGCTTACACGTGGCCCATAGGTGAAGGACATGGCAGAAGAACTCCCGGATACGATATTATATCAGTGCCCCGACTGCGCCGATATCACGGAACATGATATCCTGAAGGCGAAGATGGGGAAATCCAGTATCAGCGGGACCTTCCGCTGCGGGGAGTGCGGACGCGTGTTCACCGGGACCATCAGACTTCCCAGGAAGATCGAGGTGAAGGTCATGTTCAGCGACCAGGATGTCACCGAGGTCACCAAGACCGTCCTCCTCGAGGACGAGATCGTGGAGGTCGGCGACGAGTTCGATCTGGACGACGGCCGCCATGTCAGGATCACCTACATCGACAACGCCGAGGGGAAGAGGAGGAAATCCTGCAACGCACCCGACGTGAAGGCCCTCTGGGTCAAGAGTTTCGACGTCCTCCACGTGAAGGTCTCCGTCAACGATTACAAGAAGACCTATCCCATGTACGTCGAGGCGGAGCCCGACGACGAGTTCACCGTCGGGATGATCATGAACTTCGAGACGTGGGACGCCGTAATCCATGCGATCAAGACCCACACGAAGCTCATCAGGAGAGGCACCGCGGAGGCCAGGGACATCGTCCGCATCTACGGCAAGAAACTCAGCGGCCAGCAGCGCCCCGAGGAACTCCTCGTCGACGAGGACGCCCCGTTCGACGAATCCGTCTACGACGACGGGACGATGGATCTCGACGAGTGAGATTCAGTTCCCGTGCCCGTCGGGCAGGATGCAGTCGAGGATATCCGCGATGTTGTCGCTCCTCACCGTGTAGGTGGCCGCATCCGACGTGTAGGGGTCGGTGGGGTTGAACGCGATCGACACGGCGGAGTTCTTGAACATCGGTATGTCGGTGAACGAGTTGCCGAGGGACACGGTCCTTTCCTGAGAGGTGCCGTATTTCTCGATGTACTTTCTGACGAAGATCCCTTTGTCCTTCAGATCCACCACGACCTCACCCTCTCCGGAGAGCGTGCCGTCGGGATTGGTCAGCACCCTGTCGGCGATGCAGTCGTCGAATCCGTATTCGTTCTTCAGCATGTTCGCGGCGATGTCTATCCCGCCGCTGATTATGACGCATTTCATCCCGCATTCCCTGAGGGATGCGACGGTCTCTTGGATGCCGTCGATGACCGGCATGTCGCGGAAGAAACGGATGAGGTCGCGTTCGCAGATGTCGGGCTTCGCGGATTTCCATTTGGCGATATCCCTGCGCATGAACTCCCTCTCGTCGATCTCCTGGTTGATGAACGCCCTGTAAGCGGCTTCGTTCTCCACCCCGAGACTCTGGTGGATCCAGGCCCAGGAACTCCTCAGTTTGGTGAGAACCCCGTCCATGTCGAAGCAGACGAGGTCGTATTTTCCGCGCATGGCCGGGGATATGCCGAGCCCGTAGATTATACTGGTCCCCGCAGCGCAGGTTTTAACACCGTATGCGGGATTGGGTTCCCCATGGCAGAGGACGTCAGGATCGATTACGACAACGGATACTACGTCGGCGCGGTCGCGGAAGACGGGACGACCGAGCACGGTCTCGGGATGTTCATGTGGAACAACGGAGAATCCTACGTGGGTTACTTTGAGAACGGCGTCCGCACCGGAAGGGGAACGTTCAGATGGCCCGACGGAAGGGTCTACGAGGGTGAGTTCAGGGATGACGTCCGCACCGGGAAGGGCACCTTCAGGTGGCCCGCGGGGGACGTCTACACCGGCGATTTCGTGGACGGCACCTTCTGCGGCATAGGGAAGATGGTCTGGGCCAACGGCGAGGTCTACGAGGGCGGTTTCAAGGACGGGAAGATGGAGGGCATCGGCGTCCTCTACGCTCCGGACGGCTCCGTGACCTATTCCGGCGAGTGGATACAGGGCTGTCCCGTATCGGCCGGGGAGTGACGCTTCCGAAGGAACAAATGCGTTATATCGCCCGACGGTATTGGGAAGGATATGCTCACGATAATCGGGACCGGCCACGTTTTCAACATCTCGGAACCCGTCTCGTTCATCGTCAGACGGTGCTGGCCGCAGGCCGTGTGCGTGGAACTCGACGATATGAGATACCACGCCCTCACGGGCGACAAGGAGGCCCTCAGAAAAGATCTGGAGGCCCGCGGGATAAATCCCGACGCATCCAAGGAGGAACGGCTGAAGAACATGAACGCCGCCTACAGGCAGTCTGCCAGATACCAGGAGAAGATGTCTGCGCAGAACAAGAGCACCGCGGGGGCGGACATGGTGGCGGCCATCGGCGCCGCGAAGTCCTGCGATGCGGAGATCTTCTGCATAGATACGGATGCGGCCGTCGCAATGGACCGCATGTGGTCTCAGATGGGACGCGGCGAGAAGTTCCGTTACAGGATGTCCGGTATCACGGACAACATCTTCGGGAAGAGGAAGGTCGATAAGACCCAGAAGGATTATTCCAAGGATCAGGCGGCCTACGTCGAGGAGATGAGGAAGAAGTATCCTGCGATGGTGAGGGTCCTCATCGACGAGAGGAACGAGCACATGGCCGCAAGGATCCGGGAGATATGCGCCACCCACGAGAGGGTCGTGGCGGTGGTCGGGGACGGCCATGTGGACGGTCTCCTGAAACTGCTTCCGGATTCGGACAGGAGGGTGATCCGCCTGAAGGAACTCATGGACCCCGCCCGTCTGAAGGAACTCAAGACAGAGTATTGGGAAGGTGCGGATTGATGAAGGTTACATTGCTGGCACATACCCCCGACGCGGACAGGATCTGCGCCGCGGCGGCGCATTCATGTTATTCGGACAGGTCCTCCGCGGACCTCCTGGAGGAGGTCGACCCGGAGAAGATGCTGCGCCGTGTCATAGGGATGGGGCACCACTCCGTCATCGAACACGCCGTGTTCACGTTCTCCGTGGAAGGGGTCTCCCGTGCCCTCACCCATCAGCTGGTGAGGCACCGCATCGCATCGTTCTCCCAGCAGTCCCAGAGGTACGTGGAGATCTCGGAGCCGACGTTCGTGGTCCCGGAGACAGTGAAAGGGGACGGGAAAGCATCGCAGGTCTACGCCGACACCATGGACAGGATATGGAAGGCGTATGCGGATCTGATCAATCTAGGTATTCCCGCGGAGGATGCGAGGTACGTGCTCCCCAACGGATGCACCACCGACATCACCATCACGATGAACGCCCGCGAGCTGCTGCACTTCTTCTCCATGAGGTGCTGCAACAGGGCCCAGTGGGAGATCAGGGCCATGGCCGACGAGATGCTCAGGCTCTGCAGAGAGGTGTCCCCCGTCATATTCGCCGATGCGGGACCCGCATGCGTCAGGGGCCCGTGCCCCGAGGGGAAGAAGACCTGCGGACATCCCCGCCGGGATTGAACGGACAGTGGCCGCGGACCCTGTATTTCACGCATCGGAGCATGCGGGAAGGGGGGTTCCCTGTGGCGATGCAGGCCCGTCCTGTTCACAATGTTTTAAATAAGGAATATCCATCAGTCGGATTACTCGGTGAAAGATATGGGAAGAATAAGACCCACCTACATCAAGAGAGTATCCATCGAACTCGTCAACAAATATCCTCAGGCGTTCAACAAGGATTTCGACAACAACAAGGAAATGGTCGCAACCCTTACCGACGTCAAGACGGTTCCCATGAGGAACAAGATCGCCGGATACATCACCCGCTATCTGTCTCACCCTGAGGCATGATAGGTAAAACCATTTACTTATCCGAAAGGATTTGACCGCACATTATACGGGCATATGGGGTAGCTTGGATATCCTAGGGGCTTGCGGAGCCCTAGACTTGGGTTCGAATCCCAATATGCCCGCCATACCTTTTTCGATATCGGCATCTGTGCAGGTTTCTGCGGCGTTTACGCTGTCCAGCTGTTGCGCCGACGCATTCAGCATATTCGGCAGGTTTCACCATGCCGGAGGGCCGTCACTCGTCCTCTTCCGGTTTGGGGAATACTCTGCGGACTATCTCCACCGATCCCGGCGGGAGGATCCTCGAGACCTCCTCCTCCGGGACCTCGAACAGCTTGGCGATATCTCCCGCCATCCTGCCGTTCTTCTCCTTCGAGGGGCGTATGACACAGTACTTTTCGCTGCATTTCTCGATCACCGGGGTGGGGGCGCACATGACCTTGCGCTCGTTCTCGTAATAGATCTCCCCGATCCCCATCTCCAGCGGGAGGTGGTACTCGTAGTTCCTCTTCCCCCTGATGATGAACGCTCCCCTGGGGACGAACTCTCCCGCATTGGGGGTCTTGCTGACCTGGTCGGGATAGGCCCAGAAAGCCCCTCCCTCGGCCGATCCGGCCATCCATGCCTTCGAATGTGCCAGAGCGAACCAGCAGGCCTCCCTGAGCTCCTCTCCGGACGCCTTGAGGCCGTCCTTCAGGATGATGGACGGCGCCCCGTGGATGTCCGCGTGGGCGTATATGTCGCCGTCCTTCAGATGCTTCTTCACCGCCTGGTCGTTGGAGTGGGCGTCCCTCCCGGCGATGACGAGCCTTCCTCCGGAGGATATGAACCACTTGTACGATTCGAACCAGAACCTCTTCGTGGGTTTGGCCTTGGACAGCTCCGCGGCCACCTTCTTGTCGAAACCCTTCTGCTTCTTCTCCAGCTCCGCCAGGGAGTCGTTCAGGGCCTTCTCCGCATTGTCCGCCTTGGCCCCCTGCTCCTTCCCTCTGGCATATATGTCGGAGGCGTTGGTGTCGATGTTTTTGGTGTAATCCATCTCCACTTCGAGGATGCCGATCTTCGCGGCCACGGTGTTCTTGGAGGGGTCGATGTAGGCCACGTACGGGATCTTCAGGGCACCTTCCGTGAGCTTCTCCCACGACAGCTTCCTGCTCTGTTCGCCGAGGACGTTCAGGAGCTCGGATACCTTCTGATATTCCGTGTAGAGGGAATCCGCCTGCGCTTTGAGGCGTTCGGCTTCCATGCGGTACGCGTCCACCGTCTCCCTCTGTTTCTCGATCCTCTTCTTGAGTTTCTCGATCTCGGGGTCGACGTACTCCCTCTTCTCCTCTTCCCTGTTCTCCTCCATGTACTTCCCGATGGCCTCGGAGATCGTGGGGACGGATTCCTTCACGCAGTCGTCGTAGATCTGCAGATCCATGGGGGCGATGTCCACGATCTTCCCGTCCCTGCGGAACACGGTCGGGCACGGGTTCCCCATGACATAGTCGGCGATCTCCATGACGGCGGAGTGGAGGGCGGCGACGGTGCCTCCGTCCGCCTCTTTGGCGGGAACCGACTTGTCCGCCCCCGCGCGTCTGCAGACCTCTTCGGCATACTGCCCTCCGAGGTTGTTGACGGTGGCGAGGGTCCTGACGGTGTCGGAGTCGGAACTTCTGAAGAGTTCCTCGAAGGACTTCAGGTCGGAGGTCAGGGGGTTGAACCGCTCCTTGGGCATGACGTACTCCTCCCCTGGGCGGGTGGCCCTGTCGCGGAAGGTCCTCTGGGTGAGGCAGTTGACGATCTTCCCGTCCTGCACCAGGAGGACGTTGCCTCCGCCGAACATCTCGAAGATCAGGAGATACTCGCCTTCGGCCTTGAATACCTGCATCTCGACGATACGGTCGAAACCGATCTGTCTCGTCTTCCCGATACGGGCGTTGGCGAGGTATTTCCTCAGGAACGTGGCGAAGGAGGTGGGTGTGACAGGCGTGTCGGGCCTGTCGGGGGACAGATAAAGCCATTTCTTATCCTTGAAGAAAAGATCCTCCTTGCCGTTCTTGGTGTTGATACGGAACAGGACGTTTCCAGCGCCCCACTGGAAGATCTTGTCCATGTGGGCGTTCTCCAATGCGGCCATCTCGGTGACCACGGAGCGGACATCGAAAGAGCTCATCTCCTTCTTCATGTCCGCCGCTAACGTGTTCATTGATAAAATAGCCTCTTTCCGGAGAACGGTCGGAAGTTCGGGGTCCCGGGGTAGCTCTCCGGAACCTGCCAGCCAATAACCATTAAATATCAATGTACAATTAGCGAAGAATGCTGCCGCTGTGGCTAAGGGGTATAGCGACGCCTTGGTAAGGCGTAGGCCGAGGGTTCAATTCCCTCCAGCGGCTCCATTTTGTTATTCTCACGGATCGCAGTCCTGCGTATCCGCCGCGTTCGTTCAAAAAAGGAAGAGGCCGTGCCGCACGTATGCGGCAGGGCCGTTCATGCCATCCTGTAGAATACCCAGCCGGACCAGATCTTGGGGAAGAAATAGGTGGTCTTCTTGGGCATCCTCTTGCCCTGTCCCGCAATGTCCCAGATCGTCTGAAGGCACGGTGCGTTGAGGATTACGGCCGCATCGTGTTTCTTCTCGGCCATGGCCTTCTTGACGGACTCCAGTTCGGCGTCGTAGGAGATCTTGGATTTCCCTTCGTCGCTCTTGTAGACGCCGTAGAGGATCTTCTGCTGGGCGGCGTATGTGTCGAGCTTCATGAGGATGTTCCCGTCATCGGCCGTGCTGTCGAGGAGGAAGCACCTCCCGGACCTGAACATCATCCCGAAGAGGTGGGAGCCGAGTTCCGCTTCCATCTCCTCCTCGGAGACCTCCTTCATCGCCATGGTCTTTCCGATCTTCTTGATGGCGGAGGTCTCCCCTATGTCCCCCGCATCGATGAGGCGGTGGGTGGGCCATATGACGAGTCCCGGGTCGTCCTGCGCCACCATGGTGCAGAGGACGTACTGTTTCGCCTCGCAGTCCGGGTTCTCCTTCGCATAGTTCAGGGCGGTCTCGTATCTGTGGTGGCCGTCCGCGATCAGCATCTTCTGATCCTTCAGCTTATCGGAGACTCTGCCGCAGAGATCCGGGTCGCAGATCCTGCTGTACCTGTGTTCGACGCCGTTCCCGTCGACGTACCTGTAGAGCAGTCTGGCACTGTTGTCGATCTCCCTGCTGAGGTCATCTCCCAGACCGGGGAATATCCCGAAGATGCTCTCGAGGTGGGTCTCCATGTCCCTCAGGAGGTTCAGCCTGTCCGCCTTCACCTTGGAGAACGTCTCCTCGTGGGGGATGATGTTCCCTTCGGAGTAGTCCTCCGTCTTCAGGATGCCCACGAGGCCCCTTCTGGTGTAGGTCTTCCCGTCGGCTTCGAACGTCTGGTCGTAGATGTAGAACGAGGGCTCGTCCTGCTTCAGGGCGCCGCTCTCGATCATGCCGTCGAGTCTCTTCCTGGCCTGAGTGTATCTCTTGTCCGCATCGGGCGCGAGGGTGAGGTTGGTGACGTTGTTGGCGTCGGACTGCAGCTGTGCCAGATAGTCGTCTCCGATGACGTCGTACGGAGGGGATACGCGGCTGCCGATGTTCTCGCCTGCGCGGATGTTGGGCCTGTAGCCTTTGAACGGAAGGAATGTGACCATGTTGATCGACTCTGATTGGGTATCAACAGGGTTGTTCTATAAAGGTTCTATTCCCCCCGGCGGAAGCTCCGTATCCCTTAGGAAAAAGAGGACGGGGCGAGGTTCTCCGCATCTGGGTCATTCGGGATGCCGGATGCGGGAAAAGGAGAAAGGGAGACGTCTCCGTCTCCCTTTGAAAAGTTTCAGCAGATCCTGGGGACGGGGTCTCCGGACGGAGGTTCGAGGATCCTCCTTCCGCCGACCTCGGTGCGCAGGATGACCCTTGCGGGTCCTTCGGACGCTTTTCCGATGATGGCCGCGTCCTTTCCCTCGGGAGTGGACCTGATGGCCTTCAGGACCTCCTCCGCCATCTCCGGGACGACGGAGATCACGCACTTGCCCTCGTTACCTATGTTGAGGGGTTCGATCCCGAGCAGTTCGCAGGCGCTGACCACGCCGTCCCTCAGGGGGATGTTCGCTTCATCTATCTCGAGCTGGCACTTCGATTTCTCGGCCCACTCGTTGAGGGTGTTCGCAAGTCCTCCCCTGGTCGGATCCTTCATCGCCACGATGCCTCCGGCGCGGAGACCCTTCTCGATCATTTTGTTGAGAGGCTGCACGTCCGATTCTATGACACTGTCGAACCCGTATCCTTCCCTGAACGAGAGGAGGGCTATGCCGTGGTCTCCCATGTATCCGGAGACGATGATGACGTCTCCGGGACGGGTGTTGGAATCGGAGCACCATCTGCTGTCCACCTTCCTGTAGGAATTGGCCACTTCCATATCGTGGTCGAGGTAGTCGGGCCTCTTCCCGATCGCCGCGGTGGTGATGACCATCTTGTCGATCTCGCCCGCACCCATGACTTTCGTGTCGCCCGTGACGACGGGGACGCCCGCCTCCCCGGCGGTGGCGCCCATGCTCTTCATGACCCTGTCGACGGTGTCGGAATCGAGTCCTTCCTCGAGGATGACGGAACTGGCGATCCCGATGGGTTTCGCACCCATGACGGAGATGTCGTTCACGGTTCCGGAGACGGCGATCCTTCCGATGTCGCCTCCGGGGAAGAACAGGGGGTTGACGGTATGTCCGTCGATGGTGAATACGACGTCGTCGACCACCGCGGAATCATCCAATGCGTCCAGCGGGATCTCCGACTCCATTTTGGGGAAATGGCCGGTGATGTGCTTCGAGATGAACTCCTGCATGAGTTCTCCGCCCGCACCGTCGTTCATTACAACCTTTGACATTGCGACGGTAATCGGATAGGTTTGATTAAAGGGTATTGAGAGGGCCGCCCGTCCAATCATAATTAATAGAGCGCCGACGATGGTGCGGACGGGCGTGTGTGGTAGCCAGGACGATCCTATCAGCCTTCGGAGCTGACAACCCGGGTTCGAATCCCGGCACGCCCTCCATCCGTATCCGGGCCTTTCAGGCGCCGGGATAGGAGAGAAGGCTCTCTACGTCGTAACCTTTGAGTACCTTGTTCTTGGCGTCGAATCCGGCGAGTTCGAGGACGAATCCGATCTTGACGACTTTTCCGCCGAGTTTCTCCACCATCTTGATGATGGCGGCGGTGGTTCCGCCGGTGGCGACGAGATCGTCCACCAGGAACACCTTCATCCCCGGTTTGATGCTGTCCTTGTGCATCTCCAGGGTGGCGGTGCCGTACTCGAGGTCGTAGGTCTCCGACACGGTCTCGCGGGGAAGTTTGCCTTTCTTCCTCGCCATAACGAAGCCTTTGCCGAGTTTGTAGGCCACGGGGGTTCCGAAGACGAATCCTCTGGATTCGGAGCCGACCACGATGTCGACGTCCATGTCCTTCACCATGTCGCACAGTCCGTCCACGGCGAGCCTGAGGCCGTCGGGGTTGGAGATGATGGTGGTGATGTCTCTGAACATGACTCCGGGCTGAGGGAAATCAGGTATGGTCGTGACGTACTTCTCGAGGTCTTCTGCCATACGTCTGAAAACATACAGGTCAGTCTTATAGGTTGTTACAAAAATAGACCGTGTTGAATCTCCGAGCCCTGATCGGACATCCGTCTATTCAGGCCGTTTTTCCCCGGAATTCCCTCGGGTTAAATATCGAACGCTCCGACTGCGGGCGAACCGTTGGATTTCCGTGTCTTCAGAGTTTTTTCTGCGCAGAAAATATAAACCTCTCAGGAGTCCGCACCCTGTCTGATGATACCCGATGGACAACCCGTTCAAAGCATCTGAAAACTATTCCCGTGCCGCATTCCTCACAGCGGCGGTCTTCTCCTTCATCGGGATCGCCGTCCTGGCGTTCACCGACCAATATCTGACCGTCGAAGGTACACGCAGCCAGTTCATAGTCGCATCCTTCGGTTCCACCGCCGTCCTGATCTATGCCGCGCCGAAGGCCCCGTTCTCCAAGCCGAAGAATGTCTTTTTCGGGCACGTCTTCTCGGCGGCGGTCTCGCTGGCCATAGTTACCCTGTTCTCATATGCCGGTGTCCTGGACGGATGCCATTGGATCGTCTGCGGACTCTGCGTATCCGTTTCGATAGTCCTTATGATGTGCACCGGCACCGTCCATCCGCCCGCAGGAGCGACGGCGCTGACGGTCGCGATAAGTCAGATCACCGATTGGCAGTTCATGATATTCCCTCTGATCCCCGGCCTTCTGGCGATGATGGCGGTTGCATACGCCGCATCGTACTGCAGGGAGAAAATCGAATGATTTCATGATGTCTGGCACATCGGGTTCGGGGATTTGAAGCGGTTCTGCGGACAGATGCCGGCTGCCCGGAAATCACAAAAACCGAACCTGGGAATTATACAATGCAGTCGCAAAAATGCCTGAGAGGCTAAGGGGTTTGGCCGCGTCAGAGAGACCTGAGTTGACCGCTTAGAAACTTCCGCACACAGACGCGCCAACTGGCCCTGCGTCGCTCATGGCGGTGAGCTTCAGAACGATATACTTCTCTCCGCGGAATTCCGACGTATTCTTTTTGCCTATGGTTTTGCGCCTCCTGTGATGTATACATCGAATTTATGATATAAATAATCTATCTTCGTACGATTAACGGCGATTTACTGCGAAAATCGTAATGGGATTGATGAAAACTTCAGTCGGACCTGCTGTTTTCGGATTTCGAGAGTTCCTCCGAGACCACGGCCTTCACATGTTCCAGATTCTCTTCCGTGTTGCCGGCCATGGCAGTTCCCTGGGCGTAGAGGTCGAGGTCTCCCTTCAGGGATGCGGTGAACCCCCCTGCCTCCTTCACGATGAGCGAGGCGGCGGCGTAGTCCCACGGTGCGAGGTTGATCTCGAAGTAGATGTCTATGGCGCCTTTGGCGAGCATGCAGAGTTCGAAGGCGGCCGTGCCGGTCCTCCTGATGTCTTCGCATTCGCCGTACAGTCTCTCCGATATGCGGAAGCACTGATGGGCCCGGCTCTTGTTGTATGCGGACCACGCGGTCGCGAACATCGAATGTGCCAGATCCCTGTCGGAGACATGGATCCTCTCCCCGTTCATGTATGCACCCATGCCTTCCTGCGCATGGAAGGTCATGTCGAGGTACGGGTGGCGTACGGTCCCGAGGACCACTTTCCCGTACCGCACGAGGGCGATGGAGACGACGGAGTTTTCCATTCCCCTGGCATAGTTGGCGGTCCCGTCGATGGGGTCTACGATCCATATCCACCGGTCGCTGCCGCGGAGTCTGTCATCCTCTTCAGGGAGGTCCCCTTCTTCCCCCATGAAGTACGATCCCGGGATGAGTGCGGTGAGTTCCCTCCGCAGGTATTCCTGCACCTTGACGTCGGTGGAGGTCACGTAGTTCTCCTTGGTCCCTTTGTTCCTCACTTCGAATCCGGAGTCGCATAGAACCATCTCCCCCGCCTTGACGGCGAGGTCTATGACCGATAACATGATCCTGTCCACGGAGAACACCTTGGGCCGTACCACTCGGGACGGGCGTAAAAACATATCGGAAAAAGATAAGGTCCCGGGCCGGAGCCCGGGTTTGAAGGGTTTACTGAAGCTGCTCGGAGCAGTAGGGGCAGAACTTGGGGGTCTTCTTCAGACCGCTGAGGTCCTGTCCGCAGTAGGGGCAGATCTTGAAGACCGCTCCGCCGGCGGCGGGAGCCGCCGCAGCGGGCTGTGCGGCGGGTGCCGCGGCCTGCTGCTGGTTCTGCATCATGGGGGAGGGCTTTCCGCAGTTCCCGCAGAACTTGTACGGATAGTCGTTGAGACCGCCGCAGAACGGGCACATGACCTTCTGGGCCTGGGGCTGCGCCGCCTGCTGCTGCACTCCCTGGACTGGCTGCTGGCTGAGCTGCTGGTACATCTGCGGGAACAGGAGCATTCCTGCACCCATGGCCGCACCTCCCTGGGAATCTCCGATGGCATCCGCCATACGGTCCATGACCTCGTATCTCTTGAAGGCCTCTCCGTTGGCGCTGCTGAACTGGAGGTACTCGAACACCTTGGTCTTCTCCTCCTCGGTGGTGGAGACCTCGTTGATCTTCAGTGCCAGCAGTTCGATTCCTCTCTGCTGGAAG
The DNA here is from genome assembly GCA_964533525.1 of uncultured Methanomassiliicoccales archaeon. GTDB lineage: Archaea > Thermoplasmatota > Thermoplasmata > Methanomassiliicoccales > Methanomethylophilaceae > Methanomethylophilus. The sequence continues at coordinate 44,809 of CAZHJV010000001.1, read as the reverse complement.
TAGGGGTCGATGAGGATCTTGGTGGAGGTGGAGGCCTTCTCCAGGTTGCCCATGACATCCATATAGTACTGGGTGTTGAGCTGCTGGATCAGCTGTTCCGTGATGAAGCTCTTCATGAACTGGTTCACGTCGCCGGTCGTGTAGCTCTTCATTCCTCCCAGGACCTGGGTGTAGAACACGTTGACATCCTGGATGCGGAACTGGAAGTCCCCGTTCGCCATGAGGGTTATGGGCACCTCGTATTCCTTGGCCGCCTTGATCATGGATCTGAGGCCCCACTTTCCGTTGAAGATCTTCAGCGAGATGAAGATCACGGAGCATTTGAAGGGGGTCTCCCTGAATCCGAGGGCCTTGTTGTAGAGGGTGGTGAGCCAGGGGATGTTGGCGCTGGTGACCACATGCCTTCCGGGCTCCAGGACCCCCTGCAGCTGGCCGTCCCTGACGAACAGGGCGACGGCGTGTTCGGGTACGGTGACGGAGGTGATGGTCCTCAGGTCGTCATCGGGGGACACGTAGATGATGTCATCCGGCCCCTGGTCTTTCCAGAATACGACGTTCTGTTTCTTTTCTGCCATTGGAATCACTCCTTCTCTCCGTCGACGAAGCCTTTCATGATGTTCTCTCTCTGGTTGTAGGCCTCGATCAGCGCATCTATCTCCTTCTCCACGGCGCGGAGGGCCGGCCTGATGTTATCGCCGGTGTCCGCGTACTGTACGAGTTCCGCGGATGATGTCTTGAGGCTCTGTACGCCGTCGATCAGCTGGGCGTCCCAGGAGATGATGTTGTCGAGTTCCGTCTCCATGATCTTCACGGAGTCGTGGAATGCGCTGTATCCGGCCGCGGCCTTCTTGACGTCCACGTAGTACCTGTCGACCTTCGCCTTGATCCTCTCGGCGTCCCTCATGGCATCGAGGTCGCCGACGGCGGCGCGGGATGCGTTGGACAGGTCGGTCTTCACGTTCATCAGTTCCTTGGCCACGACGTCTCTGATCGCCCTGTCTTCGTCCCTGCGGAGGTTCTTCTGCTTGTAGCCCCTGTAGAACGGGATGTACATCGCGATCCTCTCGACGAGGGACCTGTTCTTGGCCATCTGGCCTTCTACGTTGTTTTCCAGTGTGTTAGCCATTTGCCTTCACCCTCAGAATTTGGATTTCTTGCTGTTTATGAGTCCGGTGGCGAGACCGATCAGTGCGATTCCGACGATCACCACGGCGACGGCCACCCACATGTTCACGTCGAGTCCGATGAGGATCACGGCTATGCCGATGACGGCCACCAGGAGACCGACTGCCACTCTGTACATCTGCTCGGAGGGTCCGAATTTGTCGGGTGCGGAGCTGTAGGTCGCCCCGACGAGGAACAGGTCCGCGCCGATGATGACGAGGAATGCTCCGAATACCGTGAGGAGGTCCACTCCGGCCACTCCGTAGAGGACTGCGCATATGGCTATGCCGATGAGCGCAACGGCCGCCATTATGACGCCTCTCGTCCTGTATGCGTTTCCTTGGTTGTCTACCATTTCAATCCCTTCCTTTCGTTGAATTATCAGATGATGATCAGTTCGTCCAGGTCCGTGCGTCCGATCCTGCCGGGGACGAGCTGTCCGAAGCTGGACGGCGCCGTCAGGCGGTTGCCGGATCTTCTGAACGGGATGTAAATGAGTTTGTCCACGTCCGGGTTGCTGAGTTTGAGTTTGGATTCGGCGGAGGCCACGGCGCTCACGTACTGTTCGGCGAGGCGCTCGGCTTCCTTTTCGGTGCTGAGAGGCACCACGGCGGCCCTGCTTCCGATGGAGTTGGGGGCCGCGCTCGATACGATGTCGGAGATCCCGGAACCGTTGCTGATCGATTTCTCGTTCCCTAGGATGCCCGCGAAGGCACCATCCTTGGTCCTGATGCTGAATACGTCTGTGACCGCGGAACGGGGGTTGTTCAGGCAGGCCTCGTCTATCACGAAGTCGGCGGGGATCAGGAGGTCCTCGCTGACCTCGACGGCCTTCTTCTTCCAGAGGGAACCCGTCTGGAAACTGTACCTGAGGTCGATGTGCCAGAACGGGATGAGTATGTCCCCGTCGCCGGGTGCGATGTTGACGGACCCTCCGCTCTTCGCCTTCACGGCGTCGGTCATGTTGGCGAATATCTCGGTCAGCCTGTCCCTGTTGTTGAGCATGAATCCCCAGTTCCCTCCGGAAGGGAACTTGTACTCGAAGATGCGCCTTATGTTGTCCAGCGCCTTGACGGGGTCGCCGCCCATGGAGTAGACGGATTTCGCCGTCTCCTCGAGCGTCTCGACCTGTTTGATCTCCGTCGCGATGGGCTGTCCCATGATGGCGACCTTCATGTTTCCGGCAAGCTGGGTCTTCGCCTCGTTCAGTTTGCTTTTTCCCTGACCGAAGAGCTGCAGGGCGGTGGCGACATCCCCGTTGAGGAGTTTTTCGCATCCCTGGCAGGCCGTACTGAGGCCGGCGAAGCGGGTGGCCGCGGGTTCGTAGTCCTTCAGGGCCCCGAAGTCCTCTGCGGCCGCGCTGAAGTTGTTGGACATGAGGATGTACCTTCCGTCCTTGTTCTCCTTGAGCAGGTTGGAGTTGTTGATCAGCAGGGCGTAGGCATCGGAGACGTTCTTCGCCGTGGAGATGAGTTCCTTGCTGTCGGAATCCACCGCCAGAGGGGCCACTCCCGACATCTTCTCGCTGAACTCGAACGCCTGGGCGGGAGTGTGCTTCGTCTTGATCTTCGTGTCCACGGTGAAGGGCATGACGAGCATCGGGTTGGCGAGCAGGGAGGTGAGGGCGAATTTGTATTCGCCGAACTCTATGTCGACCCTCGGTTTGACGCTGTTCATGAATATGCTGTGCCTTGCGACGCTGTCCACGTTCTCCGACTGGGCGACGCTCAGTCCGCCGGGGACGGCCTTGTTGATCCAGGAGCGGACCTGTCCCATGAGCTGGTCGAGGTACGCCTGTGCGTCGATCCTCTGCTGGGTCGTACCGCAGCTGGGACATGTGACGTAGGGGCTGTCGCCCTTGACGTCGTCTGCTTCGAGGGGCGCGCCGCAGTATTTGCACCTGAGGGAAACCATGCTGTCCGTGCGGATCACCTCGTTCTGACGAACGTCAGCTCCGTGCGGATCGAGGCGATCTCCATCTCGAGCCTCGCCTCCATGGCCCTCATCTCGCTGATGGCTTGGTCGTAGTAGCCCTTGGAGATCTCGTCGGACCTGTTGGATACGGCGGTGTAGCAGGGCATGCAGATGTAGATCGATCTGAAGTCGTCGTCGGCGGTTCTGATGACGTCGGAGCTCTCCCTGTTCCTGAACATCTCGGATATCGTGCTTCTGACGGCCATGAAGTGGACGCCCTCCCCGTTGGCGGGCCTTCCGCAGAGCCAGCATTTGCCGGACTTCGCATAGCACTTCATCAGTTCGAGATCCCTGTCGCCGGAATCGCCCACCTGCCTGCGGAAGTTGTAGGCCATCTGCATGTACTCTGAACCCTGTTTGGGGTCCTTCAGCACGATGCCGGTTCCCATGCACTCGTAGGCCATGGCCTGGAGGATGAGGGATTCCCTGGTACCCGTGGCCTGGGTGTTGCCGGTGCTGATCTCGTTGATCTTGAGAGGATTCTCTCCTATCACGCCGGCGTATTTGGCCGCCACGTCGATCATGGCCTGACCTTTGGCCATATAGTCGGAGCCGGGCATCTGAGTCGCCAAGATCTCCTCTATCGAGAGGTTGCACTCGTTCTTCAGTTCCTCCGTGTCGACGTCGGTGAGACCGAATTTGAACGAACTCTCCCCGCACCTCTCCAGGCAGTTGATGAGATTCCTGTAGGCTTCCGCATCTCCGCGGTTGTTGAGGAGTTTGATCAGGGCGATGTACGTTTTGGCCATCTCGGCCTTGCCGGTGTTCTTGGACAGGGCGTCCTCGAACTTGTCTTTGGCATTTCCGTACTCCTTCCTGTTCACGAGGTCGATGGCCTCATCGTACAGTTGGTCGCCGGATTTGAACAGCTTGAATCCTATGGTATGGCCCCCTTTTTCTTATTGCTTTAACATATTTCCATTCGGTATTTGAATTAATCTATGTTATTGCCCGGAACGCATGTGCCAGATGCATATCCCGGAAGACGGGCCGCGGACATCTGGCCTGTCCCGCGGAAGGGGTTTTTCCCGTCCATCTGCGGACGCTTCGGTAGGCACTTGTCTGTCCGATCGCGGATATAAACTCGTGTTTAGTGCCGTTAACCCGATAATATGGTTGTTAACACTTCTTCAATTAATTAAATTGTTAGACATTTGTCTAATTAAAAGGTTTAAATGGTAACAAAGACAATATCTTTTTTGCAATTTCGACGTCAAAATGGAGTTTTCTTCTGTGGGAAAATTATATTAAGAGAGCGGAACTAACAGCTACTATGCAGACCTTCAGGTTCACTGCAGTCGAGAGCGCCAATGCAAAGGAACCCGTCGCCGCGGTCGCCCCGGAAAAGGAGACTTCCGCGTACTACGGACGCAACGTCTTCAACAGGGCCGCCATGAGGAGATACCTCTCCGAGGAGACCAGGAGATCCATCTATGAGACCGTCGAGAGGGGAGCGACCCTCGACGGCAACGTGGCGAACCACGTGGCCGAAGGCATGAAAAGATGGGCTATGGACCTCGGTGCGACCCACTACACCCACTGGTTCCAGCCCCTCACGGGAGGCACCGCCGAGAAACACGATTCGTTCGCGCACCCCCGCGGACATGGGGAGTCCCTGGAGAAATTCGAAGGAAAACTCCTCTTCCAGCAGGAACCGGATGCGTCGTCCTTCCCCAGCGGAGGCCTCAGGAACACCTTCGAGGCCAGGGGATACACCGCATGGGATCCCTCGTCCCCCGCATTCGTCATAGGGGACACCCTGTGCATCCCCACCGTGTTCGTGTCGTACACCGGGGAGGCGCTCGACTACAAGACGCCCCTCCTGAAATCCGATTCTGCCGTCACCAAGGCCGCCAAGTCGATCCTGGAGTATTTCGGCGAGGGGAACGAGGTCATCCACTCGTACCTCGGCTGGGAACAGGAGTACTTCCTGGTGGACAGGGACCTGTACATGCAGCGTCCCGACCTGGTTCTCACCGACCGCACGCTCATCGGGCACGACAGTGCCAGGAACCAGCAGCTCGATGACCACTACTTCGCCACGATCCCGCCCCGCGTCCTCGAGTTCATGAAGGATCTGGAGTTCGAGGCGTACAAACTCGGCATCCCGCTGAAGACGAGGCACAACGAGGTCGCTCCCAACCAGTTCGAGATCGCCCCCGTCTACGAGTCGTCGAACCTGGCCATCGACCACAACCTCCTGCTGATGTCCCTCATGAAGACCGTCGCCGAGAAGCACGGTTTCGAGGTCCTCCTCCACGAGAAGCCCTTCGCGGGCATCAACGGATCCGGGAAACACTGCAACTGGTCCCTCGGATCCGAGAGCGGCATCGCCCTGATGTCCCCCGGCAAGACGGACAAGGAGAACCTCAGATTCCTGTGTTTCATGGCGAACACTCTCAAGGCCGTCTACGACAACAACGCCCTCCTCAAAGCCACCGTCCTCAACGCGACCAACGCCCACAGGCTCGGTGCGAACGAGGCCCCTCCGGCGATCATCTCGTCGTTCCTCGGCAAACAGGTCAGCGCGGCCTTCGCCCAGCTGCTGGACAGCAAGGACATGGTCAAGATCGCCGGGAAGAAGGGATACAGTCTCGGCATCCCGCAGATCCCCGAGCTCCTGGTGGACAACACCGACAGGAACAGGACCTCCCCGTTCGCCTTCACCGGCAACAGGTTCGAGTTCAGGGCCGTCGGTTCCAGCGCGAACTGCTCCGGTGCGGTCACCGTGCTCAACACCATCCTCGCGTATCAGCTGGCACAGTTCAAGAAGGCCGTCGACGCGAGAATCGCGTCGGGTGTTCCCGCGATGCAGGCGGTCCTCGACGAGACCCGTGAGACGTACAGGGCCTGCCAGAACGTCTGCTTCGACGGGAACGGGTATTCCGATGAGTGGAAGGCCGAGGCCCTCAGGCGCGGACTCGACTGCGAGAGCTCCGTCCCCCTGGTCTACGACACGTTCACCTCCGAGCAGACCGTGAAGGTGTTCGCGGAGACGAAGGTCATGACTGAGGTCGAACTGGCTTCCAGGAAGGAGGTGTTCTGGGAGATCTACTGCAAGAAGATGGCGATCGAGGGCAAGGTCCTCAGCGACCTCACCACCAACCACGTCATCCCCGTGTCGATCAGGTATCAGAACATCCTCCTCGACAACGTCAGGAACCTCAAGGACATCTACGGGGACAAGGACTTCAGGAAGATGGCCGCGTCCCAGATGGACCTCATCAGATGCATCTCCGAGGACATATCCGCCGCGGAGAGCCTCGTCGACGAGCTCGACGCCCTGGATGCCAAACTGTCACAGGAGGAGGAAGGACGCGCCGCGGCCATCATCTACCATGATAAGATGGCGCCCATGCTCGAGAAGATCAGGTCCCACGTGGATTCCCTCGAGATGATGGTCGACGACCAGATGTGGCCCCTCCCCAAGTACAGGGAGCTGCTGTTCATCCACTGAAACACCGCCGTTCTGCGGGTTATCCGTGGACCGCATAATTCCCGGTGCTGGCATATGCGTGCGGAGCATCGGGGAAACAAAAAAGCAGGGACCGGAAAATCCGGCCCCTGCGGATTCACTCCTTTTCCTTCTTTTCCGGCAGAGGGTCCAGATACTCCACGGGCGTGGCCTTCAGACCGACGACTCCCGCGATGACGATTATCAGGAACACCCCCATGAGCCAGTTGAAGTCATCGAGACCCAGCAGGGCCGAGACGACGACGGTCAGGCTCACTCCGACACCGATCCACACGGCGTAGGCCGTGGTGAACGCGATGCCGTGCCTCATGGGCCACTCCATGCATATCATGCTGAGTGCGAGGAATACGATGGTGACGATGTCCCAGGTCCACACGGTGAACTTCTCGGTGTAATCGACACCGATGGACCATCCGATCTGGAACACGCCTCCGAGGATCAGGACGATCCATGCGAGCGTAAGTTCGCTCTTCCCTTCGAGGAACTTCATTTCAGAGACCTCCGGCAAGTCTGGTACCTATGATTCCGAGCACGATCAGCAGGACGAAGAACAGTCTCCTCGCCGTGAGCTTCTCGCGGTGCAGGACGCGTCCTACGGCGACGATGCCTGCTGCGCCTATTCCCGCCAGTACGGCATAGGCGACTCCGGGTCCGATGTAGCTGTTTCCGCTGCTGTCGGTCATTCCGACCGCGTATGCGAGGAGATACAGGCAGAGCAGAACCAGAATAATGGTCGCGGCGCCCCATCCCTTGCGCTTGAAACCTTCGGACTTGTCAAGACAGGTGACCCATATCGGTTCGATACAGCTGGCGATGATAAGGATCACCCACGCCATCAATTCATCCATATGAGTTTTTCAATCTCTATATGTCGTTATTAAAGGACTTGCGAACATGTGCCGATGCTGCACGGGGGTCTTCCGTTTCCTCGGAAAGAGGCTCCGCAGACGGTCGGATTTTCCTTTAAAGGATAAAAATATTTTTTCATGTCATTTTTCGGAATATGTAGAATTAATAATCAAAAAATGATATTTTCCGATATGCCAGATATTTACAATCACTCATCCAATATGTAATTAACCCCTAGTTGTCTACCATAGCAATGGTTATATAGAAGGACTAACCATCAAGGGTACATATTCCGCCGAAAGGGGCGGAAGCTATCGGAGAAATGAATATGGGAATGGGTAACGCACCTGTGCTGATCCTCAGGGAAGGCACCAAGAGAGACAAAGGAAAGGATGCTCAGTTCAACAACATCACCGCGGCGAGGACCATCGCCGACGCAGTGAGGAGCAGCCTCGGACCCAGGGGAATGGACAAGATGCTCGTCGACTCCATCGGCGACGTCGTCATCACCAACGACGGTGTGACCATCCTCAAGGAAATGGATGTGCAGCACCCCGCCGCCAAGATGCTCGTGGAGGTCGCAAAGACCCAGGACCAGGAAGTCGGAGACGGAACCACCACCTCCGTCATCGTCGCCGGAGAACTCCTGAAGAAGTCCCTCGACCTGATCGACTCCAACGTCCACCCCACCATCATCACCGCGGGATACAGGCTCGCCAACGAGAAGGCCCAGGAGATCCTGAAGAACGTCGCGACCAAAGTGTCCCTCGACGACGAGGCCCTCCTCGAGAAGATCGCCGAGACCTCCATGATCAGCAAGCAGGTCAACTCCTCCAAGAAGTTCTTCGCCAAGATGGTCGTCGACGCCGTCAAGACCATTCTCGAGAAGGACGAGAACGGAAAGTACACCGCAGACCTGAAGAACATCCAGACCGTCAAGAAGGCCGGAGCCAGCATGGACGAGTCCGTCCTCGTGAAAGGACTCATCATCGACAAGGAGCCCGTCTCCCCCACCATGCCCAAGCTGGTGAAGAACGCCAAGATCGCCTTGATCGACGCCGCCTTCGAGGTCAAGAAGCCCGAGATCGACGCGAAGATCCAGATCACCGACCCCGAGATGCTCAGCAAGTTCATCGCCGAGGAAGAGAAGACCCTGAAGGACATGGTCATGTCCGTCAAGAAGGCCGGAGCCAACGTCGTCTTCTGCCAGAAGGGAATCGACGACCTCGCACAGCACTTCTTCGCCAAGGAAGGCATCTACGCATGCCGCCGCGTGAAGAAGTCCGACATGGAGAGGCTTGGGAAATCCACCAACGCCTCCATCGTCAGCAAGATCAGCGAGCTGTCCGCCGAGGACCTCGGAGATGCCGAGTCCGTCGAGCTCAAGTTCGTCGGAGACGAGCAGATGACCTTCGTCACCGGATGCAAGGACCCCAAGACCGTCTCCATCCTCGTCAGGGGAGGAACCAACCACGTCGCCGACGAGGTCGAGAGGTCTCTCGTCGATGCATGGTCCGTCGTCAAGGTCTCCATCGAGGACGGAATGATCGTCACCGGAGGAGGATCCACCGCAATGGAGCTCGCCATGGGAGTCCGCGACTACGCGGCATCCGTCGGCGGAAGGGAGCAGATTGCCATCGAGGCCTTCGCGTCCGCAATGGAGATCATCCCCACCACCCTCGCCGAGAACGCAGGTCTCGACCCCATCAACATGGTCATCGAGATGAGGAAGCAGCACAAGGCCGGCAAGAAGTACGCCGGAATCAACCCCTTCACCGGAAAGGTGGAGGACATGATGGCCCTCGACGTCATCGAGCCCATCAGGATCGGTCAGCAGGCCATCTCCTCCGCAACCGATGCGGCGGTCATGATCCTCAGGATCGACGATGTCATCGCCTCCAAATCCGCCCCCGCTCCCGCCGGAGGAGCACCCGGAATGGGCGGAATGGACGACTGAGTCTTCTGAAACACATCCGGACGGGAGGGTCGGAAGCCCTCCCGTCCCTCGAAAGTTCACGCAAGAGGTTCACCTATGACTGATAAGTCTGAAAACAAGGGCGCGGAAGCCCCCGGGCAGGAGGCGGATACGGCGAAGAAGGAAAACAAAGGTCAGAAGAAGACCGTTGAGGAACTCAAAGCACGTCTCGAAGAGGAGAAGGAGAACTCCGCCAAGATGCTCGATATGGCCAAACGCCTGCAGGCGGACTTCGAGAACTACCGCAAGAGGACCGAGAGGGACGCCGAGGAATATCGGAAATACGCCACCAAGGACCTCGTGTCGCAGCTCCTGAACATCGCGGACGACCTCGAGAGGGCGCTCGCCTCCGTCAAGGAGGAGTCATCCCTTTCCGAGGGGGTCAGGGCCGTCAGGGGCAACCTGATGAAGATACTCGAGTCGCAGGGGCTCAGGGAGATCCCTGCGGACGGGAAGTTCGACCCCAACATGCACGAGGCCCTGATGGTCTCGGAGGGCGACGAGGACGACATGATCGCCGAAGTGTATCAGAAAGGGTACATGATGAACGGCAAGGTCCTCCGCTACGCCAAAGTCAGAGTAACCAAGAAGAAACAGGCCGCCCCGGAAGGGGATACGGCCGAATAAACCGTTTAAGAGAACAATGAGGTGTTAGAAATGTCAAGAATAATCGGAATCGATCTCGGAACCAGCAACTCTGCCGCCTCCATTATGGAGGGAGGCAGGCCTACCGTCATCCCCAGCGCAGAGGGGACCAGCGTCGGCGGGAAATCCTTCCCGTCCTACGTAGCATTCACCAAAGACGGACAGCTCCTCGTGGGAGAGCCCGCCAGGAGACAGGCCGTCACCAACCCCGACGGAACCATCAAGAACGTCAAGAGGAAGATGGGTTCCAGCGAGAAGGTCACCGCCCTCGGGAAAGAGTACTCCCCCCAGCAGATCTCCGCATACATCCTTATGAAGATCAAGAAGGACGCGGAGGCGTTCGTCGGCGAGCCCATCGACAAGGCCGTCATCACCGTCCCCGCCTATTTCAACGACAACCAGAGGCAGGCCACCAAGGACGCCGGTAAGATCGCCGGACTCGATGTGGTCCGTATCATCAACGAGCCTACCGCGGCCGCTCTCGCCTACGGTCTCGACAAGGCGGGACAGTCCCAGAAGATCCTCGTCTTCGACCTCGGAGGAGGAACCCTCGATGTCACCATCATGGACTTCGACGACGGAGTGTTCCAGGTCCTTTCGACCTCCGGAGACACCCAGCTCGGAGGATCCGATATGGACGAGGCCCTCACCAACTACGTGATCGGGCAGTTCAGGAACGAGACCGGCGTCGACCTCGCCAAGGACAACGCCGCGAGGGTCAGGGTCAGAGAGGCCGCCGAGAAGGCGAAGATCGAACTCTCCACCACCATGCAGACCGAGATCAACCTGCCTTTCATCACTGCGGATGCCTCCGGGCCCAAACACCTGGTGCAGACCATCACCCGTGCGAAACTCGAGGAGCTCGTGGAGCCCATCGTGGAGAGATGCAGGGGACCCATCGAGCAGGCCCTGTCCGATGCGGGACTCACCTCCGACGGCGTCGACAAGGTCATCATGGTCGGCGGACCCACCAGGATGCCCATCATCCAGAACTTCGTCGAGTCCATCGTCGGGCCCAAGATCCAGCACGGAGTCGACCCCATGGAGTGCGTCTCCATGGGAGCGGCCATCCAGGGAGCTGTCCTCTCCGGAGACGTCAAGGACGTCCTCCTTCTGGATGTCACCCCGCTGTCCCTCGGTATCGAGACCCTCGGCGGAGTCGCCACCAAGCTGATCGACAGGAACACCACCATCCCGACCAAGAAGAGCCAGGTGTTCTCCACCGCGGCCGACAACCAGCCCTCCGTGGAGATCAACGTCGTCCAGGGAGAGAGGAAGATGGCCGCCGACAACACCAGCCTCGGCAGATTCGTCCTCGACGGAATACCCCCCGCGCACCGCGGAGTGCCTCAGATCGAGGTCACCTTCGACATCGACGCCAACGGTATCATCAACGTCTCCGCGAAGGACCTCGGCACCGGGAAGGAGCAGCACATCACCATCGCATCCTCCAACAAGCTGTCCAAGGAGGACATCGACGCGGCCATCAAGGACGCCGAGAAGTTCGCCGACGCGGACAAGAAGAAGGAGGAGCTCATCGACGCCCGCAACGGCGCCGAGACCATGGTCTACTCCGTCCGCAAGACCCTGTCCGAACTCGGCGACAAGGTCACCAACGAGGAGCGCACCTCCGTCGAGGCGGCCGTCTCCGACCTGGAGGCCGCGGCCAAGACCGACAACGTCGACGACATCAAGACCAAGACCGACGCCCTGATGAAGGCGATGGCCCCCATCAGCGAGAAGATCTACAAGAACGCCACCCCCGAGCAGCAGCAGGCAGCCCAGGATGCCGCGAAGGCATACCAGGAGCAGGCCCAGAAGAGCGGGGACGCTTCCAAGAAGGCCGACGACAACGTCGTCGACGCCGACTACAAGATAGTCGACGACCAGTGATCCGAAGAGGTAAGTTCAGATGCCCGAAGAGAAAAGGGATTACTACGAGGTACTCGGAGTATCCAAGACCGCGACTCCCGACGAGATCAAGAAGGCCTACCGCACCCTTGCGAAGAAGTACCACCCCGACGTGTCTACCGAACCCAAGGAGGTGGCGGAGGCCAAGTTCAAGGAGATCTCCGAGGCGTACGAGGTCCTGTCCGACGAGCAGAAGCGCAGCATGTACGACCAGTACGGGCACGCCGGCGTCGACGGACAGTTCGGGCAGGGAGGGTTCTCGTGGGACAACTTCACCCACGGGGACGACCTGAACGATATCTTCGGAGACCTGTTCGGCGGGATCTTCGGCGGCGGGCGGAGGAGGCAGGACCCCAACGCTCCGCAGGCCGGGGAATCCCTCCGCTACGACCTCGGCATCACCCTTGTGGATGTGCTCAAGGGGAAGACCGTGGAGATCACCGTCCCCCACACCTCCGAATGCCCCGACTGCCATGGGACCGGAGGCAAGGGCGGCAAGACCAAATCCTGTCCCGTCTGCGGCGGGAGCGGTCAGCAGCAGACCCGCATGCGCACCCCGTTCGGAGATACGATCCAGGTGTCGCCCTGCAAACGCTGCGGCGGTACCGGGAGGAGCTACGACGAGGAGTGCCCCAAGTGCCGCGGCCGCGGAAGGGTCACCAAGAACACCAAGGTCAGCATCAATGTCAAGCCCGGGATGGGCGAGGGCACCAACCTCCGCATACCCGGGGCAGGCGACGCCGGATACAGGGGCGGTCCCGCCGGGGATCTCTACGTCGTGATACACATCACCGACTACATGGGATTCAAGAGGGACGGCAGCGACCTGTGGATGGACGCCGAGACCACATATCCCAGACTCGCGCTCGGAGGCACCCTGGAGGTCAAGAACCTCGAGGGTCAGATGATGAGCGTGAACATCCCCGCCGGTACGCAGGTGGGCGGAGTCCTCAAGGTCGTGGGACAGGGACTCCCGTCGCTCGGCCGCACCGCACGCGGGAACCTGTACATCGTCCTCGGCATAACCGTGCCGAAAAGACTCACGGATTACGAGAAGGAACTCCTGCAGAAACTGGACGAGGGGGCCGGCACCAAGAAGGCCCGCAAGACCAAACTGAAGGACAAACTCGGGATCTGAAACATTTTCCCCGCGCCCCCGTTCGCTCTCTTTATTCCGGGTGCGCGGTCCGTTCTTACAATGTGCCAGATGTCTCAGCTGAACATCGGGTCGGAGAACTTCGTGCGTTCCGGGATGAGCTTCCTGAGATTGCCGTCGTTGGCATCGACCGTGTCTATGACCATCTTCGTGATCGAGAGGATGCTGTCCTTGGAGGGGGAGCGTTCGGCGAACAGGTGATGGTATCTGTAGATTACGTGTCTGTTTTCGGGTTCGAAGACGAATGCTCCGAAGTGAAGGGCGGTGTTGATCTCGTTGAGTCCGCTGATGATGGCATTCTCGCTGCCGGAGGGGACCTGGAGGTCCAGAAGTGCGTCGAAACATAGGATGGGCATCTCGGTGTCGATGTTGACGGCCAGTTTTATGGGGAGATCGTTCCCGGCGAAGACACTGTATATGACGAGGTTCTTTTCATCGGAATCGTAATCGAAATTCACGGAGTCGAAGGCTGTGCACAGTTCCCTGTATACTTTGCCAGGTTTCATCCCAGCCGTTTTCCTACCGATTCCGAACATGATTCTCCATTCGGTTACTGTCAGATAAAACCTCGTCCCTTCCGCCGTTCTTTCTGCGGTACAGATTTATGCTCAGCATACGTACGTTTACCGTCAGTCGCTGTCCGCATTCTGCGGCCGGGGGGCCATCGCCATGAAGAAAACCGTAATGTTCATCGCCGCCGCACTGGTGTGCGTGTCTGCATTCGTCCTGTCGGACGGTTCGGAGGCCGCGGTCTCCGATTATTCCGGCTCCTGCGGGCCGGATCTCACATACGAATTCAGTCTCTCGTCGGGAACCCTGACGATAAGCGGTTCCGGGACGATGCAGGATTACGATTCATCGGACCATGCCCCGTGGTATTCCTACAGGGCCGCCGTCAGGGAGGTCGCGATAGGGGATTCGGTCACATCTGTCGGGAATAATGCGTTCGCCGACTGCAATTTCCTCGCATCCGTGACGATACCGGATTCCGTCGAATCTATTGGGAAATCCGCATTCGAGAAGTGCACTTCTCTCGGATCCGTGACGATAGGGAACTCTGTCAAATCCATCGGGGAATATGCGTTCTACGGATGCCCTTCCCTCATTTCGGCGGTATTCGGCAATTCCGTCGGATCCATCGGGGAGTCCTCATTTCATCTGTGTACTTCCCTCGTCTCCGTATCCCTGCCGGATTCGCTCGTTTCGATCGGAGGCAGAGCATTCTTCGAATGCGGTTCCCTCATCTCCGCGAATCTGGGGAATTCCGTTGCAGACATCGGATCCTATGCGTTCTCCGGCTGCGTTTCCCTCACATCAATAGCGATCCCGTCCTCCGTCACCTCGATCGGCAGCAACGCATTCGAGAAGTGCGCCGCAATCACCGACATCTGGGTCTCTGGGAATAATAAGAATTACAGTTCCGATGGCGGCATCCTTTTCAGCAAGGACGGGACGGAATTGATCCAGTATCCTGCGGGCAGGACGGAAAAGTCGTATTCGGTCCCCGATTCCGTCACATCCGTCGGAGCAGGTGCATTCTCCGGATGCACGTCGCTCGTTTCCGTGACGGTGCCCGATTCGGTCATTTCCCTCGGAGGATACGCATTCGAGAACTGCACTTCCCTCGTTTCCGCGAATATTCCGTCCTCCGCCACATCCGTCAAGGGTTACACGTTCTATGGATGCTCTTCCCTAACCTCCGTGGACATCCCTTCCTCCGTTACAATGATCAGTAATGGTGCGTTCGACGGCTGTTCTTCCCTTACATCCGTGACCATCCCGTCCTCCGTCATCATAATCGCCGGCGGCGCGTTCGACGGCTGCAGTTCCGTTGTCTCCTTCGAGGTCGCCGAGGGCAATCCGAGGTACAGTTCCGTCGGAGGTGTCCTTTTCGATGACGGCGGTAAAAGGCTGATTTACTATCCTGCAGGCAGCACCGATACATCGTATTCGGTCCCCGATTCCGTCGAGGTCATCTGTGCATACGCATTCGAGAACTGCACTTCCCTCGTCTCGGTTGCATGCGGGAATTCCGTTGCAAGCATAGGGGATCATGCATTCGTCGGCTGTTCTTCCCTTACATCCGTGACCATCCCGTCTTCTGCCGCAATCGTCATAGTCGATGCATTCACCGGCTGCACATCCCTTTCCTCGATCAATGTCTCCGCGGACAATGCGGCATACAAATCCGTCGACGGTGTCCTTTTCAGCAAGGACGGGGTCGCATTGTACTGTTATCCGGCCGGGAGAGCCGATACGTCGTACGAGATCCCTTCCTCGGTCGCAATCATCGGGGACATCGCATTCACCGGCTGCACCTCTCTCGTCTCCGTGACCATTCCGTCTTCCGTCACAGATGTCAGATTCGATGCATTCTCCGGCTGCACCTCTCTTTCTTCGATCAATGTCTCCGCGGACAATGCGGCATACAAATCCGTCGACGGTGTCCTTTTCAGCAGGGACGGGACGGAACTGATACAGTATCCGTTGGGCAGGGCGGATGAATCCTACGAGGTCCCCGCCTCGGTTACAACCATCCGGGACAGGGCCTTCTCCGGATGCGTTTCCCTGACTTCCGTAGTCATAGGGAATTCCGTGGAATCTATCGGGGACTCCGCATTCTCCGGCTGTCCTTCCCTCGCCTCCGTGACCGTAGGGAACCCAGTCGCATCCATCGGAAAATACGCATTCGCCGGATGTCCTTCCTTCGAGTCCCTGTCGATCTCCGATTCCGTCGAGTCCATCGGCCTCGGTGCGTTCGACGGGGTCACGTTCTACGACTCCGAAGGCAGGGTCCTTCTCCCCAACGAGGCGAATCTCGTCGGAAAATCGTTCAGCGTCAGCGACGGTACGATGTCGGTCGGGGACCGGGATGACGGGGAGGATGACGGCGGGGTGCTCCTGCTGGCTCTCGCCGCTGTGATAATAATTGCCGTCGCCGCCGCGGGACTGATCGCGATCAGGAGGGGAAAGGCCTGAAAACGCCCCCGTTCCGGGGGCTCGCCATTCATTTATAACATAAATTCATCCCCCGCTTATGGCAGAAACGGGGAAAACCGTTCAGGTGAACCTTTCGGCCGCCAACCGCGGCAGGAAGGCGATGGACGATCTGGAGGCTTTTTCCAAGGATCCGGAGAGGATCAGCGAGGAACTCCTATTCAGAATACTGGACGACAACAAAGACACGGAATACGGCAGGAAGGTCGGTTTCTCCGGCATCAGGACGGTGGAGGACTACAAGAAGAAAGTCCCGCTCACCGTTTACGACGATTACGCCGAATATGTGGTCCGCGAACTTACGGGGAAGGAGGAGCACCTCCATTCCGTGTACGGGGTGGCGCAGTACAACAGATCCTCCGGGACCATGGGCAACCCCAAGAAGATACCGATGTCCTCGGTATCCATGGGATATCTGCTCGACTACGCCTTCGCAGAGCCTTACGGGATGGCGGTGAAGCGTTTCGGCACCGATTTCCTGAAGGGGAAGGCGCTCTCCGTCGCGGAGGCGTCCGCCAGAGCCGTCGTCGGAACCCCTCCCAAGAGATATTACGGCGTATCCGGCCAGTGCGTGTACGACTGGCAGATGATGCAGCCGGAGATGTTCACCTCGCCCGAAGAGGCCGTATGTCCCGAGAAGGAGACGGACAGCAGGTACCTCCATGCCAGGTACGGTCTCGCATACAGGGACGTATCCAGTCTCCAGACCACGTTCATCACGTTCGTTTTGGATATGTTCCATTACATCCAGGGCAACTGGGAGATGCTCTGCAGGGATATCGAGACCGGGAAGATCGACCCCTCCGTCAAGATGTCCGATACCGTCCGTGCGAAGCTGGAGTCGGAACTGGTCCCGATGCCGGAGAGGGCGGAGGAACTCAGGAAAATATTCTCGGAGGGCTTCGGCAACACGATCGCCAAGAGGATATGGCCGAATCTCACGTTCGTCATGGGCGTGAGCACCGGGACATTCTCCGCATATCTGCGCAAACTCAGGGAGAACTTCATCTCCGAAGACGTGCCGGTGTTCATGACCGGGATCGTGGCATCCGAAGGTGCGATCTCCGCCCCGTACGATTTCGATACATCGGATTCGGCACCTCTGGGTAATACGATGTTCCTGGAGTTCCTCCCCCTCGGCGAGGAGGATCCGTCGAAGACATGCACCGTGTCGGAGGTGGAGCTCGGGAAGGAGTACGAGGTGATACTGACGACCCAGTCGGGACTGTACCGCTACAGGACCCGCGACGCCGTCCGCTTCGTGAAGATGTACAACAGCCTTCCGACGATGGAATACCTCTACCGCATAGACATGTGCGTCAACCTCAACGGGGAGAAGACGTACGAGCCCGCTCTCAGGGCCGCGGTGGACGCCACCGCGAAAGACCTCGATTTCGATTACGCCGACTTCTGCGTGTACCCGGACACCGACATGACACCGTCCTGCTACAGGTTCTTCATCGAATGTCCCAGACGTCCGAAGGCGGACCTGAAGGAACTGTCCGCGTGCCTGCAGAAGGAGCTCATCAAGGCCAACCCTATGCTCGAGTACAAGTTCGAGAGGAGGCTCACGGGGCCCGTGGTGTCCCACTATCTCCAGGACGAGACCTACGCCCTCTGGAGGGACAAACAGATCATGATGGGCGGTGCGTCCACCCAGATAAAACCGGTTAAGATTATCATGAACGAAGCCCAGCTCCGTTTCTTCAGAATACTTGTCGACAGGGAGGAAGAAGAATGAAGATCGCAAAGAACGGGACAGAGATCAAAGCAGTCATCGAGGGGAAACTGGATAGGACGTCCTCTCCCGATTTCGAGGCCGACATGAACAGGCAGATCGGGGACGACACCAAGTACATCGAGATCGACCTCTCGCCGTGCATCTACATCTCCAGTGCGGGCCTCAGGGTCATACTGGCACTCGAGAAGAAGATGGCCAAGAACGGCGGGAAGATGGTTATCAGGAACGTGCCCGAACTCGTCATGGAAGTGTTCACCGAGACGGGTCTCGACGAGATCCTCACCCTGGAATGAACGATGCATACGAACACGTATCTGATCGAAAAGGTCCTGCACAGCCATCTGGCCGTCACCATTCTGGTGACGCTCACGGCCACGCTGAGCATGGTCATCAACGGTCTGATCACCGGACAGATGCTGGGTTCGGACGCCCTCGTGGCGTTCGGTCTCGCTTCGCCTGTGTTCATCCTTCTGGGAGCGGCCGCCGGAATCTTCAGCAACGGAGGTTCCATAAGGTGCGCGAACCACATCGGCAGGGGCGATATGGCGGCCGTACGGCTGAATTATACCGTGACGACCCTGGCATCCGCCGCCGTGGGCGCCGTCTTCATGGTGTTCTGTCTCCTCTTCGCCGATCCCCTGTCGGACCTGTTCGGCGCGGAGGACAGCATCGAGGGGATGGCGGCCGATTACATCCGCGGTCTCGGGATCTCGGCGGTGCCGTTCCTCCTCCTGCAGAATCTGCTGATCTACCTGAGGATGGACAGCAACCAGAGGATCTCCCTGATCTCGATGGTCGTCGTCATCATCGTGAACACCGCCGCCGCGGTCTGCAGTGCATCATCCACGGATTTGGGTCTTTTCGGTATCGGACTCTCCATGATGATCGGGAATGTCGTCGGACTCGCCGTCGCCCTCACCCATTTCAGGAGGAAGGAGCGTATGATGAGGTTCTGCTCCCCCTCCGGATGCGGGAAGGAGCTGAAGGACATCTGCATGGCAGGTCTCCCCACTGCGATAAACAGAGGTTCGCAGACCATCAAGAACCTCGTGCTCAACGCATTCCTGCTGTCCCTCGGAGGCTCCACCGCGGTGCTGGCACTTTCGGTGCAGACCAATGTGTATCAGTTCCTGATAGCCATCTCCACCGGGTACGGACTCATGGTCGCCACCATGTGCGGCATCTTCTTCGGGGAGAGGGACAGGAGGGCCATCACGGATACGATACGCGTCACGCTGAAATCCGGAACAGCAGTATCCTCTGCCGCCGCGGTCATGCTGATAGTATTCGCGGAACCTGTGGCGAGGATGTTCATAGCCGACGGCGGGGACCTGGATCTGGCGGTCAGATGCCTGAGGCTGTTCGCACTGTCCCAGCCCACATCCACCGTCTGCCTCATCTTCCTGTACATGTACCAGACGATGGGGAACCTGATGATGTCGAACATCATCTCCCTCTCGAGGGGCGCCCTGTACGTCATCCTCGTGTCCTTCGCCCTCGCCCCGGTCATGGGTCTCGACGGGGTGTGGCTGTCCTTCGTGCTCGCAGATATCCTCTCCGTGCTCACGATAATAGCGTTCATCAGGGTGAAGACGGGAAAGTTCCCGCATCATGCGGAGGACTTCGTCATCGCGCCCGCCGGCGCCTTCTCCGCGGATACGGTCTGCGAACTGTCCATCCCCAACAGGATGGAGGCGGTCTCCGGACTCACGGAGAGGATCTCGGACCTGTGTGCGGAGCACGGCGTCTCCCGCGACAAGGCGGACCGCATCGCGCTCTGTATCGAGGAGATGGCGGGAAACGTCGTGGAATACGCATTCACGGACGGGAAGGAACACTTCATCGACATACGCATCGCGAAGGACGGGGACGACGTGATCTTCCGTATGAGGGACGACGGCGTCAGATTCAACCCGATAACGGCCGACGACGGGAAGCATCTCGGCATCAGGGTGGTGCGTGCGGCCGCGAAGAACATAGAATACAGTTATTCGGTGAAACTGAATAATCTGACGGTGACGGTCTGATGGACGGAAAAGCGGCATCTGCCCTGCAGAATAGCTTCATCATCGCGACGCTGCTGATCACTGCAGCGGCGTATGTGACATACAATCTCGATATGCAGGAGTACCCCGCATATGCGATCTCGTACTACATGAGCAGCGGGGTCGCATGGACCATCGTCACCGTGCTGATCATGTACCTCATTCTCCGCAGCCCCATGTACCGGGCGCTGTCGGAGCCGGGGCTCTCGGAGTGGTATTACAAGGCCGCCTTCATCGCGCTGATGACGGGACTGTCGGTCATGAACGGCGTTATGGGGAGCAACGACAGCACGCTGTTCCAGTACGGTTTCGTCGGGCTCATGCTGACGGGTATGTGCAGCGGGCCTCTCTTTGTCATCGCCGTGACCGTGTTAACGATGTCCGTCCACATCCTGGTCATACCGGATTACTACGATCTCCAGTGGTACTATCTTCTCCTCCTGTCCGTCGGAGGTGCGCTGTCCGCCCTGCTGAGCGCCCTGAGGAAGAGCCGTTTCCTCTGGTACCTCGTTCCCGCGGCGGTGGCCGCCGTGTATGCGGTCTGCATCCCTTCGCTGCTCGATGATGCGGGGATCGCAGACGACCCCTATGCGTATACTCTCTACGGATGGTCCTGTGCCGCCGTCCTCCTGTTCGGATACCTCACGGTCGTCCTGTATTACAAGTACACGCTTCTGATCGAGACGCAGGAGAACGCCAAGCGCACGGAACACGATCTGGGTCTTGCGAGGGACATACAGCAGGCGACCCTTCCAGCCGAATTCCCCTCCACCCGGTCCCTGAACATCTACGGGATGATGGAGCCGGCCGCGGAGGTGGCCGGCGATTTCTACGACTGTTTCTCCATCGGGAGGAACCTCACCGCGTTCGTCACGGCCGATGTATCCGACAAGGGGCTTCCCGCCTCGCTGATGATGATGGAGGTCATGGGGTCCATAAGGGCGGTATCGATGCTCCACAACGACCCCGGACGCATCCTCTCCGCGGTGAACAGGGAGGTATGTGCCAGAAACGCCGCGGAGCAGTTCGTCACCGTATGGATGGGCGTGTACGATTCCGATACCGGGACCCTGCAGTACGCCAATGCCGGGCACCCTCCGCCGTATGTCAGGCATTCCGACGGGAAGTTCGAAAAACTCCCCGTGAAGAAAGGTCTGATGATCGGGGTGAACGAGGCCGTCCGCTACAAGACCGATGCCGTCTCGGTATCCGACACGGACACGTTCTTCTGCTACACCGACGGGGTGAACGAGGCGTTCAACACCGAGGGGGAGCAGTTCGGGAGGGAACGCCTCGAGGAAGCCCTCGACGCTTCCGCGGGTGCGGATGCGGAAGGCATCGTGAGGAACGTCCGCGGCGCCGTGAGGGAGTTCGCAGGGAAACAGCCGCAGTCCGATGACATAACGATGCTGTGTTTCATCGCCCGCCGTCCGGACTACCGCAGTTTCACCGTCCCCGGAAAGGCGGAGGAACTCGGAAAGGTCAACGCATTCATAGAGGAGGTCCTGACGGGACACGGTTTCCCCGAGAAGGAGATCCTCAAGATGGAGATCGTCGCGGAGGAGATATTCGTCAACATCTGCGATCACGCCTACGAAGATTCGGACGGGGAGGTCACCGTGTACTGCAGCGCCCGCGGGAATGAGATGAAACTGACGTTCGCCGACAGCGCGGATGCGTTCAACCCCATCAGCAGGGACGAGATCGAGATCGACGAGGATGTCGGCAACTGGCCCATCGGCGGTTTCGGGATCCACATGATCAGGAATCTGGTCACTTACATGGATTACAAGTACTTCGCCGGGAGGAACATATTCACCGTATGGAAGGTCCTGGACGGTCCGGAATCCGAATGAAGCGCCGGACCTTATGATTTATAACCGTCCTGTATATCTGGAAAACCATGAGCGAGTCCTTCCTCTGGATCATCTTCGCGGCCGTTTTCCTTGCGATCATGATCATAGACCTGGCGGTCGTGGACAAGGATGCGAAGACCATCGATACGCGTAAGGCCGCCAAGATGGTGGTTGTATACATAGCCGTGGCCCTTGCGTTCGGCCTGCTGGTCTTCTTCGAACTGGGTTCGGATCTGGCCGTCTCCTACTATGCCGCATATGTGATAGAGTTGTCCATGTCGGTGGACAACCTGTTCGTCTTCATCATCATCTTCGCGGCGTTCCTGATTCCGAGCGAGGATCAGCACAGGGTCCTGTTCTGGGGCATAATGGGTGCCATCTTCTTCCGCGCGGCGTTCATCGCGGCGGGTGCGGAACTGCTCCATGCCTTCGACTGGATGATGTACGTGTTCGGCGCCATACTCATTTACACCGCTTACAAGACCGCTCTCTCCAAGAGCGGGGACAAGCCTCCGGAGGAGACTCTTCCGTACCGTCTCAGCAGGCGCATAAATTCGACGCCCGAACTCCACGGGGCCAAGTTCTTCATAAGGGAGAACGGGAAGCGTCTGGCGACCCCGATGTTCCTCTGCCTGATAGTCATCGAACTCTCCGACCTGATGTTCGCGTTCGATTCGATTCCGGCGGCGCTCGCCATCTCCACGGACATATTCATCGTCTACACGTCGAACATCTTCGCCGTCATGGGGCTCAGGTCCCTCTATTTCGTCATAAAGGACGTCATCGGGTCGCTCAAGTTCCTCAAGTACGGACTCGGGGTCATCCTCGCGTTCATCGGTGCGAAGATGTTCCTGACCGCTGCGGATATCTGCGAGGTCTCGGTCGTCGTATCCCTCGCCTTCATAATCACGGTCCTCGCGGTGACGATCGTCGCATCCATGATATCGACCCGCAGGGAGAAGAAGTCCTCCGAATACAGGGAGATCGACGGGAAGCATTGAAATGTTCGCGGCGGCGGCCGGGTTCTCCGGACCTCTGGGTCTTTCGGGTTTGGAGTCCGATCCGGCCGTCGCATCCATGTCCAAGAACGATTTTCTGGTCATACTCGGGGACAGCGGGGTGTTCGCGCCCCGCGCCGACCTGCGCCGTATCGCGGAGGAATACAGGTCCCTTCCCTGTTCCGTTCTTTTCCTCGACGGCCCCGGCGACGATTACGACCTCATAGGCGATTATCCGCCGTTCCCGTGGAACGGGGGCACCGTCCACACGGTATCCAGAGGGCTGATCCATCTCACCCGCGGGCAGGTCTTCAGACTCGGCGGGAAGACGGTGCTGACGATGGGCGGGAAGACCGTTCCCGGCCGTACGGACGCCGGCAGATACTGGGATTGGTGGCCGGAACAGGATCCGTCGCAGGAGGATGCGGATACTGCCTGCGGCAACGTACGGAAGGCCGGCGGGAAGGCGGATATTGTGCTGACCTGCGACTGTCCCAGATCATGGAAACGGTATGCGTCCGGATCGGACGTTCCGCAGTCCGCGGAGGTCCTGGAATCCGTTCTGAGGAGGATCGGGTACGGACATTGGTATTTCGCCGGGGACGGCTCGGGGGAGGAGTTTCCGGAGGTCCGTGCGACCGCCGTGTTCCGCAGGATCATCCCCTTCGCCTGAAAACGTATATGTCCGTTTTTTCTTGTCTGGGTCATGGAAGATCCGTATTCCCGTGAATTGGAGGCGGCGGTCTCTGCGGTCCGCGCCGCGGGCGACATGTACGTCGGTTCCGAGGCGGGACCGTCCGAAGAGAAGACCAACGCCGTCGGTTCCTACGACCTCGTCACCGTCTCGGACGAGGCCGCGCAGAAGAGCATAATCGATGCGATATCGGCGCAGTTCCCGGGAGATCTCTTCATCGCGGAAGAGGGGCAGGAGAATTCCCTCACATGTGCCAGGACTTGGGCTATCGATCCCATCGACGGCACTCTGAACTTCGAACACGGCATCCCGATGTTCGGGACGCAGATCGTCCTGATGGTGGATCGGAAGCCCGTCATGTCCGTCATATATCTGCCCGTCCGCGGCGAGATGTTCACGGCGACCGAGGCCGGAGGAGTGAAACTCAACGGAGTCCCTGTGCATCCCCGCGGGAACACCGACCTGAAGAAGGCCATCGTGTCGACAGGGGATTTCTCCAGAAAGAAACAGGTGTGGAGGGATCTGCACTATGAGATCATCGGCGCCATGAAGGACGAGGTGGCGCGTATCAGGATGTTCGGTGCCGCCTGCGTCGATTTCGCATACATCGCATCGGGAAGGACGGACATACACATCCGTTTCGTGAACAAGATCTGGGACTTCATGCCGGGGCTGTTCATGGCTCGTGTCGCGGGCGCCTATGTGGACGAAGAGATCCTGGAGAAGACGAAGTTCCTCCTGCTCGCGGGTACGGAGGAGGAGGCTGAAGCCTACAGGGAGAAGGTCCTTTCGGGGATAGACCTCGGACGGCAGTCTTATTGACTTGTTCGGAAATGACGGCAGGAGGAGACAGTATGTCGGGAGAGAATGACGGAAAGAAAGAGCATGTCATGTCCAAGGATTTCACTGTGGTGAGGATCACCGCGGCGACGATGGTGACACTCGCATGCAACACGGTCGCAAAGGCGCTGGATACCGAGGAGGGCACCCCTTCGAGGGAAGCCGCCGTCCGTATGTGCAACAAGACTTTCGGCGACATGAGGAAGAGCGCGGAATCCTGCAGGGAGGCAGGGGACGCATTCGTGGCCGACGAACTCGGAAAGGGCATAGCCGCATACGACGCATATCTCGAGAAGCACAATGCATCCGAGGCGATGGAGGCAGGCACGCCCGGAAGAGTCAATGCGATGAAAGACGCGGACGATGCACTGGAGCATCTGGCAGACGTCATGGACGCACTGCTCCGTGCGTTCTGAAAGGGGTACAATACAAATCTTTTTATAGAAGTGTAGTTTCGCCCGCCGCATGTCAGCATTGAACGGTCAGCGGCATCTGAACTCGGGATCATTCCTGATCCTGGTCATACTGCTGGGAGCGTTCGGTCCCATATCGACAGATATGTTCCTCCCCGCGCTTCCGGATATGGTAACGGAATTCGGAACAACAGCGGCGATCATGAACATGGTCCTCTACGGATTCATGTTCGCCATGGCCATCGCCATCTTCCTCCTAGGTCCGATTACGGATAAGTACGGGAGGAGGATGCCCCTTATCCTCTCCCTTGCGGAATACACGGTCACGACCCTTCTGTGCGCATTCGTGCACAGTGTCGAGACCCTGATCTTCCTGAGGGTCCTGCAGGCCATCGGTGCCGGAGCGGCGATGACCCTTTCGGTCGCATTCGTGAAAGACTGCTATCAGGGAACCGTCCGTCTGAAAGTCCTCAACATAGTGGCCATCGTCGGGGTTCTCGGGCCCCTTCTGGCACCCATCATCGGATCCGGGATGATCGCGGCGTGGGGATGGAGATCCACCTTCATCGCCCCCGCGGCCGTGTCCCTGATATGTCTTATCCTGTCCCTGCTGCTCGATGAGACCCTTCCGAAGGAGGAGAGGATCACCGGAGGCATCCGCGAGAGCATGAGCGGTATGAAGAAGCTCTGCCGCAGCCCTCCTTTCCTGATATTCGCCATAATGACGTGTCTGTTCAATATGCCGTTCATGGCGTATCTCTCTGTCTCGTCCTACATTTACGAAGACATGTTCGGTCTGGGACAGACGATCTATTCCGTTCTTCTCGCCGCAACGCTGATAATCGGCACGGTGGCGATGATCATCATCAACAAACTCACCAAGAACACCCCCAGCCGCCGCAAGGTACTGCTGTTCCCGGTCATCGGCGCCGTGAGTACGATCTCCATGTTCCTCATCGGAGATGTCGGATGGTACGCATTCTTCGTCTGCTTCGCAATCTGCATGTTCTCGACCATGACGGTGCGTCCGTGGGGACTCGGCATACTTATGGCGAGCCATGACGGGGACAGCGGTGCGGTCTCATCCCTCTCCAACTTCGTGTTCTTCATGATCGGATGCGCGGGAATGATCCTTTCCACTCTTCCGTGGAAGGATTACGTCTTCGGAATCGCGGCGCTGATCGCCATGTCGACGGTCATTTACATCGTCCTGTGGGCGGTGTTCGTAAAGCGCGGCATGGATCTGAAAGGTTTCGATCTTCCTTCGGAGGCCCGTGAGAAACAGTAATACTACATGCAGTATCTGCACTTTATATGCATCCGGTAGGTCTTTCAGAGTATGTCTCTGACTACCGGATGCGGAAAAGACAGGCTGATGGCTTTCATCGACCTGCGCAATGTGCTCAGCGGATCTTCCGATGCCGTAGGCGACGGCGGAAACGCCACCGTCGACCTGTGCGGTCTGGTGAACGGACTCGCCGGAAACAGGAATCTCGTGGCGGCCTATGTTTACGACGCGAGGATGCCTTATGGGTATGAGGATCCCTCGAAACGGCTGCGCGACAGACTGGAGTATTTGGGATTCAGAGTTGTCGTGAGGGAATCGTGCGATCCGAACAGAAACGTCCAGAAGGAGGTCGACGTATGTCTGGCCTGCGACATGGTCACCCATGCGCTCATGGACCACTTCGACACCGCCCTTATTGTCTCCGGGGACAGGGACTTCATCCCTGCGATAGAACATGTACAGTCCGCCGGGAAGAGGGTGGAGGTGGCGGCCTTCAGGTCGTCCGTCAGTCAGTCCGTGATCCGCGCGGGAGATCTGTTCCGCGAGCTCGATTCCCTGCCCGTCATCATGCCTGCCCACAGGACGCAGGCGGACCCGGCAGGTGAGGAGGCATGAGGTCCGAACCGCCCCGGGATCCGTATCTGGCACATTTCGATACGGTGGCCGCGGTCTCCTTCGCCATCGACCGGAAGGGAAACGTCTCCGGCCGTCACAAGGGAGCGGTCGTCCTCCGCGACAGGGCGAGCGAAGACGTCATTTCCCCCGGAGAGATGTGGTTCTGTTCCCTGAGGATGAATCCCTACGGAATGGGGAATTACTTCGCAAGGGCCATCAGGAAGATCGACGCGTCATTCTTCATGGAACTCTGCACGGATCAGAAGAAGGGGATTGCCGAGGTCCTCTGGGACACATGCAGGGACGAGGTGGCCGCCGCGATTGCGGAGATGCAGGCTGTCCCCAAGGAAGTCTACGAAAGGACGGCGGAGGATTATGAGAGGAGGATAGAGGATCTGACGGAAAAGCTCGATGAACAGTCCGAGAGGGAGACGTGTCCGACCGTCAGGAATACGCCCGACGGCCTTATGTCATCGGAATTCCGCACCGGACGTTATTCCGTCCGGGTGAGTGCGGACGGGAAAAGTCTTTTGCTGACTCCCGATGACTGCGGCGAGGCCGAATGCAGGGGCAATCTTCTGTCGGGTGATGCCATACGCAGGGTCATGCCTTTCCGCGGAGGCCCTTCGGTCCCCTGCAGGAGGTACGGCGGCGGGGTGCTGGTGTCGCTTTAAAAAACATCTGCAGGCACTTTGCGTTCGGAGAGTTTTTCCAGAGCTTCGGACGCTTCTGTTTTGCCGTTGGCGAGAGATCTTCCGAGCCACATCCGGGCCTTCGGGATGGAGCGTTCCACGCCGAATCCGTCCGCATACATGAGACCGAGACCGTACTGGGAGTCCGCATCGTCCTGCAAAGCGGCGAGCCTGAGGTAATGCGCGGCTTTGACGGAGTCTTTTCCGAATACGTTGTCGTCCATCATATATACGCGGCCCAGATGTCCCTGGGTGGCCGCATCGCCGGCATCCGCGCAGGATATCGCACGGAAATAGTGGTTCAGTGCCTCCGCGGCGTTTCTGGAGGTCCCCTGGCCGCGGGCATACATCCACACGAGATATACATCGGACGGGCCGTGTCCGATATCGGATGCAATGCGGAACCATTTCAGGGCTTCGGCGTAGTCGACAGGGGTGCCGATGCCGCAGTAGTGGGCGATCCCCAGTTTGCTGGCAGCTTCCGCGGATCCGTGTTCCGCCGCCGTCTTCAGCCATTCGATCCCTTTCTTCTCGTCCTTGTCCACGGAAATTCCGTTCAGGTACATTATGCCGATACTGCACTGGGCGTCGTGGTTGCCGCCGTCTGCCATGGCTAGAATTGCATTCACGTAGTCTTCGGCCTGAGCGGTTCTCATATTGGATGCTACATCCAACCATACTATTAGAGCCTATCGCGGATAGGTTCGGGCGAGGAGGTCTTCACAATGTTTTTGAGGCGTCTGTAGAAGTTCTTCGTGCCTTCCATGTCTTTCAGGTTGAATACGAGGTGGCCGTCCTTCCCGAAATCCAGCAGGATGAAGAGTTTGGACGTCACATGGAAAAGAAGACTGTAAGGGCCGTATTCCCTGTTTCTGAATTTCCCGCACTGGCTCAGTACTTTGCGGGAACCTTCTACCATATCGCCGACCTCGAAGTCGAACGGGTCTCTCAGATGTACGTCCCTTATCTCCGAATAGGGAATCTCGTAACTGAAATAATCGGATTCGACGGACAGTCCGCCGTCTCCGAGTTCGACCCTGTCCTTGGAGAACAATCCCATGACCGCCGGACTAATTGGGTTGTTTATATACCCTTGCTCAGCATTTCCTGCCGACGAACGCCACCCAGTTCCTGTCGGGATTGGTGAACGTCTGGGTCTTCAGTCCCGCCTTCTCCATGATCCCGGAGAGTTCCTCGTTGGGGACGATGTTCATGTGGTACTTTTCGCAGGATTCCTTCAGCGCCGCATCGTTCTTCCCGTCGGGATACTGTTCGGAGACGATCAGCATCACCCCTCCGTCTTCCAGGCGGGATGCAGCATGCATCACATCCTTCCCGAGGTCGGGCCAGAAGAAGTACGTTTCGATCGCGGTGATGAGACCGAAACTCTTCTCCGGGAAGGGCAGGTCGGAGACGCCGGCGACCTGTGCGTCTATCTTTCCCCAGCTGTGGTACGCGGCGTTGCGCTCGAGGGTCATCTTCACGGCGTCTTCGGAGATGTCTATGCCGTCGGCGTGCGCATTCGGGTAGCGTGTGGCGAGCATGCGGAGGCAGTTCCCCCCTCCGCATCCGATGTCCAGGATCTTCTTGGGACTGAAATCTCCGACCGAACCGATCTTCTCGAGCCCCCATGCGGTGAGCTCGCGGTGGTGTTCGTTCATCTCCTTGATGACTTCGCGTCCTTCGTCTCCCTGCGGATTCCTGTACTGGTCCTCTTTTGACATCTTCTGCCCTCTGCGTATCCTGTGGAAGAAGTTTGATCAGACGAATCTGACCGCGGTCCCGTATGCGAGGATCTCCGCCGCACCCGCCGCCACGTCCGCGGAGGCGTATCTCATCATGACGATTGCATCGGCACCCTGCCTCTCGGCATCCTCGACCATCCTCTGGGTGGCGAGTATGCGGGCCTTCGAGACCATGTCCACATACGATTTCAGCTCTCCCCCGGCCAGAGATCTGAGGCCCTGAGTGAAGTCGCGGCCGATGTTCTTGGTCTGGATGGTGTTTCCCTGGGCGATGCCGATTATCTCGTAGTCCTTTCCGGGGATGTGTTCCGTCGTGGTTATTATCATGGGTACCGCCGGAGAGATAAGGGAACAGGGATAAACAGGTATCTCCGCCGGGAATCTTCCGCTGCTGCGGAAAGCGGGAACGGCTGCGAAGGATGCGGTAATAAGATGGCGCCGAGAGAGAGATTCGAACTCCCGAGGTCAAGGACCAGTGGTTTTCGAGACCACCGCCATACCGGGCTTGGCTATCTCGGCTTGCACGCACCAACCGTTTTCCAATATTTATATTCCGTAGTCGGTGTTCCGTCTGCGCTTTCTCCGGTTTCTTCCTGTTAAAATTTAAATTATGAAGGTCGATTGAGCACCTATGACGGATACAGTATCCGAGATCAGGGATGCCAAGAAGGCGGCTCTGGAGATGGCCGCGTTGGGTGCGGATGTCAGGAATTCGGCCCTTGCGGCCATGGCCGCCGCCCTGGAGGCCAACCGCGCCGCGGTCCTGGAGGCGAATGCGGAGGACGTGAAGGAGGCCGAAGGCAACGTGCCGGACGAGATCCTCGCAAGGCTGAAGGTCACCGATTCCAAGATCTCGGACATGGTCGCGAGTCTGAAGGGCGTGGCGGAACTCCCCGACCCAATCGGGGAGACCATGTCGGCCACCGAGCTCGACGAGGGTCTCGTACTGTATCAGATAAGGTGCCCCATAGGCATGATCGGGGTCATTTTCGAGTCCCGTCCCGATGTGGTCCCGCAGATCATGGCGCTGTGCCTCAAGAGCGGGAACAGCATCGCCTTCAAGGGCGGTTCCGAGGCCAGACGTTCCAATAGGGCCCTCTTCGATATCCTCAGGGACGCCGCCGTGTCGGCGGGCGTTCCCGGGAAGGCCTTCGTCCTCATGGAGACGAGGGAGGATATCGCGGAGATCCTGAAACTCGACGAGTACATCGACCTCCTCATCCCGAGAGGCTCCTACGGGTTTGTCCGCTACATCCAGGAGAACACCAGAATTCCGGTGCTGGGTCATTCGGCGGGAGTGTGCCACGTTTACGTGGATTCCGAGGCGGACATGCAGAAGGCGCTCAGGGTCGCCCTCGATTCCAAGATCCAGTATCCCGCGGTCTGCAACGCTGCGGAGAAGCTGCTGGTGCATTCCAAGGCCGCGGCGTACTTCCTTCCCCGCATGGCCGATCTGTTCGCCGCCAACGGGGTGGAGATGAGAGTCGACGGGAGATGTAAAGCACATCTCCTCGGTTTCGACGTGAAGGATGCCTCCGAGGACGACTGGTTCGCGGAGTACGATTCCCGCATCATCGCCATCAGGATGGTGGACTCCGCCGAGGAGGCCATGGATTTCATCAACACCCACGGGTCGCACCACACCGACTGCATCGTCACGGAGAACGAGGAGACCCAGAGGAAGTTCGTGAGGGGCGTGGACTCCGCCGATGTGTTCATCAACGCCTCCACCAGGTTCGCCGACGGTTTCCGTTTCGGGAAGGGCGCGGAGGTGGGTGTGTCCACCGGAAAGATCCACGCCCGCGGACCTATGGGTATGGAGGGTCTGACGATCTACAAGTACGTCCTCGTCGGGAAAGGGCAGACCGTGGCGGAGTATTCCGGTCCCGATGCGAAGAAGTACACGCACAGGCATCTCGATGCGGTATACAGGCTGTGATGCGCGATGGGCAGGAAGGATCTTCTGGGAGAAGTCGAGAGGGTCGTCGTCAAGGTGGGATCCTCGTCCGTGACCGGGGGGCGTTCCGTCCCTTCGCAGGGATTCATGGATTCCGCCGCCAGGCAGATAGTCTCCCTGAAGGAACAGGGGAAGGAGGTCCTCATCGTATCCTCGGGTGCCGTCGGCATCGGACTGGGGGTCATGAACGCCAAACCCAAACCCAACGAGGTCCCCATAAAGCAGGCGGCCGCCTCCGTCGGCCAGGGCATCCTCATGCAGAAATGGAACGACGCGTTCCAGAAATACGGCTGCAGCATCGCGCAGATCCTCATAACACTGGACGACTATTCGGACAGGGATACCGTCCTGAACCTCAACAACACCATATTCACACTTCTGAAATACGGTGTCGTGCCGATCTTCAACGAGAACGATGCGATCTCCGTCAAGGAGATAGGACCCGTGTTCGGAGACAACGACACCCTGTCCGCCGTGATAGCCAGCAGGGCGGATGCGGACCTACTCGTGATCCTCTCGGACGTGGACGGACTCTACGACGGGAATCCGAAGCACGATCCCGATGCGAAGCTGATCCCGGTGGTCTCGGACCTCAGCGAGGACATCGTGAAGGCCGCAGGGGGACCCGGTTCCAAGATGGGCACCGGCGGGATGAAGACCAAGATCAACGCGGCGAAGATATGCAGCGACGCCGGATGCAGGATGATAATAGCCAGCAGTGCCGAACCCGACATAATCCTGAGGACGGTCGGAGGGGAGGACGTGGGAACGCTCTTCACATCGGACACCTCCATCACCAAGAAGAGGAGATGGATAAAGGCGGCCCATCCGAACGGTTCCGTCACCGTGGATGCGGGTGCGGGAAAGGCGGTGCAGGCCCACAGTTCCCTCCTGCCCGTGGGGATAAAGGCCGTCTCGGGAACGTTCGGCGAGGGGGAGGTCGTCGATGTGGTGTGCGGGAACACGGTCATCGCGAGAGGCGTGACAGATTACGGATCCGCCGACATCGGACGCATCAAAGGGCTCCGTTCGGACGCCGCGAAGGATGCACTCGGCGGGAGCATGCCCCATAAGGATGTCATCCGCAGCGAAAACATAGCTCTGCTGCCGTGATCCGTTCGAAGTCTCAGGCACATTATGTCATGAATCCCGAATCTCGAGATTCAGGATGATAATTATAACTGCGTAAATCAAATTTCAATCGGCATGCCTGAGTTGAATCTCGACAGCGTCTGCGGACGCGGGAAATTTCCGGACATACCGCTCTCCAAACTGGATGAGAAGCATGCAGAAGTGATCCTCTTCATTCTGAGGAGCGGTCCGATGAAGAAAACCGAACTTACCCAGAACGTGACGAATTCGTCCGATACGGTGAAGAAGAGAGTGGATCTTCTCGCCGGACTGGGGTTGGTCAGGGAGGTGCAGGAGAATCAGAGACCTTTCAGGAAGATGGTCGAACTCACGGATCTGGGGTCGGCCGTCGCCGAGAATCTCGCCCGGATAAACGAGCTCCTGTACAACGCACTCTACAGACGGTCCGAATAACCGGGTTCCGGAACAGACAGATGAAAACAGTCCTTCCTCTGCGTTCCGGATCCCGGCACCGCCGGAGGGAAACATCTTTTCGGATGCGGCGGGGGCGCATACGGCCCCCGTCCGGCCGCATTTCCGGTCTGGGATCGAATGACCCAGATTCAACAAATTCTTAGGAAATCCTATATACAGAGGACCTCGTATTAACGCTGTTCAGGCAGGGCACGGACCCTGCCGATTCCTAACGGGTGTCGGAATGAAAATGAAATACGTTCTGTTAGCCGTCCTGGTGCTGGTGTCCGTATCGGCCGTGCTCTCTCTGCCGGATGCCTCTGCGGATGTGGAGTCGAAATCCTCCGCCGAGACCGGCAAATGCGGGGACGATGTGCAGTACAAGTATTCGTCTGGTACGCTGACGATATACGGGAACGGGGATATGTATGAATACTACGGGCGGCCCCATACGTCGTCCGGCGAGGACAGCGTGACGTCGGAACCGACGGAGGCCATACCCTGGGCGTCCCACCTGGATGAGATCAAGACCCTCAAGGTGGAGAGCGGGGTCACCTCTCTCACCGGATTTGCCCTCTTCGAGAGCAAATCCCTCACCTCCGTGACGCTGGCGGACACCGTCAGATCGATCGGAGGGTATGCATTCTCACGCTGTGCGAATCTGACTTCGGTCACCATGTCGAAGGGAGTCACATCCATCGGCGATACCGCATTCTTCTTGTGTGAAAAACTGAAGTCGATCGAAATACCCAGCGGAGTCACTTCTCTCGATTATTGCACGTTCTACGGTTGTTACGCCCTCGAATCGGTGACCCTCCCCGACGGGCTCAAATACATAGGAGAAAGCGTTTTCGATTCCTGCAAGTCGCTCAAGTCGATCGACATCCCGAATTCCGTCACATCCATCTCATACAGTGCATTCAGCGGCTCCGCCCTCACTTCGGTCACGATTCCGAGTGCGGTGACGTCCCTCGGCAAAGAGCTGTTCTGCAATTGCGTTTCGCTTACATCCGTGACGATTTCCGACGGTGTCGCAACCATCGGAGAAAATGCATTCGCCAAATGTAGCAAGTTGGAATCGATAATCATTCCCGCATCCGTCACCTCGATAGGGAATGATGCGTTCCTGGATTGCATATCCCTCGAAGCCATCTGTATCCTCGGCAACGCCACCTCCCTCGGAAACTCCATATTCTGCGGGTGCAGCAATCTGAAGTCGGTCAATATTCCCGATTCCGTCACTTCCATCGGGCAGAATCTGTTCAAGGGCTGTTCGTCGCTGGAATCCATTGCAATCCCCGCCGGTGTCACTTCCATCGGGGATTCCGCATTCTCGGGATGCTGGAATCTCGGGTCCGTTGCCATCCCCGCCGGTGTCACCTCTCTCGAGGCATCCGCATTTGCGGGCTGTTCATCGATCACCGAGATGACAATCCCCTCCGGCATCACTTCCATAAAGGCCAGGCTGTTCGACGGATGTACGAGTCTCGCAACGGTCAATATCCCTGCCGGCATCACCTCCATCGGAGAGAATGCATTCAGAATGTGCCAGTTCCTCAATTTCAGTATTCCGGACACGGTCGTTTCGATAGGGGGCGGTGCCTTCTCCGGCTGTATAACCCTCACCTCGGTGACGGTGCCCGTTTCCGCGACCGTCGGCGCGGGTGCGTTCTCCGGGTGCTTGAACGTGAAGACGCTTTCCCTGCCTATGGGTATGAACGCTGTCGGATCAAAGGACAATCCCATATTTTCCGGCTGCACGTCCGTGGAAACGGTGTACCTTACCGGTTCTGGCACCGGATTCGACTACGATGCGGACCCCTCCTCCGACAGGTACTATCAGAACACTCCCTGGTACATCAGCAGGGACTGTCTGATGCAGATCGCCATAAACGAGGAGATGTCGTCCGTCGGGGACTATGCTTTCTGCGGATGCGGCAAACTGGCACGTCTGTATCTCCCCGAGGGGATAACGTCCGTCGGAACCGCCGCGTTCAGCGGCTGCACCTCTCTGACATACGTAGACATCCCCGATTCCGTTGCGGCGATCGGTGCGGAAGCATTCTCCGGCTGCACCTCCGCGGAGGAGATCGACATCGGCGCCGCCGTCGTCTACATCGGCGCCCGTGCGTTCTCGGGATGCACCTCCGCCGAGGAACTGACCATGGGCGGAAGCATCGTTTCCATAGGCGACGGGGCGTTCTCCGGTTGCACTTCCCTCACTTCGGCGGCGGTGCCGGATTCCGTCAGGATCGTCGGCGCAGAGGCATTCTCCGGTTGCACTTCCCTCACGTCCGCAGATCTGGGCGGCGGGATCTCGTACATCGGATCTTCGGCGTTCTCCGGCTGCACCGGTATGACGGAGATGGTCTTCGGGATGGATGTCTCGGCCGTTTTCGCATACAAGGCGTTCGACGGGATCAGGTTCTATTCCGATGAGAACACTGTCATAGAACAGACAGCTCTGAATCTGGCAGGATGCAGATTCAGCGGGACTGCGGATAAGATGATGCTCGTCGGAGCGCCCGCGAACGAGGCGGTGGATGACGATGATGATCCGGGCACCCACTCCTCCGCAGTCATCGCAGGCATAGCACTCGTGGCTGTCATCATCCTCCTTGTCGGACTTCTCGCCGCAAGGCACTGCAGGAAGCCGATCTGAAAACCTTTCCGATACAATGCCCGGCAGACGTTTTCGGTCTGCTGGGTCTTTTTTTATTCTGACGGAAACCTCGGGAGGATGCATACGGGGTCCGCCGAAAATCCGAATAGGGGGTTCCCCGCAGAGTAGATAGTGAAGAAAGCTGGTGGGCCCGGCCAGATTTGAACTGGCGACCTTCACAATGTCAATGTGACGTCATAACCCCTAGACCACGAGCCCAGCGTTCCTCCGTAGCAACTGGTTATTATTATACTTTATGGGGAGTTTATAAATGGTCCCGATTCGGAAACCGTACCGTCTGCGAGGATTTATTACGGTCTACCGTGTCCCGCCGGCGATGATAACGCTCGGTATCGAGGGGACCGCACACACGCTCGGGGTAGGGGTCGTCGATTCGGAGAGGAAGGTCCTCTCCAACGTGATCGACATGTACAGGCCGCCTCAGGGAGGTCTCCATCCGAGGGAGGCCGCCAACCATCATGCCGAGGTCGTGGCG
Source organism: uncultured Methanomassiliicoccales archaeon (assembly GCA_964533525.1). GTDB lineage: Archaea > Thermoplasmatota > Thermoplasmata > Methanomassiliicoccales > Methanomethylophilaceae > Methanomethylophilus. The sequence continues at coordinate 9,076 of CAZHJV010000001.1, read as the reverse complement.
GGCGATATCGAGAAGGCCGTCTCGGAAGCGGGGATATCCCTGAAGGATGTGGATCTCGTCGCATTTTCCATGGGGCCCGGCCTCGGACCGTGCCTCCGTGTCGCGGGGACCGCCGCCCGTTCTCTGGCACTTTCGCTCGGAGTCCCGATAATCGGTGTGAACCACTGCATCGCGCACATCGAGATCGGGAATGCTGTCACCGGCTGCACCGATCCGTGTCTGCTTTATGCGTCCGGCGGGAACACGCAGGTCATAGCGTATTCGGACAGCAGGTACAGGATATTCGGCGAGACGCAGGACGTCGGTATCGGGAACATGCTAGATAAACTCGGGAGGGATCTCGGTCTCGGATTCTATGCCGGCCCCGCCATCGAGAAGCTCGCACGGGACGGCGATAAACTTCTGGATCTTCCGTACTCCGTCAAAGGGATGGACGTGTCGTTCTCCGGCATCCTGACCGCCGCCGTCGCGTACAAGGAGAAAGGGTGCCGTCTCGAGGACATATGTTTCTCGGTCCAGGAAACGGCGTTCTCGATGCTCACGGAGGTCACTGAGAGGGCCATGGCCCATATCGGCAAGTCGGAGGTCCTTCTGGGAGGAGGCGTCGCCCAGAACGGCCGTCTGAGGGATATGGTCGGCACGATGGCCAGAGAAAGGGGCGGGAAGATGTTCGTCCCCGACAGCCGTCTCTGCAGGGACAACGGCGCTATGATCGCATGGCTCGGGAATCTGATGTACGGTTCCGGCGTGAGGATGGATGTGAAGGATACCGAGGTCAGGCAGAGGTTCAGGACCGACGAGGTCTCCGTCACCTGGCGCGGATAAAAGATCAGTTCTGCTGTTTGAATGCGGCCTTCTGGCTGCCGATTATGGCATCGATGTTCCTCAGGAACGCCTCGACCTTCGCGGGGCTCACGGAGCCTCCCGCGGCGATCTTGTGTCCTCCGCCTTCGCCCCCGACCGATGCGCAGCCCTCTTTCATGGCGGCCGCGAGATCCACGCCTGCGGCGAGTTGGGAGAACGTCCCTCTGGACGATATGTTGGCGGGTTCCTTGGATGAGTTGATGCCGAGAGTGGGTTTGTCGGGGTTTCCGATGTAACTCATCGCGGTGGCGCAGAGCATGCCCGTGAATCCGGATGCGGAGCTGTCGAACCACTGGATGTTCTTCATCTCGGTGATGCCCTTGGATTCGTCCAGTTCCACGACCTTCTCCGTCAGTTCCTCCCTGGATTTCCCGTCGAGTTCCTCGGCGGTCTTCAGGCAGTCGGGGTCACCCATCCCGGCACCGACGCCTATGGACGGCAGGTCCTGGCGTCCGCAGGAATTCAGAAGGGACGAGAGGCCTTCGGCATCCATGTGCCAGCCGGTGAGGTAGTATCTCGTGCGGGCCATCTCCTCGAGTTTCTCGCGGGAGACGCCCTGTTCTATGAGTTTCACGGCGATGAGGGACGACAGCTTCGTGTTCTCCTCGGGCGTGAGGTCCCTGGAATTCTTATCTTCGGGTATGCCCGCATCCTTCAGGAGGGCGGATACGCCTTCGGGGTTCCCGCTGACGCCGCGGATGTACGGGTCGGTGGATATCAGGAGTTCCCTGCGGAGGTTTCCGACGGGGATCATGGATCCCGGCATCTCCTCCACGAGTCCCCTTTCTTCAGCGCCCTTCATCACGAACGTGTTGAATCCCGAGATGCCGTTGAGGTGCTGACGGTCTCCGACCATGCCGGCGACAGCGAGCGGTGCGAGGTCCCAGTTCCTCTCGTCGAGGGTTATCGCGAATAGGAAGGCCATGGTCGCTCCGCACCCGGACGTCATGCCGTCGACCCCGAACAGGTGGGGGTTGGCGTAGATCACCTTCTCGGAGGTCGCACCCACCGTGTGGTGGTCCAGGACAATCACGTCGCAGTCGATCTCGGCGAGACGCTCGATGTACGACGCGCCGAGGTCGGTGACGAGGATGCATTCGGAGGCGGTCTTCTCGATGACCTCCATGTAGTCCTCGGAAAGCGTGGGGAAAATGGTGATGCGGAATTCCTTCCCTGCGCGGGAGAGGGCTTTCCCGATGATCGATGCGGCGGTTATGCCGTCGGTATCGTAATGGGAATAGACTTGAATTAAACCGTGGCCGCGGACGGTGTCCGCGGCTTTGGAAAGAATGGAAAGCAGTTTTGATGGAAGGTCGGAATCGACCATGTGTCTCACTTAAGCATCAGTTCTGCGTTGGCGAGAGAATATTTCCACGTCTTGGGAAGGACACCGGTCCTCTTGTAGTAGCGCTCGAGCCTCCTGATCTTAGCTTCGATCAGAGCGAGACCCCTCTTGTTGGCGATATCCTTGGGGTTCTGCTTGACGTGGCCGTTCAGGTTGATCGCACGGATCATGAGGTTGGTGAGGTCGTCGGGAAGCTCTCCCTTGACGTTCTTCTCTGCCATGATCTCGGTGACGGTCTTGCCCGTGGCGAGCTTTACGTTGGGCACTGCGTACTGGTCCCTGAGGATCATCCCGATCATTGCCGGGGTGGTTCCGTCCTTCGCGAGCTTCTCGACTATGTCCTCTATTTCGGTGGCTTTGAGGGGGACCCAGTCGGGGTTCTCGGAAATCATGGGGCGTTTGGAGCACGCCTTTCCCTTTCTTCTAGTATGCATTCTTGCCATAATGAATCACTCATCTTGGCGGCGAGGCTGGGTTTCCCTATTGGAACACAGTATTTAAAAGATAGTATGAGGGAGGTCAGGAGGAATCCCCGGTTCCGTACAAGGCCTTCTCCGCCCACGGCACCGTGTCGAGGTATTCCTCGCGGGGGAATGCGAGTTCCTCCGGAAGTTCCGAGAAGAGGCGGTATTCCATCTCGCGGTCCGGAGAAGGTTCCCCGACGAGGATCCCCGCACATACGCGGCAATGTCCCAGATCGCGGATCTTCACGATCTCCGCAGTCCATCCGGATTCCTCCGAGAACTCCCTTGCGGCCCCGGCGGCGAAGTCTTCGCCTTTCTTCACATGGCCTCCGGGCATCTCCCACCCCTCCCTTTTCGGGTTCCATACCATGAGGAACTTTCCGTCCCTGAATGCGACGGTGTAAACGGTGTCGTCGGAGTCGTCCGCCGCGGTCATAGTTTCTCCACCACGATCATCTCATGGGAGTCCTCGAAAGGTTCCAGACTGCGGGCGTCGAGGATCTTCATCCCCCTCTCCCTGAGTCTCTCCTCCGCCCTGCGGAAGATGACCTTCGGGGATTCGGCCACGTCCTCGGAGCGGGCTTTGACGGCCACCATGCCGTATCTCGCACCGAATTCCTCCATGTTGTCTGCCAGGATGTCCGCCTGGTTCTTCTGTGCCACATCCTCGTATACGACGTCCGCGGATCCGACCAGGAATCTGTATTCCGACGGTTTGGTGGCATCCGCGAGGATGGGTATCATGTTCGGTCTCGGGGTGCAGTTCCCCACGAGTTCCCTGAACATCCTGGGGGAGAATTCCACGCAGTACACCTTTCCTTCGGCCGCGATGTCGGAGACGTGGGACGGGGTCGTGCCGCTGGATGCGCCGAGGTACAGGATGTTCCCGCTTTTCTTTATGGGCATGACCTTCCCGCCGTTGGTTATGTATGCGGCGAGCTTGCTCCTCCTGGGATTCCATTCGCGGTATTCGGTCCCGTCCACGACGGGGGTCCTCTCCCCGTACACGCGGTGCCCCGGGGCCGCGGATACCGTGTATATCCGTCCCCTCTCCGAGAATACCGTACCGTCCGAGAACTCCAGCGGCTGCATGCCATCCCGATACGTCGGATGATATAAAAACAGGGAGCAGGGACAACCTTAAAAGCCGCCTGTACGGTAGACATGGGCATGGAAAGCATGCTGAAGACGCTGGAAGCCATCGCGGATGCCGTGGCCGAGGCGGTCCGCCTCATCCCCCGTCAGGAGATGGGGAAGGATATCGAGATGGGAGCGGACGGGACTCCGACCTCCGAGGTGGACAAGGTGGCGGAGAACACCGTCCTCGACTACATCGTGAGGAACGCCGTTCCGCTGAACGTCCTGAGCGAGGAGATCGGGTATGTGGACAACGGTTTCGATGAGACCCTCGTACTCGACCCCATAGACGGGACTTCGAATGCGATCGCGGGGGTTCCGCTGTACACGGTGTCCATGGCCGTCGGGAAGAGCCGCCTCTCCGACATACGCCTTGCATATCTCCGCAACGTCGTCACCGGCGAGTCCGTGTGGGCGGAGAAAGGGAAGGGGGCGTTCAAGGACGGCAGGCGGATACACGTCAGGAAGCCGGACGAGAGGGACCTCTTCATGATGATCTATCTCGGCAACGGTGCCGACCCCACCGCATTCGAACTGGCGAAGAGGGTCAAATCCTCCCGCGCCTACGGATGCGCATCCCTGGAGATGGAGCTCGTCGCCGAAGGGCAGGCGGACGGGTTCTATATGAACTCCGAGAGGTACAACCGCGCCGTGAGGGTGGTCGATATCGCCGCAAGCTACCTCATACTCATGGAAGCCGGCGGGCACATCTACGACCTGAGGGGGGAGGCGCTCGACATGCCTTTCAGCCTCGAGACCCGCTCCAATTTCCTGGCATGCGCCGATCCTGTCCTCTTCGATTTCGTCATGAGGAAACGCGCCAAGGGGAAGGAGGAGGGCCCCGTGTTCGGGATCGTCGCCAATCCGAACGTCCCGGGGGTCAAGGAGTATGTGGACAGGGTCGTGAAAGCCCTCGGGGACAGCAAGATCGTTTTCGACGTCTCCGCGGGAAAGATCGCCGGGAAGCCCGGTTCCGAGATCAGCGACATGTGGGTCGACATCATGGTGACCATCGGCGGGGACGGGACCATCCTCCGCACCCTCATGCAGAACAGCGCCCCGGTGCTGGGGATCAACGCCGGAGGCGTCGGATTCCTGGCCGAGGTGGGCACCGACGAGATAGAGGACGGCATAGGCAGGGTCCTGAGAGGGGATTACGACATCGACGAGAGGTTCAAGATAGACTCTTCGTCCGAGGGCATACCCTTCGAGGCGGCCGTCAACGAGGCCGTCGTCCATACCGATTCCGTGGCCAAGATCCGCCAGTTCAGGATATACGTGGACGACGAACCCGCCGCGGAGGTGAGGGCGGACGGGATAATCGTGTCCACCCCGACGGGTTCCACCGGATACGCCATGAGTCTCGGCGCACCGCTGGTCGATCCGAAGGTCGGCGCCTTCGTCATCGTGCCGATGGCCGCATACAACTCCTCCTCGAGACCTTTCGTGGTCCCCTCGGATTCCAAGGTCACCGTCGAGTGCGTCCTCGACAAGGGATGCCTCCTCGTGATCGACGGCCGTACGGAGCACCCGGTCGACGGCGGTGCGAGGATCGATTTCGTGAGATCCGCCGAGAAGGCGAGGTTCGTCAGTTTCCACAAGGGATTCTACCGCCGCGTCAGGACGAAGCTGGTGGACATGTTATGACGAAGATAAGGGGGGTGAGCGTCGATTTCATCGATTCCCTCAACGAATCGGCCAAATCCACGTATCCGGACGAGTTCATATGCCTCCACCGTGAGCATGACGGCATCATCGACGAGATGGTCATGCTGCCGGGGACCATATTCGGGGATTCCCACAGCGTGATCTTCGACTGGATGGAGCCGGTGGACTTCCACAGGAGCGGTTCGGCGCATTCCCATCCCGGCTACTCCAACGAGGCGTCCGATGACGACAGAGACGTGTTCGGGAGCATGGGCGGGGTGCATTTCATCACATGCCAGCCTTACGACCGCAGGAGCTGGCAGGCGTACAATTCGGCAGGAGAACCCATCCGTATAGACATGCTCTACGCGGACGGGACCAGGGCGGATCAGTGATCCGCCGTGCAGTTCTCCAGAATGCCGACGGCCTGATCCAGCATCGATACGAGATACACCCTGTCCCTGGATTCCGCATTTATCCTGAGCAGTTTGGGATCGTTCTGATCCTGTCTGACGAAGTAGATCCCGTTCTTCATGACGACTTTCCAGCCGTCTCCGATGGCGACCTCCCTTATGTCGTAGTTTCTGATCTCCTCCAGGAATCTTCTTCCGAAAATTTCGGTGTTTCCGGAGAATTTCACCGTCGCGCTCATGTTCAGGTAGGACGGGTTGTCCTCGAGGATATTCCTTATGCTCCTCTGCCCCGCAAGACACGAGATGACGGCCGAGGCGTAGATGCCGTCGGGGCACATGGATCTGCGGGGGAATATGAACGTGCCGTCCGCCATCCCCGCGAAATCCGCATTGTTGTCGGCCGCGGCGGAGGTGACGGCTTCGAGGGTGCCGTCCGCCCTGATGATCCTCCTGTTCTCCTCCTCTCCCGGATTCCTGTCGTAATCGAGGGCGGGGGCCCAGAATGCATCCTCCACGGCCTCCGACGATCCGAAGGGGATCACGGCGACCTTGGGGCGGAGGAACCTTATCATAAGTGCCAGGAGGTTCTCCCCCGTGACGAATTTCCCCCCTTCGTCCATAAGGGCGAACCTCGTGCCGTCCCCGTTGTACGCCAGCCCTATGCTTCCGGTACTGGCGTTCACGAAGTCGGAGAGGTTCGCAAGGTCGGCTTTGCCGATCCCGGGTGATCTGGGAGGCGTCTTCTCGCCCATGTGCGCATTGAGGCTGATGACATCCGCGCCCATTTCGGACAGGGCGAGGGGAGCGCAGAGGGACGGACTTCCGCATCCGCAGTCGAGTACGGCGAATCCTCCGTTCTTCAGATCCTCGTCCGCGAAGCCTTCCGTGTACCTTCTGTTGGCGGAGGAGTCGGTGACGATCCTCCCGATGCCGCTGTAGGAGGGGAGTTCCCCGATGTCGCCGCCGAGGATCTCCTCCAGTCTCTTCGAGGGGATGCACGCGCCGTCCGGTCCGTAGACGGATATTCCGATCCCGCCGCCGTACGTGTCCGGACATCCGATGCTGACGATGCATCCGTCTATCCCTTTGTACGCATAGCAGAGGACGGGCGTCGGCGCTATGCCCGCATCGACGGCGTCCGCACCTGCGGCGGTAACCCCCGATTCGAGGGCCTGACAGACCGCAGGGCTGCCGGGCGAGGTGTCCCTGCCCACCGCGACGGTTCTGAAAACAGTACCGAGATGCAGACCCACGGCCTGAGCTTTCTCCGGAGTGACATCCGCACAGTCTAGTGCGGAGATTTTCCCCTCCTCTCCGTTTTCCATGGTACATCCATAGGCGGTTCGGTTTAATGTTTTTCGTTCGAATTGGACGAATGCTCCATTTTCTGCGATTTTCAAACCCGGAACGGCATCTCCGATGCGCGGAACCGTCCAGACACCCGATTACCGGAATAGGATGTGCCAGTTGTGCATAACGGTGCCGAAAATCAAATGTGCCAGCACTAATTATAAATATAAACGATTTAGATAGTGTCTCTGCCGGAAACGGCAGTGGGATACACATGGCAATGCAGAAGATTGCGTTCGACAAGGCGAAGAACATCGCTAAAATCAAGGGCCTCAAGCCCGGAAAGGTCAAGGGCACCTCCGGAGTTCAGTTCACGAAAGGAACCAACAACAGGCTCGATGTCATCACATGGGATGAGTTCGAGGAGATTCTCGGCCAGAGGAAACTCGCTATCTACGAGTCCGGCGGCTGGATGAAGATCATGAAGGAGTGAAGCATCCCGCTTCACCCTTCGGGTCATTTTCCTGTTCAAAGTTTTTCCTTTCTTTAACCATTCTGTTTTTATAGTAAAAACTGATAAGCGGTTTTACTGCAGAGGTAGTCAAGCCTGGCCAACGACGTTAGGTTCAGGGCCTAATCCCTAGCGGTCCACGGGTCCAAATCCCGCCCTCTGCACCACTTCCTTTTCTCCGCTTCTGCGTGCATACTTTCTAAATCCAATGTGCCAGACCCGATTTTACAGTTCTTCGCCGTATTCAGGGGCGCAGGCACCCTGCGTTAACGTTCAATATGCGGACATCCATCGGACGGGGGAGGAAAACGGATGGCGCAGACCACTCTTTTCGGCGATGATCCGAAGCCTGTTGAGACGGCGGAGACCATGCCTCTCGCGGGCCGCATGAGACCCCGCACCCTCGACGGTTTCGTGGGACAGAGGCACCTTCTGGGCGAAGGGAAGATCCTCCGCAGCATGATCGAGCAGGATAGGATACAGTCGCTGATCTTCTGGGGACCTCCCGGCGTGGGGAAGACCACGCTCGCGGGGATAATCGCCGAACGCACCAAGGCGGAGTTTGTCAGTTTCTCCGCCGTCACCGGCGGGACCAAGGAGGTAAAGGAGATCATGGCCGCCGCCGAGAAGAGGAGACAGTCCGGAAGGAGGACCGTTCTTTTCGTGGACGAGATCCACCGTTTCAACAAGGCCCAGCAGGATGCATTCCTGCCTTTTGTGGAGAAAGGGAGCATAATCCTGATAGGGGCCACCACGGAGAACCCTTCGTTCGAGGTCAATTCCGCCCTGCTGTCCAGGTGCAAGGTGCTGGTCCTGCAGCCCCTTACGGCGGAAGACATATCCGTGCTTCTGAGGAAGGCCCTCGCGGAAGGGTTCCCGGGAAAGGAGGTTTCCGCTTCCGACGACATCATCCGTATAATATCCGAATATGCGAACGGCGATGCGAGGACCGCCCTCAACACTCTCGAGGCGGCCGTGGCCGACAGCCCCTCCGCGGGAGACCGTGTCTCCGTCACGGATGATGCGGTCGCGGACTGCATAACCCGTAAGGCACTCCTTTACGACAAGAGCGGGGAGGAACACTACAATGTCATCTCCGCATTGCATAAGTCCATGAGAAACTCCGATCCCGATGCGGCCGTCTATTGGCTGGCCAGAATGCTCGAGGGAGGGGAGGATCCCTGCTACATTGCGAGAAGACTCATAGAATTTTCGGGGGACGATGTGGGGATGGCGGATCCCAATGCCCTCCTCATCGCAACGTCCGCATTCTTCGCATGCAAGAACATGGGCATGCCGGAGTGTCGTTTCGCACTCACGCAGGCCGTGATCTATCTGTCTTTGGCCCCCCGGTCCAATTCCGTGGCCGTCGCGATAGACAGGGCCATTTCCGATGTCAGGAACA